>DATATP010000233.1:0-21868 GCA_036268715.1 Rhizomicrobium sp. | reverse complement strand
TGCGCGGCGAAATCCTGCTGCTTAAGGATACGCTCAACACAATGGTCGAGCAGTTGCGCTCCTTCGCCGCCGAAGTGACGCGCGTGGCGCGCGAGGTCGGCACCGACGGCCGCCTGGGCGGTCAGGCAGTGGTGCCGGGTGTGGACGGCACTTGGAAGGACCTGACCGACTCGGTGAACTCGATGGCCGGCAACCTGACCGGCCAGGTGCGCAATATCGCGGAAGTGACCACCGCGGTGGCGCGGGGCGACCTGTCGCGCAAGATCACCGTCGATGTGAAAGGCGAAATCCTGGAGCTGAAGAACACCATCAATACCATGGTCGATCAGCTCAACGCTTTCGCCGCCGAAGTGACTCGGGTGGCGCGCGAGGTCGGCACCGAAGGCAAGCTGGGCGGCCAGGCGCAGGTGCCGGGTGTCGCCGGCACATGGAAGGACCTGACCGACAATGTGAATTTCATGGCCGGCAATCTGACCGCCCAGGTGCGCAACATCGCCGAAGTGGCGACCGCCATCGCCGGCGGCGATCTTTCCAAGAAGATCACGGTGGACGTGCGCGGCGAAATCCTGCTGCTGAAGGACACGCTCAACACGATGGTCGAGCAGTTGCGCTCCTTCGCCGCCGAAGTGACGCGTGTGGCGCGCGAGGTCGGCACCGACGGCCGCCTGGGCGGTCAGGCAGTGGTGCCGGGTGTGGACGGCACTTGGAAGGACCTGACCGACTCGGTGAACTCGATGGCCGGCAACCTGACGGGCCAGGTGCGCAATATCGCGGAAGTGACCACCGCGGTGGCGCGGGGCGACCTGTCGCGCAAGATCACCGTCGATGTGAAAGGCGAAATCCTGGAACTGAAAAACACCATCAATACGATGGTCGATCAGCTCAATGCCTTCGCCTCGGAAGTGACGCGCGTGGCGCGCGAAGTCGGCACAGAAGGGCGGCTGGGCGGCCAGGCGCAGGTGCCGGGTGTGGCGGGGACCTGGAAGGACCTGACGGATACCGTTAATGTGATGGCGGCGAACCTGACCGAGCAAGTGCGCGGCATCGTGAAAGTCGTCACCGCCGTCGCCAATGGCGAGTTGAAACAGAACCTCATCGTGAAATCCAAGGGCGAGGTGGCTGCGCTTGCCGAAACCATCAACAATATGACCGAAACACTGGCGACCTTCGCCGACCAGGTGACGACGGTCGCCCGTGAAGTTGGCGTCGAAGGGCGGCTGGGCGGCCAAGCCAACGTGCCGGGCGCCGCAGGCACCTGGAAAGCCCTGACCGGCAATGTGAACCTGCTGGCGGCCAACCTGACCACTCAGGTGCGCGCCATTGCAGAAGTGGCAACCGCCGTCACCAAGGGCGACCTGACCCGCTCGATCCAAGTCGAGGCCAATGGCGAGGTGGCCGAACTGAAGGACAACATCAACACCATGATCGGAAATTTGCGTCTCACCACGGAGCGCAACACCGAACAGGATTGGCTGAAGACCAATCTGGCGAAATTCACCAACATGCTGCAAGGCCAGCGCGACCTGAAGACGGTGGGCCGGCTGCTGCTGTCGGAATTGACCCCGCTGGTCAACGCCCAGATGGGCGTAATCTACCAGAAGGGCACCGATCCGGATTCGGGACTGGGCCTGATCGCAGCTTACGCCGATGACGGGGTGGACGGACATCCCCAATCGATCGCGACAGGTGAGGGTCTGGTCGGACAATGCGCGCTGGACAAGCAGCGGCTGCTCATCACCGATCTGCGCGACCAGGTGGTGCCGATCAATTCCGCGCTGATGCGGGTGATCCCCAAGAACATCATCGTTCTGCCGGTTGTATTCGAGAACCAGATCAAGGCGGTCATCGAGCTTTCCACCTTGCGCAACTTCACGGAGCTGGAAATCGCTTTCCTCGACCAGTTGACCGCCAATATCGGCATCGTGCTGAACAGCATCGAGGCGACGATGCAGACCGAAAGCCTTCTGGTGCAATCCCAGCAATTGGCGGCGGAACTCCAGACCCGGCAGAAGGAATTGCAGCAGACCAACGAGAAGCTGGAGCAGAAGGCGCAGCAGCTCGCGGAGCAGAATGTCGAAGTCGAGCGCAAGAATCAGGAGATCGAACAGGCCCGACTGGCCCTGGAAGAAAAGGCCAGCGAACTCGCGCTGACCTCGAAATACAAATCTGAATTCCTCGCCAATATGAGCCACGAGCTGCGCACGCCGCTCAACAGCATTCTTATTCTCGGCCAGCAGCTTGCGGACAATCCGGAAAGCAATCTTTCGGCCAAACAGGTGGAGTTCGCGCGCACCATTCATGGCGCGGGCACCGATCTTCTCAACCTGATCAGCGATATTCTCGATCTTTCCAAGATCGAATCGGGCACCGTGACGGTGGAGGCGGAGGAGATCGGCTTCGGCAATGTGATCGACGCGGTGGCCCGGCCCTTCCGCCATGAGGCGGAGACGCGCCAGCTCTCCTTCAATGTGCAGATTGACGAGCGTCTTGGCCGCACCATCTTCACTGATTCCAAGCGGCTGCAGCAGGTGCTTAAAAATCTCCTTTCCAATGCTTTCAAATTCACCGAGCGGGGCGGCATCAGCCTGTCCGCTTCGCTGGTCGGCGAAGGCTGGAACAGCGGCCATCCCGTTCTCGACCAGGCCTCCGCGGTGGTTGCGTTTCAAGTCTCCGACACCGGCATCGGCATTCCCCTTGAAAAGCAGCGCATCATTTTCGAGGCATTCCAGCAGGCCGACGCCAGCACCAGCCGCAAATATGGCGGCACGGGCCTCGGCCTTGCGATCAGCCGTGAATTGTCGGGCCTGCTGGGCGGGGAGATTCAATTACGCTCGACTCCCGGCGCCGGCAGCACCTTCATACTTTATCTGCCGATCCGTTATGTCGGACCGATTTCCGGCGTAAGGCAGGGCATGGCCGCACAACTCCCCATGCAGAAGGCCTATTCTGCGGCACAGAACTCCGACCGGGTCGTCGAGCAGATCAATGACGACCGCAACGAAATTGAGCCGGGCGATTCCGTTCTCCTGGTGGTGGAAGACGATCCGCATTATGCGCGCATCCTGCTGGATCTCGCCCATGACGAGGGATTCAAGGTTCTTGTCGCGGCCCGTGGCGAGGACGCACTGGAACTGGCGCTGCAATACCGGCCTTCCGCCGTTTCGCTGGATGTTTTCCTGCCGGACATGCTGGGCTGGTCGGTGTTGAGCCAACTCAAGCAGAACCCGCTTACCCGCCATATTCCGGTCCAGATCGTCACGCTTGACGAAGATCGCCAGCACGGGCTGGCGCGGGGCGCCTTTGCCTTTGTCACCAAGCCGACGACAGCGGAAGGCGTGCAGAGCGCGCTTGCGCGCATTAAGGAGTTTTCTAAGCCTCGCCGCCGGCGGCTGCTGATCGTTGAGGACAATCCGGCGGAGCAGATGAGCATCACCGAACTGCTGGGTCATGACGATATCGAGATCGTCGCTGCCGGCTCGGGCCGGGAGGCGCTTCAATCCTTACGCGATACCACCCCCGATTGCGTGGTACTCGATCTTCGATTGCCCGACATGTCTGGGTTCGAGGTACTCGACGAATTGCGCAACGATTCGAGCATTCCCGACATTCCGGTCATCGTCTTCACCGGCCGGGAGCTTTCGCTGGAAGAAGACCTTCAGCTTCACAGCATGGCGCGCAGCATCGTGGTCAAGGGTGTGGAATCGCCTGAGCGGCTGCTGGATGAGACCGCGCTTTTCCTGCATCGGGTCATCACCGATCTGCCGCCCGAAAAGCAGCGCATGTTGGAGCGTCTCAACAGTTCGGACGAAGACCTGGTGGGCCGCGCCGTGCTGCTGGTGGATGACGATGCGCGCAACATCTTCGCGCTGTCCAGCGTGCTGGAGCGACGAGGGATGAGGGTTCTGACCGCCACCACCGGCCGGGAAGCGATTTCGCTGGTGGAATCCACACCCGAACTGTCCATTGTGCTGATGGACATCATGATGCCCGAAATGGACGGCTACCAGACCATGGAACTGATCCGCAAGGACCCCAAATTCCGCCGTCTTCCCATCATCGCCCTCACCGCCAAGGCGATGAAAGGCGACCGGGAGAAATGCCTGGAAGCGGGCGCTTCCGACTATCTTGCCAAACCGGTGAACACCGAGCAGCTTTTATCTTCGCTGCGCATGCGGCTGCATCGCTAGGCCACCATGTCGGAACCCGTCAACATACTGCTGGTGGACGATCAACCGGGCAAGCTGCTCAGTTATGAAGTGATGCTGCGCGAATTGGGCGAGACGCTCATCAAGACGAGCTGTGCCAATGAAGCTTTGGAGGTGCTCCTCAAAAACGACGTGGCGGTCATCCTGATCGATGTCTGCATGCCGGAGCTGGATGGATTCGAGCTGGCCGCAATGATCCGCGAGCATCCGCGCTTTCAGAAGACCGCTCTTATTTTTATTTCCGCCATTCACCTGTCTGAATCCGATTTTGTGCGGGGGTATGACGCTGGCGCGGTGGATTATGTGCCTGTGCCCGTCGTGCCGGAACTGCTGCGGGCCAAGGTGCGGGTGTTCGCCGAGCTTTATCGCAAGACCAAGCAACTCGAATCCTTGAACCGCGAATTGGAGACGCGGGTTGCCGAGCGGACCGCGGCGCTGGAAGCCGCCCATCAGCGCCTCAAGGAAAGCGAGGCCGCGCGCAGTCTTGCCCTTGCTTCCGGCAGCATGGGGTCCTGGCAATATGACATGATGGACGACACTTGGACCTGGGACGCGGGATTGCGGAAAATCTTTGCGGTCGGCGATGAATTCCAGCCCAGCACGGACACGATCAGGTCCCGCATCGATGCATCGGACATGGCGCAATTGACAGAAGCCGTGAAAGGCCTGTCCCCCCAGAACACGACTTTTCAAAGCGAGATCCGCGTGATGCGCGACAATGGCCAGGTGCGTTGGTGCCTGGCAACCATCGCCGCGGGACTGGATGCCCAAGGAAAAGCCGAACGCCTCAGCGGTGTGCTGGTGGACATTACCGACCGCAAGGAAGCCGAAGCGATGCAGGGCCTATTGGCGCGCGAGGTGGATCATCGCGCCCGCAACGCATTGGCGGTCGCGCAAGCGATCGTGCGGCTGGCCCGCGCCGACAGTATCGAGGAGTATGTGAAGGCGGTTGATGGCCGCATCCGGGCTCTGGCGCATACCCATGAGTTGCTGTCCAAATCCCGCTGGCAAGGGGCCGATATCGAACGTCTGGTCGCCGAAGAACTTGCACCTTATTGGGAAGCCGGCCGTAACAGGATCAGCATCGAAGGACCATCGATCATTCTTTCGCCGGAAAAGGCTCAGGCGATCGGTTTGGTGCTGCATGAACTGGCGACAAACGCCGCTAAATATGGGGCCTTGTCGGAAGTTGATGGCCGGCTCGATGTTCATTGGGGTGTTGCCGACAATATTCTAACCTTCCACTGGATCGAAACAGGTTGCCGGGGAATCACGTCGCCGACGCACCGTGGCTTCGGAACCAAGATCATCACCAGCAGCATCCGGCAGGGCAAAGAAGGCAAGGTAGAGTTCGAATGGCCGCCGGGCGGATTGCGGTTCGGCATGACGATCGCCTGCGGCCGGGAGACCGGGCTTTCGGGCACGGCCCCGGCGAGGACGGAAGACCGGCAAACCAAATCCTCAACGCTACCATCCAAACGTGCGCTGGTGGTGGAAGATGAGGCTCTGATCGGTATGCTGACCATGCATATGGTCAAGGAAATGGGCTATTCCATTGTCGGACCGATGACCAATATCGCCGATGCCAACGCGGTCATCGGCAAGGATGATTTCGATGTCGCGATCATCGATCTCAACCTCAACGGCGTTCCGGCCTATCCGCTGGCGGACGCGTTGCACACAAAAGGTGTGCCTTTCGTCTTCGTGACCGGCTATGCGCAGGACAGCATCGACCGGCGCTTTTCGCACATTCCGATCGTTCAGAAGCCGATCCCGCGGGAGGATCTCGCCAATGCGATCGCGCGGGTCGTGGCGGATAAGGCGATCCGAGCCGTTCAGACCACAAAGTGACAGGCCCGGCAGGCGGATAACGCCGCCGCCGAGCCTTGAAATATAACGATAGGCATCTGCGCCTATCCGGTGGCCATTCCTATCGTGCCGTCCCGGTGGGCCGACGGGATTTGGCTTTCCTGCGGGGTTTGCATTGCGTTAGCACCCGGAAGATTTCACAAGTCCGTTATGGGGTTTAATAACATTGATCATATGACTGTGGTCATTTCTCCACACCTCGCATGAAAGCAAAGGGAGGCGGCGCGTCTCCGCTTGTGCGCGGACTAACTGTTGATAGTCTACAATCCGACAGTCGCACGAAGATGCGGCAAGGCCTTCGCGGCCGGGCGGGAAAGAATCCTGTTCCCTTGTGAATCTATGTCCGGGGAAAGCCTCCTTTCGGGGCGGGTTTCGCGTGGTTTTTTTGCCGCTGTCACACCTGCGGGGATCCCGCATCGGAATACAGTCATCAGCAACGCTCTCACGGGGATACGATATGACCACTAAACCAGCTCCCAAGACGCAAGTGGCAACAGCGGCGCTCGTCGCGGGCGCGGCGGCCTCGCTTGACGCCGGCCAGCCGCTTGCCATCGCGACAGGAATTTAAGCAGCAAATTTCAAGTTTTCAGGCGAGGAGAGCCATCCATGAAGATCAATACCATCCTGGCATGCAGCGTAGCGTTCACGGCAATTTCAACGGTCGCGGCGGTTGCCCAAGACCAATCGGGCACCGAAACCGTGGTCGTCACGGGCTCGCGCGTCATTTCCGATGCCGCCAATTCGCCCACGCCGCTGACCGTGGTGAGCACGACCCAGTTGCTGAGCACCACCCCCAGCAACCTCGCGGACGGCTTGAACAAGCTGCCGGTTTTCCAGAACAGTGCGTCGGAGCGTAACCTTAGCAGCGGGGGCGGCAACGGCAGCGGCGACTTCCTCAACCTGCGCAATTTCGGGCAGCAACGCACCCTGGTCCTGCTGGATGGCATGCGTCTGCCGGCCTCAAACCAGGGCGGCAGCGTCGATGTCAGCACCCTGCCGCAGATGCTGATGTCCCGCGTGGATGTCGTCACCGGCGGCGGGTCGGCGGTGTATGGTTCCGACGCCATCACCGGCGTGGTCAACTTCATCCTCGACAAGAATTTCAACGGCATGAAGTACGAAGCCAATGCCGGCATTTCGGGCTATGGCGATGGCTTCAAATACAAGGCAAATATGGCAGCGGGCACAGACCTGTTCGGCGGCAGAGGTCATATCGAAGGCGCCGTCCAGTATCAACATGGCGACGGCGTGCTGCAGGGTGCCCGGCCTGTATTTGCACACCAATTTTCGAGCTATAACACTGGCAATACCCCGGCCAACCCGGTGACCAATGTTCAAAACGGCGGCCAGACGGTCTCGACGTTCAGCGGCAAGATCACCTGCTCGAATTGCTCGGTCAACGGCGACGAGTTCGGCCAGCCCGGCGTGCCCACCCCCGCCAATTTGGGCTATATCCCTCCGGGCCAGAACGTTATCGCAGTCGGCGGCGATGGGGCCGCCGTGAAGTATGAATCGCTCTACGGCGACACCCGCAACGCCACGGCGTTCGGCCGCTTCAGCTACGATATCAATGACAACACCACGTTCTTCGCCCAGGTCTCGCTCGCGGAAGCCCAGGTCTTTAACTATTTCTTCCCGTCGCAGCAGGAGCCCAGCCGTCAGACCGTCAATTATTACAAGAACAATGCCTTCCTCCCGCTGGCCACTCAGGCCCTGTTGGGCGATGACAGCGCCACGGACCCCAACTGGGCGACCGACGGCACCAATACCTTCCAGGTGTCGGAATGGTATGCCGACCCGAACCGCACCCGCAAAACCAACAACGTCACGCGCAATATCGTCGGCACCATCGGCGTGAACGGCGCGGCATTCGGGGATTTTGCCTGGGAAGCGCATTACACCCATGGCGAAACCCGCGCCTCGACCACCGGCCTCTTCAACGGCAACAACCAGTATCATGACGCGGCGCAGGACGCGGTGATCGATCCCACCACCCACGCCATCACCTGCTACAATGATACGGCGGCGGCGATCACCCAGTATGGCAATCTCTATCCCGGCTGTATCCCGATCAACACATTCGGCAACAACGTGACCACGGACGCGCAATATAACTACTGGTCGAGATCGACGCATTTCGCCGAGACCAACACCATGGACGATATCTCCGCCGACATCGCGGGCAATCTCTTCCAGTTGCCGGCGGGACCAGTCAAGGCGGCGCTGGCGGGCGAAATGCGCTGGCTCGACTATGTGATCGATTCCAACGCCTCGCCGACCGCGGTGGTCAATTGCACTGGTCTGCGCCTTTGCGGCAATGCCGCTGGAACTGGCCCCGTCAATCAGGCCACTGTCACCCAGACCTTGTGGGACAACAACACCGTGCCGTCCGTCCACGCCTCGGAAAATGTGTGGGAATTCTCGGGGGAAATTGGCGTCCCGATCCTCAAGGATCTTCCGCTCGTCCAGAGTTTCAACGCCGATCTCGCGGGCCGCTACACCGATTACAGCATCTCCGGCTCGGTGCAGACCTGGAAGATCGGTCTGGACTGGCATCTGAACGACGATGTCCGCTTCCGCGGCACGACGTCTGTCGACATCCGTGCCCCAACGCTGAACGACCTGTATTCGCCCCAGGTCTCCAACAGCGGGCCCTTCGTGGATCCCCTGACCCAGTTCAATCCGGGCGGCATCCAGACCATCACCCAGGGCAACCCCAACCTGTTGCCGGAAGTGTCGCGCACCTATACGGGGGGCATCGTCCTGACACCGACCTTCATTCCCGGCCTGACCATGTCGGCTGACTACTACACCATCAAGGTCAAGAATGCGATCGGCCAAGTCAGCGGCAGCAATCCGGCGATTGCGAACATCTGCGTCGCATCCGGCGGTACGTCGCCGCTCTGCCAGCTGTATGTCCGGCCGTTCCCCTACACCAACACCACGCCGGCCAACTATCCCTTGTACCTCCTGAGCCAGAACCTCAACGCGGCGTTTGCCTCGACCGAAGGCGAGGATTACGAGATCGACTATGGTTTCGATACGGCGGACCTGTGGTCCGACCTGGCGGGCCTGGTCAATCTGCGCGCCTTGTTGAATGTGGCCCCCGTGCTTAACTCCGCGACGTTCCCGGGCGCTCCGATCCAACACGGATATGGCGTCGGCACCACAACCGCCAGCCAGAAGGGCCATGCCACGATTATGGGCAATTACACGCTGGGCAACTGGAGTGTGGACGCCCAGTGGAACTGGTTCAGTGGCCTGAACAACAACGGCGTTTTCGGACCCGGGCAGACTTACTATACTCAGAACCGTGTTGGCGGCTTCAGCACAATGGACTTCACACTCACCAGGACGATCAACCTCGGCGACGGCTCGATCATCGCTGCATATTTCAACGTGCAGAACGCCTTCAACGCCGTCCCCCCATATACCGTCGGATCGTCCGGAAACCCTGGGTCTATCTTTGGCGGAGTCCCCCCCGGCGAAGACGTGATGGGCCGCTACTTCACCATCGGTGTCCGTGGCAATCTCTGACGACAACAGGCCGCGGCCCTTCCCGGGCCGCGGCCGTTGCTTTCCGCTCAAGGCGTTGCGTTTTCGGCGCCCGTGCCGGATCATCAAGATGATTTCAGGGGAAGCAGCATGAAAATTTTTCGCCCTGTGCTGGCCTGTGCGCTGCTTAGCTCCGCCCCCGCGCTGGCGCTGGATGTCAGCAAAGCGCCGTACGGCACCACCGGCGACGGCAAGCCGGTGCAGATCTTCACCCTCACCAACGATCACGGCATGAGCGCCAAAGTGCTGGATCTTGGCGCCTATATCACCGAGATCAACGTGCCCGGCCGGGACGGCAAAACCGCCAATGTCGTGCTGGGTTTTGGCGACCTCCCGGCCTGGGAGCGCGCCGGCTCATGGAACAGCTTGGTCGGCCGCTATGCCAACCGGCTGATGCATGGCTTCACTCTGGACGGCAGGCATTACGATCTCGCCGCGGCGCCCAGCGGCGTCACGTTACACAGCGGTCGCCCCAGCTATGCTTCGCGGGTGCTGGCATCGCAAACCTTCAAGAAAGCGGATTCGGCTGGCGTCATTCTCACTTTGGTGAGCCCCGATGGCGACCAGGGCTTCCCCGGCCAGGTGACCATCCAGGTAACTTATTCGATCACCAACGACAATGATTTCCGCATCGATTATCACGCGGTTACCGACAAGCCCACCGTGATCAATCTCACCAACCACATCTATTTCAACATGGCCGGCAATGGCTCGGGCACGGTCGAGCGCCAAATGCTTCAGGTGATGGCGGACCAGTATTCGCCCACCGACGCGCTGCAGATCCCGACCGGTGAAAGCGCGCCGGTCGCGGGCACCGCGCTGGATTTCCGCAACCCCAAGCCGATCGGCCGCGATATCCGTTCCAGCGAGCCGCAAATGGTGATCGGCCACGGCTATGACCACAATTTCATTCTACGCCATGCGCGGCCCGGCTCGCTCGATCTTGCGGCTGTGCTTTACGATCCGGCCAGCGGCCGTGAACTTCAGCTCTCCACCACCCAGCCGGGCGTTCAGGTCTATTCGGCCAACAATGTGAACGGCACCATGGTCAGCGCCGCCGGCACGACCATCCGCCAGACGGACGGACTGGCGCTGGAAACCGAGCATTTTCCGGACAGCCCAAATCATCCCGACTTCCCCAGCACGGTATTGCGGCCGGGACAGACCTTCACCTCGACGACGCAGTTCCACTTTTCCGTGCGTTGACGCCACGGGCCGTTCTGGTGGAATTGCATTCGCGCGACTCCGCAGCGGGAGGGATCTCCGTGGACCTGATCATTCCAGAACCTTGATCTTGTCGCCGTCATGCAGCTTGTCGAGGTTGCTTGCGGCAAGCCGGTCGCCCGCTGTCACGCCTGACAATATCGCCACCGATTGCGCTGTTTTCAACCCAAGAGCGACGTCGCGCTTTTCGATCGTGTTATTGGGGCCGATCAGGAAGACACTGCCGGTTCGACCTCTGGTCAGCACCGCCTGGGGCGGGACGGAAACGCGCGCCGCGGCCGCGCCCGTTTGCGGTGCCATCAGGAACGAGACGCGCGCCGCCATCTCGGGCAGGATGCGGGGGTCCTTGACTCCGATGGCGACACGCACTTCCACCGTGCCCTTGCTCTGGTCGGCGGTGGGAATGATGGCGATGACCGAGCCTGGAATGTCCCAGTCGGGATAGGCATCGAGATGAATGGTCGCCGCGCCCCCGACGGGGACGCGGTCTATATAGTTCTCGCTGACATCCACTTCGACCTCAAGGGAATCCATGTCCACGATAGTAACGATGCCGGTGCGCGTATCGCCGCCGCCCGCAGCAGAGGGCGCCACCACCTCGCCCACTTGCGCCACCTTGACGGTGACCACACCGGAGAACGGCGCGCGTACGGTGGTGTCAGCCTCGTTCGCGCGGGCGAACTCTACCGCCGCCCGGGCGACATCGTAATTGGTCCGGGCGGTATCATAGGCGATGTGCTGATTCTCCAGCATGTCGGTGCTGATCGCGCTCTCTTCTCGCAGATGCTGGTAACGAGCATAGATCGGCGCGGCATCGTCGAATACGGTCTTCGCCTGCCGTTCCTGCGCTTCGGCCTGGCGCAGCGCTGCCGCATAATTGGAATCGTCCAGCCTCGCCACCACATCGCCTTTTCCGACCCGCTGGCCTTCCTCGAAATTGAGCTCCACCAGCTTGCCGAGAATTTTGGCCGACAGGGTCGCCTTGCGCCGCGCCACCACATAGCCCGACGCGTCAAGCCCCACGCCACCCGTGCCGCCACCGGCCTCCGCGGTGACGACATGAACGGGAATGCGCGAATCCGGCCAGAAAATATAAGCGCCCGCGCCACCGGCGAACAGGATCGCCAACACAAGGACCAGTATCAGATATGGCCGCGACCGCCGATCTTTGCGCAAGGGCGCGCGTTCGATGCGCAGTGAATCCAGCAAGCCGCTTTTATCTTTGTCATCTATCATGTTGCGCGCAATGCCTCGGCCACCGGACGGCGCGCCGCCCGGATGGATGGCAATAGCCCTCCTGCCACAGCGACGACAATCGCCCAGACGATACCAAGCTCGACCAGCCCTGGCGAGATGGACAGGTAAAAGACATTGATACCCAGGGAGTCCTGTTGGCCGTCATAAAGCACCCAGGCGATGGCCGCGCCGATCAGCGCCCCGGTCACCGACAGCAGGACAGCCTCCAGCATCACCGACACGGCTACGGGAAAAGCGCCATATCCAAGAGCCCTTAAGGTGGCGATTTCCCGCCCCCGCGCGCTGACGGCGGCATACATGGTATTGAGGCAGCCGAACAAGGCTCCGCACGCCAGGATAATCCCGACGGCATACGCGACCTCGGCGAAAAAAGTCGAAAAGTCGGCGCTGATTTTGCGATACCAGTCCGTCTGGCGTTCCACGGTCACGGACAGGGCCGGATTGGCCGTCAGCGCTCTCTTGAATGCGTCGAAGGCGCTGGGCGACGTCAGGCGCACGATGATGCTGTTGTAGCTGGGATGCCGGGTCGCGGTCATCAGGGTGTCGGTATCGCCGATGATCTCGCCTTCCAATATGTCTCGGCCGCTGGTGAAAGCGCCCACCACCGGCCATTCGCCGTCCGGCATGATCACTCTGTCGCCGACCTCAAGGCCGGCGAACTGGCCCTCGGCGCCGGTACCGGCGATCAGCTCGCGGCTGCCGGAGCGGAACATCCGGCCTGCCACGATCTTGAAATCCGGTCGCAGCGCCGAGCCCTCGGGACCGAAGCCGCGCAAGAAAATAGACCGCATGCTGTGGTCGCTTTTCCGATAGCCGGGAATGGATACGAGGATGCCGCGATCGGCAATGGGCCTGTTGTGTACGTCTTTGGCCACGCCCGGCGCGGATTCGATGATCGGAGCGACGGCGCGCGTTATGGTGCTGATGCTTTCCGAATCCGCAGCCGCAGAGACCACGATGGCGCGACCGGGATCGCCGGTGAGCAGATAGGCGCGGTGCATGCCCTCGTTCAGCGATAGCATCGCGAGCAAAACGCCCACAACGCAGGCCATGCCCGCCACGATCACTAGCGACTGCCAGAAACGTGCGGGCAGATTTCTGAAGTTGAGTACGCAAACAATGGCGATTTGGCGCAGCAGAGTCATTTCAGCGTCCCGACAAGGCGCACCGCCCCGGCGGCGGCGGCGATATAGACGGCCGGCGCCATGGCCGGCGCGGGCAGTCCCCAGCCTGGTGGGCAGATGCGCGGCACCTGCGCGGCAAGTCCCGCCGCCAACGCCACGCCCAAAGCCGCGCCCGCCACGGAAGGCGCGGCCGCTTCCAGGAACACCAGCCATGTCACCAGGCGGTCGGTGAAGCCGATCGTCTTCAGCGTCGCGAATTCGGTGAAGCGCTCGCGTACCGACTGGGCGATGCTGTTGGCGGTGAGGAACAGGATCATCACCAGCCCAGCCAGCGAGATTTCTCGCGTTATCGTCGCGACATCCAGGCCGCCGGCCGTGCCGCCTGCGAAACCTTCTTTTTCGGTAAAGCTCAGGACCGGCGTTGGCGAATTGGCGTAGCTTCGCTCGATGGCGTGAGCGACAGCCGGGGCGCGAGAGGAATTGGCAGCCAACAACTCGAAATAACTTGCGTTGCCCTGCTCGGCGGGCGGGCGGGACTTATCGTAATAGTCGAAATTCCCCTCGATATAGCCGTCGGTCCAGGCGGGAGCGTCGCCCGTCACAGCTAGTATCTTGAAGGCCCAGAATCTGGTGCCGTCCGCCTTGTCGAACGCCGGCGCCCGCACCACGAAAGTGTCGCCCGCCTTCTTATGCCGGCGTTCCGCCTGCAGGCGGCTCATCAGCACGCCGGCGCGGTTGTCGCGAACGAGTTTCCACTGTTGCGGCGTCACGGGCCATTCGGGGCGCGTGCGCTGCCGCCCAGTGTCGCCGAATATCACAAACACGTTATTCTTCTGGTCTTGGTAATAGCCCCCCACCACACCGATTGCGGCTATCCGGGCGACGCCGTCATGGCCCGCGATCTGTCTTGCCATCGCCAAGGGCAGGGCACCACCAAAACGTGGATCGACAAAAATGCGGTCAGCGCGCACCAATTCGGTAATGCGTTCGAAACTGGTATTCAAGCCAATCATAAGCCCTACGAGCATGAAGGCGATAGTGACAGACGACAGAGTCAGAATGGCGTGTGCTGGTTTGCGACTGAGAGCGGTCCAGACCAGCGGGAAATATTTCACGCCATGCTCCGTCAGGTCGCGCGCAGCGCATCGACCACCGGACGGCGGGCAGCCCGAATGGAGGGCAACAGGCCTCCCAGCAAGGCGACGACGACCGCCCAGAGCACGGCCATCCCGATCAAGGCCGGCGAGACGGTCAATTTGAACACATTGTTACCGAAGCCGTCCTGCACCCCGTCATAAAGCGACCAGGCGATGGCGGCTCCGATCAGTGCCCCCGTCACCGACAGCAGCATCGCCTCCAGGATCACCGATACGGCCACGGGAAAGGCGCCATAGCCCAGCGCCCGCAAGGTGGCGATCTCGCGCCCTCGGGTGCTCACCGCGGCATACATGGTGTTGAGGCAGCCGAACAGCGCACCCATTGCCATGATCACGCCCACTCCATAGGCGATGATGCTGAAGAAGGTGGAAAATCCCTCGCTGATTTTTTTGTACCAGTCCGACTGTCGCTCTACCGACACCGACAAGGCAGGATTGGTCGTCAGCGCCTTCTTGAACGTAGTGAGGGAGTCGTAGGACTGGAGCCGCACCAGCACGCTGTTATAAGCCTTGCGCCTGACTGCCAGCATCACCGTTTCGGTGTCCCCGATCAACTGTCCGTCCAGCAGATCGCCGGTGGCGAAGCTGCCCACGATCGGCCATTCCCCGTCGGGCAGGATCACCTTGTCGCCGATATTCATGCCCTGATACTGGGTATGCGCGGCCGCGCCCACGATCAGCTCGCGGGTGCCGGGGCTGAACATGCGACCCGCGACCATATGGAATTCCGGCCGCAGCTTTACGCCTTTGGGTCCGAATCCCCGCAATGTGTCATACGCCTTTGCACCATTGAGCCGGAGTACCGGGATGCCGGCATTTATGCCGGGGTCGGCCAGGGGCGAGCCGTCCGCCGCCTTGGCGATACCCGGCGCATCCATAATGATGCGCGCCTGATCGCGGGGAATGGCGCTGTTGTTTTCGCTTTCGGAGCCTTCCGACACGACCAGGGCGCGCCCCGGATCGCCGGTGTTGAGATAAGCCCGGTGCATGCCTTCGGTCATGGACAGCATGGAAAGCAGCACGCCGACGACGCAACCCATGCCGACCACGATCACCAGCGATTGCCAGATACGGTGAGGCAGGCTTTTGAAATTGATGATCGAAACGATCCATATCTGGCGCAGCAGATTCATGCGCGCCCCGACAAGGCGGTAGCGATGTCCATCTTGGCCAACCGCAAGGCGGGCAGGGCGGCGCTGCCCAATGCCACCACCGCGGCCGCGATTGCCGCAAGGCCGAATACCCAGGGCGCCATGGTGGGCACGGGTATGCCGAAACCGGGCGGCATCATCGCGGGCAATTGCCGCGCCAGATAGGTCGCCAGCCCCACCCCCAAAACACCGCCAACGACACAGGGAAAGGCTGCCTCCAGCACAACCATGATGGTCACTGCGCGGTCGGTGAAGCCGATGGTTTTCAGAGTGGCGAATTCCGCGAAACGCTCCCGCACCGATTGGGCGATTCCATTGGCGACCAGGAACAGGATCATGAACAATCCCGCCAGGGCGATGTCGCGGATGACGGCGTTGATATCGAGCCCGCCGAAATTGTTGCCGATGGCATACGCCATCTTTTCGGTGATGCTCTGGGTGGGATTGGCGGAACTGGCAAAGGTGCGGTCCACCAATGCCGCCAGCTCGGCCGAACGCGTGGGATCGTTGGCCTGGGAGTCAATTTCCATGACCTTGCCCTGTTCGGAGAGCGGCCTAGACTTGTCGAAATAGTCGTAGTTGCCGAAATTGTAACCGCCGATCGCCTGGGGCATGTCGCCCACGATCGCCACGATCTGGAAGGTCCAGGTCTTGGAGCCGTCCGCCCGCGTCGTGGCTGGCGCGACGATGGTGAAGGTATCTCCTGCCTTTTTGTGCCACATCCGGGCCTGGCGCTGGCTCATCAAGAGACCGTTGCGGGTCTTATACAATGCCTGCCATTGTGCCGGCGTGGGCGGCCAGTCGGCAAACACCTGGCTGAACTGTCGGTCGGGCAGCATGACGAAGGAACGCTGTTTGGGGTCCTTCACGTAACCGCCGAGGAAGTTGGCGCCGGTCACAATCTTGACACCCGGCAGCCCTGCGATCTGGCGCACCACCGCGACCGGCATACCGGTACCCCCGAAACGCGCGCCGGAGTAGATGCGGTCGGCATGGGCCCTTTGCTCCACCAAGGCGAAGGTGGCACTCATGCCGAACATCAGCCCAAACAGGACGAACGCCACCATCACCGACAACAAAGTCAATATGGCGCGCATGGGCTTGCGCATGATCGCGGCCCAGACAAGGGGGAAATATCTCATGCAGGCACCGCGACCCGCTCGACCAACCGGCCCTTGTCCATCTCGAGCAGTCGGCTGGCGTGATCGGCCGCCTTGGGATCGTGGGTCACCATCACGATGGTCTTGCGGTGCTGGCGGTTCAGTTGCTGCAACAATGCCAGAATATCGTCAGCGGTCGCGCGGTCGAGATCGCCGGTAGGCTCGTCGCACAATAGGATGGACGGATCGGCAACGATGGCGCGGGCAATGCCGACCCGCTGTTGCTGTCCGCCGGACATTTCGCCCGGCTTGTGCGTCGCGCGATCGGCCAGGCCCACGATCTGGAGCGCGACATTCACGCGGCGGCGGCGTTCGGATTTCGACAGATCGGTGAGCAGCAGCGGCAGCTCGACATTGCGGGCCGCCGACAGCATCGGCATCAGATTGTAGAACTGGAAGACAAAGCCGATATTACGGGCGCGCCAGCGGGCGAGCTGACCGCCCGACAGGGTTTCCAGATGATCGCCACCGACGACGATCTGGCCGCTATCGGCATCGTCCAGCCCGCCGATCAGATTGAGAATGGTGGTTTTGCCGGAACCGGAAGGACCCATCAGAGAGACGAACTGCCCCTCGGGAATTTCGAGGCTGAGACCATGCAAAACTTCGACGGACTCTTTGCCCCGCCGGTAATGCTTTACGACATTGTGCAACGAAACGGCCGCCGACATCCGCGCCTCCCAGCCATGCGAACAACGCTTTGAAGAACACCAACAGCGGCCAAAGCCTATCGCAACTTTGCCGATGGTGTCCAGACATTATTCCTACATCGTAGTTATAATGCGCACACACTGAAAACGCGGTGCGATCCCAGCGGGCAAACCGCACCCCGCCATAATCCTGTTCAGTTCAATCCGGGCAGCCCAAGATAGACCGGCAGATTATTCAGCGCGACAACAAGTGTTACCAGGGCTGCCACACAACAATAAGCGAGCGCGCCGCTGGGGTGGCGATTTTGCGCCCATCTTGCCCCGGCAAGCGCCAGGACGAAAAAGGCGATATGGGAGTGCGGGGAATAAAGGAACAGGGTGTTGCGGAATTGCCAATAGCTGTGCAGCGCGACGTTTGCCGCGATCCACACGGCGGCAATGACCCAGACATCGCGGAAACGCCGGTCCTTGATCGCCGCCGCCGCTCCCAGCAGCAGCAACCCCAGCCAGCCCAGGACCGCGATCCATCCCACCGCGTCATAAGCGTGCCCGCGAAGGTCGTAAAGATGCTCATGCGGAATCCCGGTCGGATAGGGCGCGGGCGGCGGGGTGACGAAGGAAACGGCGCCAAATACCCAGGCGACCTGGAGCGGGGACTGCCGCGTCGGGGTGCGCTCGGCCGACGAGGCGTCCCAATAAAGCTGCTTTGCCGCCCTGGTCGGGTCCTCGACATTCTTGACCGGCCAGATGTGAATGGACGCCACACTCAATGCAACGCCGATCAGGCCCACCGCCGCCGCGAATTTGACGGTGCCGAGGAGCGCCTTGGGGGCTTTCGCCCGGTCGTAGCGGCAGACCAGTTCGGTCAGGCCCGACAGCACGACATTGGTAATAGTGATGCCGAAATTGATCACAGCGGCGGCGATGCGCGTGGCCAGTGCGGGAGGCCGGCCTGCCGTCCAATGGATCGCCAGAAGAAACTGCCAGGCCAGAGCGACGAAAGCGAGATCATAGGTTTCGGGAATGACACCCAGGATCAAGGGCGCGGCGGAAAATGCCCACAATGCGGTCAGCACATAGGCCGTTATGCGCCGCACCTCTAAAGCCAGCGCAATACGGAAGACGAGCATACTGCTCAATGCGGCGCAAAACGCGGCGATCCCGCAAGCGATGACGTGCGGCTCGACTCCCGCCCGCGCCAGCGACAGACCGGCGAGCCTGGGCAGAATCGCCAGAGGATGGCGGACGGCGTAATAATCCTCATTCGCGTCCAGGGGGAAGGGGCTCGCGCTCCACAGGGCGACGAAGCGGGTGACATCGAAATCGAATGCGAGATTGCCTTCGTGCAAAATTCTGGCAGCGGCGACGGCCGGGATGTGCCAGGCATGGAACAGGAACACGGCAAGCCCGATCAAGCCCGTGTCCCATCCGGCCTTGAGTTTGTCGATCACGGTCTTCACGGCGGGATGCTCCGGCGGTCTCAGGTTTTTGGTCTGGCAGGAGATTCGTTAACCTCGGCGCCATGCTTAGCTTGCATTCGCGGCAGTTGAAATGGCCTTAAATCCGCCCCACCGGGCTCCCGGGTGAGGTGCCAAAACCGGCAACCGGCGCACATCACTTATGGATAACACATTGCCCATAGTATATTTTCGCCCCGTTCCGGAGACGACATGCTGGGTTTCGATACAATAGGCAGTGCGACGGTGATCGCATATGACGGCGGTCCGATCCTGACCACCGACGCCTGGATCAATGAGGACGCCTATTTCGGCAGTTGGGGCCATGACTATGCCATCCCGGCCGAACAGATGGACGCCATAAAGCGCGCTAAGTTTCACTGGTTCAGCCACGGTCATCCCGACCACCTCAATGTGGAATCCCTGCCGCAACTGACGGGCGGACAATTCCTACTCTCGGACCATCATGGCGGCCGCATCAAGCGCGATCTTGAAGCGCTCGGCCACAAGGTGCGCATCCTGAAGGATCATGCCTGGGTGCCCCTGTCCGACCGCATCAAGGTCTGTGCCATCGCCAATGTGAACCAGGACTCGATTCTGCTGATCGATGTCGGCGGCACCCTGATCGTCAACACCAACGATTCGCCTGATTATGGCGCGTCGCTCCACGTCCGCCGCATCGCGAAGCACTACAAGCATGTCTATTATTGCGCCCTGCATGGCTGGGGCGGCGCGGACATGATCAATCTGTTCGATCCGCAAGGCCGCAAGCTGGTCGAGCCGCAGGAACGGCGCCGGCCGATCGCGCCCCGGACCCAGCGCAGCGCCCAAACCCATGGCGCCCATTATGCGATCCCATTTTCCGGCTTCCATACCTATCAGCGCGAGGACAGCGCCTGGGCCAATCCCCTGATCCCCGAGCTTGCCGATTATCAATCGGGCGCCAGACAGAGCGGGCCTCGCATGTTGCCTTCTTTTGTCCGGGTCAATGCCGAGAACAATGAGATCCGGGAGATCAACCCGCCACGCACGCCGCGCAAGCTGCGGCGGCCGGAAGAATTCGGCGACAATTGGTCCGACCCGATGACGAAGGAAGACGCTGTCAAGATCAGCGCCTATTTCACCGCGCGCGAGCATCTGAAGAAAAGTTTCGGCTTTGTCGAGGTGAAGCTTGGCGGCGTGTCGCATACCGTCGATCTCAATCCCGCAAAACGCGGCCGGGGCTTCACTTTCGAGGCGCCGCGCAATTCCTTCATGACTTGTCTGGAGTATGAAATTTTCGACGATCTGCTGATCGGAAATTTCATGAAGACCACCTTGCATGGCGGAGTGCCGGGTCTTTATCCCGACTTTTCACCCTATGTCGCCAAATATGGCGACAATGGCGGGGCCAAAAGTCTGCCGGAGCTGCGCGGTTATTTTTTGCATTATTTCCTGCGCGATCCCGTTGCCTCGCTGTTCAAGAAACTCAGCACCGCCAGCGAGGACATTGTGCGCGCCGTTCTGCCGGCTGATTCCGGGCTGTTCCGCACCGCGAAGAATTTCTACTACCAGTTCGGCGCGCGCAGGCCGTAACGGATGACGATCTTCGAGGGGCAGACCAGGCCGCTTCCCTTGTGCGTCGATCTCGACGGCACCTTGGTCCGCTCCGACACGTTGGTGGACAGTCTTGCCGCGGGGGTCCGCAACTGGCGCATCTGGTGGGCGCTGCTGGGCATATTCGGCGGCCGTGCAGCGCTGAAGCGGCGGATCGCCGAACTTGAACCGGTCGAGGCCGCGAGCCTGCCTTACAATGCCGAGCTGCTTGAATATCTTCGCGGGGAAAAGGCGCGCGGCCGCATGCTGGTGCTGGCGACCGCTGCCGACCGCCGGACGGCGGACGCGGTTGCCGCCCATCTCGAATTTTTTGATTCTGTGATCGCATCCGATGGTGTGCGCAATTTGAGAGGTCAGCACAAGGCGAACGCTTTGGTCGAACGGTTCGGGGAAAAGGGATTCGTCTATGCCGGTAACGACCGCAGCGATCTGCACATCTGGGGCAGCGCGGGCGGAGCGGTCATCGTAAGTGCTAGTCCTTCGCTCGTAGCACGGGCCGGCCGCCTGACCGACGTAGAGCGGCACATCAAGCCGGACGGCTCCCGATTGCGCGCGATGCTGCGCGCCCTGCGGCCTCATCAATGGGTCAAGAATCTGCTGGTGTTGGTGCCGCTGGCGACCGCCCATGCTTTGCGCGATGCCTCCGCCTGGATCAGCGCCGGTTGGATTTTCGCAGCCTTCTGCGCCACCGCTTCGGCGATCTATATCGTCAACGACCTGTCCGACCTCAGAGCCGACAGGCTGCATATCCGCAAGCGCAACCGCCCCTTCGCCAGCGGCGTGCTGTCCCCCGCGCTGGGATTGACAATGACCTTGGCGCTTCTGCTGGCCGGCAGCACGTTCGCGGCGCGCAGCGGCGCCGGCATCTGGGTCGCACTCTATGCCGCCACTTCATTGTCCTATTCGCTGTTCTTCAAGGAATTTCCGTTGGTCGACATCTTCGTTCTGGCGGGGCTTTACACACTGCGCCTGTTTGCCGGCGGCGAGGCGACGGGCCATCTGGTTTCGCTCTGGCTGCTGGCATTTTCCAGTTTCTTTTTCCTGAGCCTGGCGCTGGTCAAGCGGGTCAGCGAGATGATGACCAAGAGCCGGGGCCGGGCCGCGCGCCGGGGCTATGAAGCGGCGGACGTGCCCATCCTTCAGGCGATGGGTGTGGCGAGCGCCTTTACAGCCATCGTCATCCTGGCGCTGTTCGTGCAGGACGAGGCGGTGTCGCGGCTCTACGCATCGCCCGTGCTTCTGTGGCTGATCGTGCCGCTGATGCTGTTCTGGTTGTGCCGCATCTGGCTGTCCACGGCGCGCGGTTATATGCATGACGACCCGATCGTCTATGCCGCGAAGGACTGGGTTTCCTGGTTGGTTTCGCTGGCGATATTCGGCGCCTTGGCGGCGGCAAAAGATTTTCCTTTAGGCCGCTGAGCGATAGCTCCCCGGGCCGGAGCCGAACTTCGCGCGATCCCTCG
>DATATP010000232.1:0-8451 GCA_036268715.1 Rhizomicrobium sp. | reverse complement strand
GGATGGAAAACCAACCGCTGCACACTTTTCCTGGAACGCTTCATGCTGCGCTACGCCAACCCGGCCAGGTTCTTTGCCTTTTCGGGCGCGCTGTTGCCCTGGACGGGAACGGCAGCGGCGTTGTGCCTGGCGTTGGGGCTGTGGTTCGGCTTTTCCGTCCCGCCGGATTACCAGCAGGGTATGACGGTGACCATGATGTTCATCCATGTACCCGCCGACCTGATGGCGGAAGGCGCGTTCGCCGCCATCGCCATCGCCTCGATCTTCTCCCTGGTCAACCGCCATCCTCTGGCCGATGTCGCGGCGCGCACGGCGGCACCGTTCGGCGCTCTGTTCACGGCGCTAGGCCTTATCACCGGTTCGTTATGGGGCAAGCCGATGTGGGGCACCTATTGGGCCTGGGACGCGCGGCTGACCAGCTTCCTGCTGCTGCTGTTCCTTTATCTCGGCTATATGGCGCTGTGGAACGCGATCGAGGACGAGACCAAAGCAGCCCGCGCCTGCGCCATTCTGGCCCTGGTCGGTGCGGCCGATCTGCCTATCATCTATTTCTCGGTCGAATGGTGGAACACGTTGCACCAGGGCGAAAGCATCATCAGCGGCAAGATCGCGAGCGTGTATCTGACGCCGCTGTTTCTGATGATGGCCGGCTACGGCCTGCTGTTCGTGACGCTCTGGTTCATCCGCATCCGCACCGCCATCCTGGAGCGGCGGGCGCGCAGCCTGATGCAGAGCGCGGCATGAAGGATTTCTGGAACATGGGCGGCTATGGCGCCTTTATCTGGCCCGCCTATGCCATCTCGGCGCTGGCACTGGCCTGCGCCACCCTCTGGACGATCGGCGCATGGCGCAGCGCGAAGGCGAGGCTGGCGGCCTTGGAGAAGAAATGAAACGGCTTGTCTATGCCCTGCCGGTGCTGGCCTTCGGGCTGCTGGCCTTTTTTCTGTTCCGCAGCCTGTGGGCGCCCCCGCCCCAGGTGCTTCCTTCCGCGCTGATCGACAAGCCGGTGCCCGACCGAACCCTGCCGCCGCTGGATGCGGCGACCAAGGGCTTTGGGCCGAAGGATTTCACCAAAGGCAAGGTGATCATCGTCAATGTCTTCTCCTCGACCTGCGTGCCCTGCCGTCTGGAAGCGCCGATGCTGGACGAATTGGCGAAACGGCCGGGCATCACACTTTACGGCTTTGTCTGGAAGGACAAGGCGGCGGACGCGCGCCAGTTTCTTAACGAGGTGGGCAATCCCTTCAGCCGCATCGGCCTCGACACCGAAGGCAGCGCCGGGCTGGAATGGGGCGTCTATGGTTGGCCGGAGACTTATGTGGTGGATGGTCGCGGCATCATCCGCTTCAAATATGACGCTGGCCCCCTGACCCCGGAAATCGTCGACAAGTTGCTCCTGCCTGCCGTGGAAAAGGCCCGCGCCGCGTCTTGATTCACACTTCCGCAACCATGTTTTGCCAAGCTCCGGCGATGCAGATCAGCGGCGCCAATCTTCTTGCCTCCCAGCAGATGGCCGGGGCCGCGGCAAAGCCTGCGGCGCCCGGTTTTGCGGCTGCGTTGCAGAAGACGGCCGGGTTTGTGCCCCGGGAGTTGGCCGAGACCGATGCTGCGCAACCCGAAACAAAACCCGCCATGCAGGCCGGTCTCACGCGCCCCGGAAAGCATATCGATATAAAGGTTTAGCGCTATATCCGTTCGCGCAGCCATGCTCGGCGTGCGTTCTTGAATCTCTTCAATTCGTGGTTCGCTTGCGACGCGGGGATTTGCGCGCACGGGCATAGCCGTTTATCGCCAGGGCTTCCGCTGCGGCAGCGATCTGGCCCAGCGAGCGAATGAATTTCTGCCGGTCCGGCGGGGTCAGCGCTTCCAATAGCACCCGCTCGGCGCGGTCGACCGCATTTCGGGCCGCGCGCAGGGCCTTGCGACCGGAGGCAGAGATCGCCACCGCGTTGGCACGCTGGTCCTCCTCGGTGCGTTCGCGCGACAACAGCCCCTTTTCCAACATCCGGCGCACCATCTCCGCCAAAGTGGAGCGGTCGATGCCGGTGATTTCCACCAGCGCGGTCTGGCTGGCGCCGTCATTATGTTCCAGCGCGCAGAGCAAGGTGAATTGCTGCTTGGTGAGTTCCTTGGCGCCTGGCTCGCGGGCGTAAAGATCGCCGTAGAATTGCTGACAGCGCCTAATCAGATAGGAAGGGGCTTCTGAAAGCTCAAAATTTCCATTCGCTTTCCGCTGCCCTTTGATCATGCAATACCCCTGACAATTTTTGCCTTGGCGCAAGAACCAGGTCTGGCCCATGTTTGGGAAGACGCGCGTTCGCGCGTGTGCGCTCTACAGCATCTTAAACTTGTTTTGCGTGGCCATGTCCATGCGCAAATTTTCCAAAAACATCTTGCATTCGCGATGTCCGGTGCCGCAACGGCATCATGCGCGAGTGGGACAAATCGCCTGTTCCGTAACAGGACACCAATGATGGGAGGGCGATGTCGCCCCGGCCATATCCCTTGCGAGGATCATGGTCCGATCAGGGGATTGTAGTCCTTGGGCATCACTCCTGCGTGGGCTTGTCGCTCGCGAGTTGATGTTTCATCAGCAGCGGCGTCTGGGCCAGCGCAAATAGAAATACCAGGACGAGTAAGCCCCACACCTTGAACGAAACCCAGGTCGCGGTGCTGGTCGAACGCCAAACCACTTCATTGGTTGCCGCCAGCGCAAGGAAAAAAATGCCCCAGCGCAAGGTCAATTTCTTCCAGCCCGCCTCGTCCAGTTCGAAAGCGGTGGCGAACACATATTTGATGAACAGGCGCCCGCTGGCCAATCCGCCCAGCAAAATCAGGCCGAAACAGGCATAAAGCACGGTCGGCTTCATCTTGATGAAGGTATCGTTCCTGAGATAAAGCGTCAGTCCTCCGAAGATCATCACCAGGATTGCGGTCAGCAGCGGTACCGGCGACAGCCGCCGCTCCAGATGCCAGCTCACGGCCAGGGCAACCAGAACCGCCACCATGAAGACGGCCGTGGCGCCAAAGATGCCGAACAACCGGAAGCTGATGAAAAATACTAGCAGCGGTCCGAGTTCGACGACGAGACGGCGCAACTGTGGAGTCATGACGCACCTGTCAACGCTTGGGCGAAGGCCTGCGCCTGGAAGGGCTGCAGATCGTCCTCGCCTTCGCCGACACCTACATAATGCACCGGCAGCGCGAATTTCGCGGCCAGCGCCACCAGAATGCCGCCCTTGGCGGTCCCGTCCAATTTGGTCATCACCAGTCCCGTCAGCGGCACCGCGGTGCCGAACGCCTCGACCTGGGAAAGGGCATTCTGGCCGGTCGTTGCGTCAAGTACCAGCAGCACCGCATGAGGTGCGGACGCATCGAGCTTCTTGACCACCCGGGCAATTTTCTCAAGCTCGGCCATCAGACCGGCCTTGTTTTGCAGCCGGCCGGCCGTGTCGATCAGGAGTACATCGCAGCCGTCGCGCCGAGCCCGTTCCAACGCCTCGAAGGCAAGTCCCGCCGCATCGCCGCCCGGCCTGCTGGCGACGAATTCCGCTCCTGCCCGATCGGCCCATACATGCAACTGTTCGATGGCGGCGGCGCGAAATGTGTCGCCCGCCGCCACCATCACCTTGCGCCCATCGGCAGCCATGCGTTTGGCAAGTTTGCCGATGGTGGTCGTCTTGCCGGTGCCGTTAACACCCGCGACCAAGATGACGAACGGTTTTCGTCCGTCATCCAGGGCCAGAGGCCTTTCGATCTTCGCCAGTACGGCGGCGATCTCTCCGGCCAGAACCTGGCGCAGTTCGTTGTCGGAGATCTCCGCGTCATAGCGGCCGCGCGCTACCGCCTGCGATAACGCCTTGGCCTGGACGCTACCCATATCGGCGCGGATGAGGGCCTCTTCCAGTTCGGCGATGGTGTCGGCATCGAGCTTCTTCTTGGTGAGCAGGCCGACCAGATTGTCCGAGAGTCCTGCGCTTGAGCGCGAAAGGCCGGTCTTGAGCCGCTCGAACAGGGTCGGCGGGGTTGGCGCTTCGCCGAAAGTCCTCATCCGCAGATCTCGCCCAGGAGATGGTCGTCGCGTCTGCCGCTGACGTCCACGGAAACAAATGAGCCCGGCAATGCGTTGCCTGCAAATTCGACGGCGGCGAAACATTCCGTTCGGCCAAACCCGCTTTTTTCAACCAATATTGTCTGGCGCGAGCCGCGCATCGCCTCGTGGCGCGCCGCCAGCGCCGCGGTGCCCCGTGCGCGCAGGCGGGCAGCGCGGTCTTTCACCTCGGCGCGGGAAAGCTGCGGCATCCTTGCAGCAGGCGTGCCCGCACGCGGGCTGAAGGGGAACACATGCAGGCTGGAAAGGCCCGCATCCGCCACCAGCCTGAGGCTGTTCTCGAACATCGCCTCCGTCTCGGTAGGGAAACCAGCGATGAGATCGGCGCCGAACGCAGCTTCCGGCCTGAGGCGCCGCACTGTCTCGCAGAAGGTGATGGTATCGGCGCGGGTATGGCGGCGCTTCATGCGCTTCAAGATCATGTCATCGCCCGATTGGGCCGAGAGATGGAAATGCGGCATCAGCCGTTCCTGATCCGCGATCATGCGCATCAGGACGGCGTCGGCCTCAATGGAATCGAGCGAGGACAGGCGCAGCCTCTTCAATGCCGGCACCAGTTTGAGAAGTTTTTCGATCAATTGGCCCAGGGTCGGGGGGCCATTCTTCCCGACAGACGGCAGGTCGGCCCCATAGGCGGTCAGATCGACGCCGGTCAGCACGATTTCTGCGAAACCCTTCTCCACCAGTCGGCGCGCTTCCTCCACCACAGCGCCCATCGGCACCGAGCGTGAATTGCCCCGGCCGAAAGGGATGATGCAAAAGGTGCAACGATGGTCGCAGCCATTCTGGACCTGCAGAAAGGCGCGGGTGCGACCCTCGAACAAATCAGAGCCGAAACAGTCCGCCATCTGCGAGGCGGTTTCGCGCACGGCCATGATATCGTTGACGCGCACCTTTTCCGCCTGGCCGATTCCGAAATCGCAATAGGCCTGGGTGGTGAGCTTTTCGGAATTGCCGATCACGGCATCGACCTCGGCCATCGCCGCATAGGTTTGCGGCTCGGTCTGCGCCGCGCAACCGGTGACGATGATGCGCGTCCCTGGCCGTTCGCGCTTCAGTTTGCGGATCGCCTGGCGCGACTGCCGCACCGCTTCCGCGGTCACGGCGCAAGTGTTGACCACCACCGTGTCGCGCAACTGCGCCTCGCGGGCCCGGACCTTGATCGCCTCGCTCTCATAGGCGTTGAGGCGGCAGCCGAAGGTGATGACATCGACGCTCATGCGAAATAGGCGAGATCGAGGTCGCCCTGGAACGGCATTTCGACCGGGCCGGTCATCCAGACATGATCGTCGGCAAGCCAATCGATTGTCAGCGATCCACCATCCAGCACAAGCTCGACCTTGCGCTCCGTCAATCCGCGCCGCGCCGCCGCCACCGCCGTGGCACAGGCGCCCGTTCCGCAGGCAAGCGTAATGCCGACGCCGCGCTCCCATACCCGCATGCGGATGCGACCGGAATCTAACACTTGCGCGAATTCGACATTCACCCGGCTGGGAAACAGGGGCAGTTTTTCGATGCGCGGACCCAGCGCGGCGACGGGCGCACCTGCCGCATCCGGCACGAACAGCACGCAATGGGGATTGCCTACCGATACGGCACTGGCGTTGACGCGCACCCCTTCGATCGTCAGTGCGAATTCCTTGGTATCGACCGCTTCGGCCAGTGGGATTTCTTTCCAGTCTAGCTTCGGCATTCCCATGTCCACCGCCACCAGGCCGTCGCCGGCGTCCCGGCAGGCAAGCATGCCGCCCCGGCTGGACAGCTTGACGCGGGCAAGGCCGCGCTCATCCATCAGAAAGCGCGCAGCGCAGCGCGTGGCGTTGCCACAGGATTCCGTCTCGCCGCCATCGGCATTGTAGAAGAGCAGGCTGGCATCGGCGATGGCGCCGCCCGGCCCGATCACCACCACCGTATCGCAGCCGATGCCGAAATGCCGATCCGCCAGCCGCCGCACCATGGCCGAGGTGAGCCCAACCGCGCCTTCGCGGGCGTCGAACACCACGAAATCGTTGCCCAATCCGTGCATCTTTCGGAACATCGTCATGGCGAGGGCTTATAGGGGGTTGGCACAGGATTTGCCATTGCCTCGGCAAGGCAAAATTTCCATGCTGGCATGACCGATTGGACATGGTAATGCGCGCGATAACTTGCCTTGCCGTTCTGCTGCTGGGCGTATTTTCCACCGGAGTCCGGACGATGAGCGAGAACGATCCTTATTCCTGGCTGGAAGACGTGCATGGAACAAAGCCGCTTTCCTGGGTGGCTGAGCAGAACCGCAAATCGCTTGGGGTGCTGAAGGCCGATCCGCGCTATCAGGCGGATTACGATTCTATCCTATCGGTACTGGATGCGACCGACCGTATCGCCTATGGCGCCCTCCGGCGGGACCATGTCTATAATTTCTGGCAGGACGCAGAGAATCCCAAGGGCATCTGGCGCCGAACCACCATCGCGGATTACAGAAGTCCCGCACCGCATTGGGACGTCCTGCTGGACGTGGATGCCCTGGCGAAATCGGAAAAAGAGAACTGGGTGTTCGAGGGCGCTTCCTGCAGCCCTTCCGAGACACGCTGCCTGATCCGCCTGTCGCGGAGCGGCGGCGACGCGGTGGTTATCCGGGAGTTCGACTTGGCCGGCCGGACGTTCGATGCACATGGCTTCAGCCTGAAGGAAGCCAAAAGCGACGCCAGCTATTGGTCTGACGACAGGATTCTGTTCTCCACCGATTTCGGGCCCGGCACGATGACCAGCTCCGGTTATCCGCGCATTGTCAAATTATGGGCTCGCGGCAGCGACATCGCCGCGGCCCGCACCGTGTACGAAGGCAAGATCAGCGACGTGTCATCCCAGGCAAGCGTGTTCCACAGCGCCAAGGGCGATGCCGCCATCATCGTGCGGGCGCCCAGCTTTTTCGAGGCGGAATATTTCTGGCTGCGCGACGATGCGTCGACGATCAAGCTGCCGTTGCCCTTGTCGGCGAATGTGCAGGGCGTATCGTTCGACGCGCTGCCGCACCTTATTCTCACCTTGCGTGAAGACTGGCGTTGGAACGGCAAGATCATTCCCAAGGGCGCACTGGTTTCTCTGACGCTCGATCGCTTTTCGAAGGCGGGCGGTGAGATGCCCCTACAGATGCTGTACGCGCCCGGTCCGCACGCAAGCATCGAGAGCGTTGCGGTGGGCCGCGACGCCATCTTTGCCGCGATCACTGAAAATGTGGTGGGCCATATCGAGATGTTCCGCCGGGGCGATGTGGACGGTGATGAATGGGCGAGCGAGTTGCTCGATCTGCCCAAAGGCGGCTCGGCCGACATCGTGTCGGTGAATGATCATGGGCCCGGAGCGTTCTTCACCCAGCAAAGCTACCTAAGTCCCACCACGCTTTATGTCTACAATTCCGACTATGAGAAGGCCCCTCAAGCCATCAAATCGCTCCCGGCGCGGTTCGATGCGAGCGGCCTTGTCACCGAGCAGTTCGAGGCGACCAGCCAGGACGGCACCAAAATTCCTTATTTCGTCACAAGGCCGAAGGCGCTCGCCGGTCCGGCGCCGACCATCCTATACGGCTATGGCGGCTTCGAGGTGTCGCTGACGCCGTCCTATTCCGCCAATTTCGGACGGCTGTGGCTGGCAAAGGGCGGCATCTATGTGGTGGCGAACATCCGGGGCGGAGGCGAATTCGGGCCGGCGTGGCATGACGCGGCGCTGAAGGAGCATCGCCAGCGCGCCTTCGACGATTTCGAAGCGGTGGCGGAGGACCTGGAGCGGCGGGGCCTGACGACGCCGAAACAGCTTGGCATCATGGGCGGCAGCAATGGCGGCCTGCTGGTCTCGACCGTGATGGTGCAGCGTCCTGACCTGTTCGGCGCGGTGGTCTGCCAGGTGCCGCTGATCGACATGCTGGCCTACGCCCATATCGGCGCGGGCGCGAGCTGGATCGGCGAATATGGCGATCCCGCCGATCCGAAAATGCGGGATGCCATCCTGCACTATTCGCCATACCAGAATGTGAAGCCGGGGGTGAAATACCCGCCGGTTCTGTTCGTCACGGCTACCAGCGACGACCGCGTCACGCCTGTTCACGCCCGCAAGATGGCCGCGAAAATGGAAGCGCTGGGCGCCGACGTGCTGTTCTATGAGAACACCGATGGCGGTCACGCCGCCGCGGCCGATCACAAGCAGGCGGCGGAAATGTGGGCGCTCAGCTTCGTATATCTGGCGGAGAGACTCGGATTGAAATAACGCCTCGCGTTCCCGCCGCTCACCCGGCGCCGCGCCCTGAATATTGAGCCGCAGCAGATAGACCGATTGCGACGCTGCCATGAACAGCCAGTCCCGCT
>DATATP010000231.1:0-5947 GCA_036268715.1 Rhizomicrobium sp. | reverse complement strand
GGGGTCGCCAGTGCTCAGTGTTCTGCATGTACGTGGGAGTAAGCGGATTCCATGCGATGGGTTGCGCATTCCGCTCCCCGACGCTAAGGCGTCTGCCGCACGCTCGTTTTCTTTTCTTTCTTGCTGGCTTGGACATGTCCGCACGAAACCTCTCTTACAGGGTCGAGAGAAACCTTGGCGGACCGATGGGACATTATTATCGCCTCCGCCGTCTCGCGCTGTTTCAGGGAATCCCGGACATGATCCAGAAATGTCGAAAGCGCACTTGAAACGAAACTGTCTGCCCGGCGAACAAACACGGCCTGCACCCGCCCCGTGGGACCGGATATCTTGTGAATCTGGACAAAATCGCGATGCCGGACGTTATTCAGCAAGTCCCTTGGCAGGAGTGTGACGCCCAACCCCGCGCTTACGCAGTCGAGTACGGCATCGAGGGTTCCGAGCTCCAGGACGCGCAGGTGTTGAAGCCCGTGTTTCGACAGGATCAGTTCAAGCCTTTTGCGATTCCACCCCGAACGCAAGACAATCATCCGCGTGTCCGTTGCGGGGAGTGCGTCGAGCTTGGTGACAGAGAGGGGGCTAAGGATAACCAACTCCCCTTCGAATACGACTTGGGCGGCAAGGCCCGGATTCTCCAGGGGACCATAAACAAATGCTCCCTCAAGTTTTCCGCTCAGGACCTGACCGATGAGATCGGTCGTTGTCGCGGTATGAAGGGAGACATCTACCTCTGGAAAAGCGGCAAGATAGGGGGCCAGCATACCAGTCAAATGAATCGTAAAGATGGACTGCAACGTGCCGATGACGAGCGGCCCTTTCGGAACGCCGTCTTCCGTCACTGCGCGCCGGGCTTTTTCGAGTGCTGCCTGAACTTCGACCGCATGGGGCAGCAGGCGCTGTCCGGCATGGGTGAGCCGCATGCCTTTGGCATGACGTTCGAATAGGGAAATCCCCAGTTCATCTTCAATCTGGCGAATGCGCATCGTGACATTCGACTGGACTGTATTCAGTTCGCGTGCAGCACCATGCACCGCCGAATGACGGGCAACAGCCTCAAAGACTCTTAAGTCTCGGGAGTCCATGGCCATACTATGGTCACAAATCCGAGATGCGCACAACGGGGAGGCAGAAGGCACGCTGCCTAGAAATTGGACATCAATACCTGTCGCGTTGTCCCATCCTCGCTGGGAGATAAGCCGATCAAAGGCAGGAAAGTGGGTTAATCCCCGGCTTTCTTATCCACCTGGAAAAAATGCAAATCGCCCGGCCGGGAAAAAATCGGAAAGCGCGTTGACATTCCTGTGCCGCCAAAAGTTGCCCGGTGCCAACGGCCGCTCGGCGCGAATACGATATCGCCCTGATTGGCGTGGATCAGCGGTTCGCCCTCGATCAGAAAATCCTGACTGCCTTCCGCGATGAACCAGAATTCGTCGAAATTCTCATGGAAGTGACCCCAATTGCTATCGGGCGGCAGCGGCACCGCTTTGCCGCGGATGATGCCAAGAGCAGTGTGATCGTCCCGCACGATAAACGATCCGGGTACATTGCCGCCGTTCTGGACGATGTCTTTCCAGAAATCGAGATAGGGATGGTTAACCTTATCGTAGGTGCCCCGGCCGGCGAATTGCGCCTGGATATACTTTATCCCGGCCAGAGGTGTGGGTCGTTCGCTTAGCGGATAGATCGGCGCCTCGCCGGAAGGGCGGATTTCGAAACGCAAAGAGGGTTCGGAGCCGATCGTCTCGATACTGTAGGGAACCCGGAATGGCACCTCGACGACAAAGCCCTTACTGGCGAGGAAGGGCGCAACGCCGTCGATCGTCACCCGCATCTTGCCCGATTGAACCACCCAGAACACCTTGTCGTCGGCATAAAACACGGTTTTGGTCTTTTCACCCGAGCCGAGCGAGATCCATTGGCCGATGAAATCGCGCGTGTTGATGACCGTTTCGACCCAGTCTTTCTCGCCCTGATGTTTGCCGAGAATTTCGCTCAGCCGCCACACGGGACGGTCGGGAGCGACATAGGGTGGAAGAAGCGCCGGTTTCGGAGCCCAGGCGATAACGGGCTTTGTGCGTTCCTCTTGTGCGATCGCTGGTGCGCATAACAGCGAGCCAACACATACCGCCATGATCGGGAGAGATCGCATCGCGTGCAAGCCAAGCCCCATTGTCTGTGTCCCGCCTCGTTTCCGGCTTCGAAAAAAAACGCCATGCTTAAGCATCATACCGGATGCAAACGCTATAATCTCACCGCCCCACAGGCAAGCGATTTGCTTATCGCCATTGCGACGCAGGCGGCGCTTCATCGCTGGGCGGCTCGGTCCCCGATCTTATTTTAAGATCGCCAACATCAATTTTAATTGTTTTTCCTATCGCGCCTTGGGCCCTAAAGTTTGCGCGGGATAGGGCGGCGTTCCTTGTGACACCAATACGAAAACGAGAATTGTGTGCTTGCGGAAGGTAAACAACCCGGCGGTGTATCGACACGCCTGCTGGATAGCGTCACACGGCTGATCGGCTTCGATACGACAAGCCGTGATTCCAATCTGGAGCTTATCTACTACGTCAAGGCGCTGATCGAGAGCGCCGGCGGTCGTTGTCGACTGACCTTTGACGACAGCCGCCGGAAAGCGAACCTGTTCGCCACCTTTGGCGCAGGCGATGGGGGCTATGTCTTGTCGGGACATACCGATGTCGTTCCGGTGGACGGGCAGGACTGGATCAGCGATCCCTTCAAAGCCGAGATACGCGACGGCCTGCTCTATGGCCGCGGCGCCTGCGACATGAAAGGCTTCATTGGCGTTGTACTGTCACTGCTCTCGGAAATCGCGGCGGCGCCGCTAAAGCGGCCCATCCATATTGCGCTATCCTATGACGAGGAAGTCGGTTGCATCGGTGTACGGCGGCTCATCGACGATATCGCAGCCGCCGGCGTCAAGCCCAGCCTCGCCATCGTGGGGGAGCCGACCCTGATGAGGATCGTAGGGGCGCACAAGGCCGGCGCCAAAATGACGACCCGCTGCTGCGGCATGGAGGGTCATTCCAGCGCGCCCGAGAAAGGCGCCAACGCGGTGATGATGGCGGGAGAATTCGTCGCCATGCTGGACAATGTCTGGACCGGATTGCGCGCCGATTCCGACCCGCGGTTCGATCCGCCCCATTCCACCGTGCAGGCTAACATGATTTCCGGTGGAACTGCGGTGAACATCCTGGCACGGGAAGCGACGATATGCTGGGAATATCGTTGCCTGCCGGATCGCGACGGCAATGCGATCATCGAAACCGTTGCCGGCCGAGCCGAAAGGGAAATCGTTCCGAAATACCAAATGCGGTGGAAAGGTGCGCACTTCGAAACGAAGGTTCAGTCGCAATATCCTGGGCTGGTTCTGGATATAGAGTCGCCCGCAGTGCAGCTTGCACGTGAGATCACCGGCGCCAATCATGTGGAGGTGGTTGCTTATGGCGCCGAAGCCGGCCATTTCCAGCGAGGTGGGATCCCGGCTGTCATCTGCGGGCCGGGTTCGATCGAACAGGCGCATATGGCTAATGAATTTTGCGCCCTCTCGGAACTGCGATCCTGTGAGATCTTCCTGCGCAAGGTGATCGCCAAGGCCTGTACATGAGCAGGCGCGCTTCGACCGTGGCCGCTGTATTGGCGCTCTGGTCAGGCAACGCGCAGGCCGCTCCTGTCACGGTCATGATTTCCGGCGGCCTGAACACCGCCTATCGGGCGCTGGCGCCCAGATTTGAAACAAAGAGCCGGGACACGCTCGTCACGGTTGAAGGCGCCTCGATGGGCGCAAACCCCACGGCTATCCCCGCCCGGCTGGACCGTGGCGAGCCGGCGGATGTCATCATTGTTCTGCGCCAGGCCATGGACGGTCTAATTGCGAAGGGCCACGTCATGAAGGACAGCGTGACGGATATCGGCGTGGGCCATATCGCGATGGCCGTCCGGACTGGCGCTGCCAAGCCGGATATCCACACCGTGGCTGCGTTCCGCAAAGCCATGCTGGCCGCGCGGTCCATCGCCTGCACCGATAGCGCCGGCGGCAATTATCTGCGGCAGGTCGTATTCAAACGGCTGGGCATCGAGAGGGAAATGGCCGCTAAAACCGTTACGGTATCAGGTGCGCCGGTGGGGCCGGGCCTTGCGCGGGGCGATTATGAAGTCGGTTTTCAGCAGCTCAGCGAACTGAAGGCGTTGCCCGGCATCGAGGTGGTGGGACTGATTCCGGAAACGTTGCAGCAGGCTACAGTCTTTTCCGCGGCGATCGCTACGAAAGCCAAAAATCCGAAAGGTGCGCGCGATCTGGTCCGCCTGCTGGCCTCACCGGACGCGGCTCCCGTGATCGAAGCCAGCGGCCTGGAGGCCGTTCACAAGGCTCGCTAAGGCCGCGCGGTTCCACATGACGGTTAAGGTTCCGATGAGTGAGCTATGGCGGGTGCCGTTTCGTGCATGAGGATGATTGCCGCGAGCCCAAGAATTGTCGCAGCCGACAGATAAAATCCCGGCGCCAGCGGCGTATGCAGCACCCCGATCAGCCAGGTGACCACGAACTGTGCCGATCCGCCGAAGATCGTGATGGAAAGCGCATAGACCGTGCCGATACCGCCCGAGCGCAGGCTTTGAGGAAGGCTCTCCGATACCGCGATCAGCATGGGCGGCAGGCTGATGCCAACAAATGCCGCCATCACGGCACCACCGGCATAAAGGGAAAGCGGGGTCTTGAACACCGTCATCGCGATGAAGCAGGGGAGCGCCGCAAGCAATAGGAGCGCGACGGCCGCCAGCATTACCGGTTTGCGGCCGAACCGGTCACTCGCCACACCGCCGATAGGGTTACACAACATGCCCAGCAGTCCCGTCGTCACCGTAGCGCCGAATGCCTGGCGCGGTGGCAACCCCAGTGTGTGGGTACCGTATGTGACGAGGTAATTCATTGTGTAGGTCGAGATTGTGCCGCAGGCGAGCATAAAGATGCCCAGCACAGCCACACGCAGATGCACGCGTGTGATTTTGGTCCGCGGCGCGGCATGATCCAGATGAAAAGTTTCCGGCAGGCGGTTGAGGAGGAAAAACCCCAGCGGAACCACCAAAGTTCCCAACAACATCGCTATGCGCCAACCCCAGTCCGACAGCTGTTGCGCGCTCATCGCGTTGGAAAGGATCAGTCCCACCATGCCTGCCGCCATGATGGACAGATTCTGGGTTGCAAACTGCATCGATACATACAGACCGCGGCGCTCGACGGGAGCCGCCTCCATCAGAAAAGCCGTTGCCGGTCCCACTTCGCCGCCCAGTGCAAAACCCTGCAACAGCCGAAAGCCCACAACCAGAAAGGGCGCGGCTATGCCGATTCTGCTATAGGAGGGTGTCAGGGCCAGCCCCAGTATGGCCAAGCCCATGAGTCCGAAACACAGCAGCATCGCCGGCTTGCGGCCCCAGCGGTCGCCAAGATTGCCGATCACCACGCCGCCAAGCGGACGGGTGAGAAAACCGACACCGAAGGTCGCAAGCGAAAGCAGCAATTTGCCCGAATCGTCCGAGCTGGGAAAAAAACTTTGCCCGATCTGGATGGCAAAAAATGCGAAGGTCGTGAAGTCGTAGAATTCGAGCGCATTACCCGCCGCCACCGCGGCGATCTGGCTCACTGTGATGGATTTCTTCAAGCTCAAGCCCCCCGGCGGACTGGTTCCGTTCGGCGGAATCCAAAAAATACACAATCGGCCGGTTGCATCCAGCGCCTCCCCTTGGGCCATTGCTTCGACACCGGCCGGTTCTAGCGGGGGCCTTGAATAGCGAAGCAATCTTCAAACGATAGAGTAACACACCGGGGCGATCAACGAAGCAATGAGGAGATTGCCCAAACACGAAGGCGTGCTCCCGCTGGCGCATGTCATGTGATCTAGGGGGCTGATCGCTCCCTTCAAATTAAAGCATT
>DATATP010000230.1:0-36559 GCA_036268715.1 Rhizomicrobium sp. | reverse complement strand
AGGCGGCACTGGAACACCGTAAATTGCCGCCTCCATGCGGGGGAAATGTCATGAACCATCATCGGTACTATCATCTCTATGCGGCTGCGTCCGTACTCGCGATTGCGGCTTCCGCCGTCTGGGCTGTGCCGGCGGTGGCGCAGGATAGCAACCCCGCCGCGCCGCCGATCGAAGAGGTCACCGTTACCGGGACCAGCATCCGCGGCACCGCGCCGGTCGGCTCCGCCATCACCTCGGTTACGCAGGAGGACATCAAGGCGACGGGCGCGACCACGGTTGAGGGAATTCTGGCCAATGTGCCCCAGTTGATGGGCATGGGCCAGGTGGATGGCGGAACGACCGGCCAGGGCGCCCAGCAGGCGATCATCCATCAGCTCGGTCAGAGCGCGTCGACATCGACACTGACGTTGATCGATGGCCACCGCGTGCCGACGTCCGGCACCAACCACTCCTTCGTCGATCCCAACATGCTGCCGCTCAACATGGTCGAGCGCGTCGAAGTCCTGGCCGACGGCGTGTCGGCGGTTTACGGTTCCGATGCCGTCGCCGGCGTGGTCAACTTCATCACCCGCAAGCGTTACGACGGTGTTCAGATAACCGGCAATGCCGGCTTCGCCAACGGCAAGCAAGACGTCAATCTCGGTTTCCTGACCGGCTCGGTTTGGGACAAGGGTAGTGTGGTGTTCGCGTACAGCTACACGCGCCAGGGCGCCTTGGCGGATACCGCCCGTCCCTGGACCTATCCCGATCACCGCGACCAGCCGGGCGGCCTGAACCGGTCCTCTTTCAACTGCGATCCCGCAACGCTGATCCCGGCCGGTCAAAGTCTGGTCTATACCAGCGCAACCTCGGGATCGGCGGTCGCCAATGCCTCGGCCAATTTCATGTGTTCGGATTGGAAATATGCCGATCTGATTCCAAAAACCATTCGCAACAATGCGATGGCCAAGATCGAGCAGGACTTCGGCGACAACTGGACCCTGGACAGCGATCTGCTTTATGCCTCCCGCGCCGTCTCGGCCCGCAGATCGCGCGGCACCCTGACGGCGACGGCGTTTGATACCGGCGCCCAGGCCAACCCCTTCTATGTCACGCCGGCCGGCTATACGGGCACGGCGACCAGCGAGCAGATCCGCTGGGATTCCAACGCGCTTCTTGGTCCGGGCGCCTACAATGTCTCCGGGGGAGATACAGTCTATGGCGACGTCAATCTGGAATATCGGATTGGGGGCGATTGGGCCGTTGACCTTTTGACGATGGTGGGACGCGACGACAGCAGCTACGGCTTTGTCAACACATTGAACGCCTCTGTCGCCACCCTGGCGCTCAATGGAACGCCAAACACCGGCGGCAATACCACCCAGGTCGTTCCCAATACCAACATCATCTACAACCAGTTTCCGTTGACCACGGCCACTGCGCTGGATGTGTGGGACCCGGCGGGCAGTAACCGCACCTCGGCCCAGGTGATCAAGGACCTGACGAACGACGCGCTGAACTCTCATCTTGTCAGCGGCATAACCCAGGCGCGTTTGCAGGCGCAGGGTACGCTGATCGACCTGCCCGCAGGTCCCGTCAAGGTCGCGATCGGCGGCGAGGCGAACCGCACCAGCCTCTTCGAATATCTCGCCCAAGGCCAAGGTGCCGGGCCCACATCCAATTCGGCGGTCTATCGTACTTGGCACTTCTCGCGCAGCATCCAGTCGGCCTATGCCGAGGCCAACATCCCGATCGTTTCGGCGGCCCAGGGCATCCCTCTCATGCAGGCGCTTACCTTGGATTTGTCGGGTCGCTTCGACCACTACAGCGATTTCGGCAATACCGCCAATCCCAAGATTGCTTTCGATTGGCGCGTGTATGACGACCTGAAGCTGCGCGCCAACTGGTCGACATCCTTCGTGGCGCCGCCCGAAGACGAAATCGGAGGTGATGGCACATGGAACAACACAAACTATGCTGCCACCACACAGAGTGCCTCCATCCCGGTTGCGCTGTTCCCTAATGTTACCCAGCTGGGTATCCCGGGTTGTACCGCGGCGTCGGCATCCTGCAGCCTTGGCACGCTGATGGGCATAGAGGCCATTAATAGCAATCCCCATCAGGGACCAAGCCATGGCCGCGGTTGGGGTGTTGGTTTCGACTATACGCCCAGTTTTTTGGATGGCTTTAAGGGGAGTTTCACCTTTTGGGACGCGAGTTTCAGAGGGGGCTCGCAGGGGGCGCCGTTCGTCTCCGTTTACACCAGCAAGGCGCTTTCGCATCTGCTGACACTTTATCCGAACTGCGCAACGCCGGCGCAGATCAAGGCCATCACCGGCAACCTTCCCTTGGTGGGCGCCGTGCCGCCATGCACGACGTACATATACGTCCAGCAGAACGACGGCTTGTTGAACCTTGCCGCCCAGGGCATCGATGCGGACTTCAATTATGTCATGCCCACCGACAGCTGGGGCACCTTCTCAGTCGGCGATGCTGTCAGCCTCTTTACGAGCTATCTCCAGTCAGCCGGTCCGGACGGCATCCCTTACAGCGTCCTCGATAAATCGGGCGCGCACGGTTCGATAGGGTTGCAGATGCGCGGCAGCGCCGGATGGGCTTACAAAAGCTTCGGCGCGCAATTTTTCATCAATTATACCGGCCCCTATACCAACTGGAATTCGCCCGATAACCCGATCAAACTTGATCCGGTTACCCTCAATCCCGCGGGGGGTGGCGACAGGGTCAGCTCGAACACCACCTTCGACCTGAACCTGACATATGAGTTCAATGACGGATATGTGGGCAACAATGAGCTGTCGTTGAACATCCGGAACCTGTTCGATACGAGGCCGCCCTACGATGCTTCGACCTCGGGATACAACGCCGGCATAGCATCGCCGGTCGGCCGGTTGATCACGGTCGGCTTCACTTCACGGCTCTAGACGTAGCGATGGAGGCACCGTGCTGCCCGGCCCGTACGGTGCCTCCTCCTCAGATCAATCGCATCAAGGAGTAAATTATGAAATCTCTTCCCAATACGATTTCGCGCCGCGGCATTATCCAAAGCGCCGGGCTGGTTTCAACGGCAGCGCTATTGAATACTGCACCAGGCTCGGCGGCAACCAAAAGCGGTACGCCGCGCGCCCTGGCGTTGATCGGTGACCGTTACCACAATGCGGACTATATCCGTGTCAGCCTGGATAAGGTCTTTGGCGAACTCAGTATGCCGATCGATTATACCATCGACTATGGAGCGATCTCGGCCGATCTGCTGAATCGTTACGATCTGTTTTTGATCTTACGCGATGGCATGATCTGGCCGGGTGGCTATGCTGGTCCAGATGCCTATTTTGACTATCAGACCAAGCTGGAAAATGCCGCGGACTTTCCGCCCGCCAAGCCTGTGAGTTGGATCACGCCAGAACAGGGCAAGGCAATCAGGGATTTTGTCAATGCAGGCGGCGGATTCTATCCGATGCACAATTCCAGCAATGTCTCCGTCTACAATCAGGATTTTCGCGATGTGATGGGTGGCGCCTATGTCGGCCATCCGCCGGAGCGGCCGTTCCAGTGCCGCGCGACCGCCAATGCTCATCCCATAACGGCCGGCATGCAGCCGTTCATGGTGACGGACGAGCAGCACTATGTGGCGTATGACAAGGACCCCGCACACCTGATTTTGGAATCGGTGAATGTCGATGGGCTGACATACGAGGAACACGGCAAGCCGCTTGGCGCCACATCGCACGCTGGCTGGGCCTATGACTATGGCAACGGACGAGTGGTTTTCACGGCGGTTGGGCATAACATTCACGCGATGTGGAATCCGCAGTACCTGGAAATCCAGAAGCGTTCGGTGCGCTGGTTACTGAAGCAGATTTAGCGTCGCATCAGTGCGGTGTGACCAAATCTTTCCAAGGCCTCCTTTGCATGGACGCGCCGGACGTCGGTTCTGCTGTGCGGCGCGGCATGCAGGCGCACGGCGGAATTGGAGCGACCCGCCCTGCAATTTGCAAATCTCATCACGCTGGTTCGCAGCGGGGTGGGGGCGGTTCGCCCTCCCGGATATTGCGGAAGTGTTATTGTTACACTAATTTCAGGGCGGGCGCTTCCGGATCGGCTGGCGAGGGACAAATGGCGACAACACGTTCGATGGGTAGCGTCGACAAGGCAGTTCTTGCGCTCCAACGATTGAGTGAAGTAGGGCCCGATGGGCGTCCTCTCAATCGTTTGGCGGTAGATCTGGGAATCAACAAGGCGTCGTTGCATCACACGCTGTCTGTCCTGCGACAGCGCGGGTTTGTTGATCAGAATAGTAACGGCAACTATCGACTGGGAAATGCCGCGCTGTCACTGGCCGATTCCTATTTGCATGACGACAGTGTCCGCCAGATGCACGGCGCGCTGAAGCATCTTTCACGTACCGTCAACGAGATTTGCCATATGGGCATTCTGATTGCCGAAGAGGTTGTCTGCATCGAAAAAATCGTGCCGAAATCCTCGATCAACACCTGGTCCACGGTGGGCTTTCGCGATCCGGCTTTGACTACCGCATTGGGCCGCGCCATCGTCAGCCAGACATATCTGGATTTCGAAAGTTTTTCTCAAGCCTTCCCCACGCCCATTTTTCGGCGCACCTACCACACGCTTTCGACGCCCAAGGAAATTTGGCTGGAAATGGTGGCAACGCACAAGCGCGGCTTCGCACGCGAGATTGATGAATTCGTGGTGGGCCAAAGCTGCCTATCGGTAGCCCTGCTACGCCAGCACAAGCCTGTCGCCGCCATCAGTATCGCTTGCCCGACCGAGAGGCTCGGAGCGCAGCGCGAGCAGTCTCTGCTGCGTTCGCTGCACGAGGATCTGGCGCCGCTTCTTCCGCCGGGGCTGTCCCTGCAAATGCCTGTCGAACGCAAACCGGCCCGCATGCCGCCGGCGCACAAAGTGGTAAGCTTTGTCAGCGCTTTTGCCTGCCGCTAAAGACTTTTACACACGCCATTTCATGCTGTGAAACAAACGCGGCAGGCGTCCTTGACGGTCCAACGCGCCAAATGTTCTAGGGGTTCGCGGCAAGCTGTATCGGAGAGGGAAGACGGGATCATCGACGCTGCTGAACTGAAGCGATGTGGTTGCCGGCGTGTACGATGGGAAAATGATCCAAACCCGAAGTGTGGTGGCGTCACTGATTTGTCAATTAAAGCTATAAGGGCAATCCATGTCTCATACGTCGCAAATCAGCGTGTTCAAAGAATTGGTCGATGAAAATGTGCCGCTGCGTGTAGTCGGGTCTGGTTTTGACTTCACCGAAGGTCCGATTTGGCACCCTCGCGATCAATTTCTCCTATTTTCCGACATGCCCGGGGATACCCGCCGATGTTTTGATGGCAAAGTCATTCGGGAGCGGGGGCGCCCTTCCAACAAGGGCAATGGCATGACCTATGATGCAAACTTGAATTTGCTGGTGTGCGAGCATTCTACCTCCAGCGTGATCCGGTTTGTGGGCGGCGCGGACGGCGCGCGCGAGGTTCTGGCCAGCCATTTTGAGGGCAAAGAGCTGAACTCCCCAAACGACATTGTTGTCGGCAAGGATGGGGCAATCTACTTCACTGATCCCACCTATGGTCGTATGCCCGTATATGGCATCGAGCGGCCCACACAATTGGGCTTTCAAGGTGTTTATCGAATCGCAGTAGATGGTGCGCTGTCGTTGGTGGTGGAAAAGCCCCTATTCACCCAGCCCAACGGACTGTGCTTTTCACCGGACGAACACCTTCTGTATGTGAACGACACCGAGCAGGCGAATATCCGGGTGTTCGACGTCGTAGACGGCGCCCTGGTCAATATGCGGTTCTTTGCTTCGGGAATTAGCGATCCGAACATGGCCGGCGCGCCCGACGGCATGAAATGCGATGCGCAGGGAAACATCTGGGTCACGGCACCTGGCGGGCTGTGGGTTTACGCGCCGGACGGAACGTTGATCGGCAAGGTTGCGGTGCCTGAGGTTGTCGCCAACCTGCATTGGGGCGGGCTTGACTGGCGCACACTATTCATCACGGCCTCCACCTCTCTTTATGCCATCGATGTGAAGGTCGGCCCCCATAAAGAGGCTTTCATGGCGGCCTGACCGGGCGCCGTGAAACCATGTTTGATCGTAACGGGGTGCCACGTGATGTTTGTGCCGCGTGTGAAGGTCAAGATGAAGGCTGTAAAAAGCTGCTGCCGCGGAGGAGGTGTTTGCGGGCCCTTTCAAGGCGGCAATAACTGCGCAAGCCGGCTTTCGCGACGTACAGTTTCTCCGCCCCACCGATGACCGCGACTATGTCCTGAGTATCGCTTTTGAAAATCCGCTCCTTCAGCAGAAATGGGTAAATACCGATATCCATGGTGTGGTATGGTCCCAGATGGAACAGCACTTCGAGGGTTGTACTGTTGATAGCTTCAACGCGGTCTGAACCCACACACTGGCAGGTCATTCCTCTGTGAAACGCAATCTTGTCGGTTTTCTTTTGCTCGCAATGCTACGCGCGGTGCAGGCCGCGCCAGCCGACGCCGCCACCAGCGCCAAGCGCATCGCTTTTTCGAACAACTATGCCGGAAACTCCTGGCGTCAGGCGATGTTGAAAAGCTTCAACGCGGGAATTCCAGGGTGGAATTGGTTTCGCTCGAGACTGCGCACACCACCAAATCCTCCAATACTTCATCGATGATACAGCAAGGCGATCACCGGCTCGACGAATTGCCGCTCCTTGGTTTGCGCTCGATGCGTCAGGCGTGAGCGCCAAACTCCAGGGCCCGACCACCCGGCCGGCAGGGCCAAAGGGGTGCTCCAGGAACGACGGATCGGAACATTATTGCGGCCGGTACATTTTCACTTAATGCAAATGGCGGTATGACTCGGCACCTTGCCGATTTTCTCGGCGGAGCCAACAAACTCATGTGGATGAAGAAAATCCCGCTTGTATTGCTCCTCTCAGTTTGCGCGGTTGATGCCGCCAACGCGAAGCCTGCCGATTCGGCTTTCCGCAGCGGCTTATCGGCTTACAACAGTGGCGATTACGCGAGAGCGAAAAGCATCTGGGAGCCCCTGGCGGAGAACGAAGACGCGGCTTCGCAGGCGGGACTGGGCTTTATGTATCATCACGGCTTTGGAATGGTCGTGGATGACAAGAAGGCGGCCTATTGGTTACGCAAGGCGGCTGAGCATGGTCAGCCGGAAGGCCAAATGATGTTGGGCAGTCTCTATTTTTATGGCCAGGGCGTTAGCCAGAGTTATGTCCAGGCTTTCGCTTGGTGCGATCTGGCCCAGGACAATGGCAACGCTGACGCTAATATGTGCCGTGACGCGGCGCTGCAATCGCTTCAGTCCAAGAATGACGTGAAAGCCGCTTTCGATGCCAGCTTGAAACTGCATCACCGTCTGAGTCTCAGGCACTGGTGATATTGCAAGTGCGAAGGTTATTACTCGCCGTATATAACGGGGGTGCCTAAGTTAACGAGCGTCCTGCAGCCGCGCTTCGCTGTCGCACTTGTTCTTGCTTCACCCTGTGATAGGTTTCCCTGACCGAGCCGTTGGGGGCGTCGGGTTGGCGGTCCGATAAGGACTCACAAAAAACCAATCGCGCCGGAAGACCCATCAGCAGGTTTTTTTGGAAAATGCGAGGACATCATGTCTGACGCCGATAAGACCGCAACGAATTCCGATCAGGCTCGGCTGCGCGCTACGCGGCGCAGCATCATCAAAGGCGTGATCGCTTCTGGCGTGGCTGTCTCGGCGGTAGGCTATGTCGTTTATGAACGCGGCGCCAAGCGGCCGGCGGCTGGATCGGTAGAGCGGTTGATCACGCTTAACGTCAACGGCCGCAACCGTCGTGTGGACGTGGCGCCCCACGAGACCCTCGCCCATACCATTCGTTACAAGCTTGGCTTGACCGGCACCAAGCTTTCCTGCGACCGCTCCGAATGCGGCGCTTGCACCGTGATGATGGATGGTGTGACGACCTATTCCTGCTCGACCCTGACGCACATGGCGCGAGGCCATAAGATCACCACCATTGAGGGCATCGCCGGTCCCGATGGCGGGCTGCACAAGGTGCAAAAGGCGATGATCGCCGAATTGGGACCGCAATGCGGTTTCTGCACGTCCGGCCAGGTCGTTTCGGCGGTGGCCCTGCTCAATCGCAATCCACATCCGACCTTGGAAGAGGCGCGACACGGCATGTCCGGTAATCTTTGCAAGTGCGGTGCCTACGACCATTATCTGAAGGCGGTCATGCGCGCGGCGCAGGAGGCTTGATCCATGGCAAATGAACACAAACTGATTGGTCAGGACTTCACGGTCCCCGATATCGAGGCCAAGGTCACGGGCCGGGCGAAATATTCCGAAGACTTTCGCGCCGACAACATGGCCTTCTGCAAGACCCTGACCAGTCCCATCCCCCATGCTAAGATTGGTAAAATCGACACCTCGGAGGCGCTGAAGATAAAGGGCGTGCTGGCTATCCTGACCGCCGATGACGTGCCGCAATTCCCGCCGCCGGCCCAGGCCATCTTTGCCAAGGACGAGACTTTCTATGTCGGCGAGCCGATCCTGGCGGTGGCGGCCGAGAGTGAGGAGATCGCGGTGGACGCGATTGAGGCGATCAAGATCGACTATCGGGAATTGCCCCATGTCGTCGATCCGCTGGAAAGCCTGTTTCCGGGCGGTCCCAATGCGCGTTCCGGCGGAAATGTCGCGGCCGGGCAAATCAAGTTGCAGACCGTCAAGTGGGACGGCGCGGATTTCGCGGCCGCCGGGGACACAAAGATGCCGCTCGGCCGTCCCGCGGAGGAATGGGACTATGGCGACATCGATGCGGGCTTCAAGAAAGCCAAGGTAATTATCGAGGAAAACTTCGTTTCCGGCACGATGTCGCACAATTGTATGGAGACTCGCTCTGCCTTTGCCTATTGGCAGGGCGGCAAGTGCTATCTCCATGGCTCCAACCAGAGCCATACCGCGGCCATCGCCAACATCTCCCGCTATATCGGCATCGAACCGGATAAGTTGATATTCATCGCGGAATATTGCGGCGGCGGCTTCTGCAGCAAGATCCCCGGTTATCCCAACATGGCGATCGCCGCCTTGATGTCCAAGAAGATCAACCGGCCGGTGATGCATCGCATTTCGCGCTATGAGGAATATGGCATCGGGAGTGCGCGTCCCGGCTTCCAGGGCTATGTCAAAATGGGCTTCGCGCCCAACGGCAAAATGCTGGCTGCCGACCTGTATATCGTGCAGGAAAGCGGGCCCATGGCGACAGCGGGCGATTTTCGTTCAGCCGCGAACTGCCTGAGCTTGGTCTATCAGCCGGAAGCCATGCGCTTCCGCACTGTTCCGGTTCTCACCAACACCATTCCGGTCGGCGCCCAGCGCGGCCCTGGCGAAAATCAGTTGGTCAATATGATCGAGCCGATGATCGACCAGGCGGCCCGGCAGCTCAACATCGACCGTTTCGACATTCGCATCATCAATGCACCCGATTCGAAATCCAAATTCGGCAAGGATCAGGGACCGGTGACCAGCGCCTTCCTGAAGGACGCGCTGGTGAAGCTCAGGACCTTCAGCAATTGGGAGGAACGCAGGAAGCGGTCCGGCCAGAAGAACGGCACAAAAGTTACAGGGATAGGCATCGGCCAGGGCTATCACTCCGCTGGATCCAACGGTTTTGATGGATTGCTGCGCATTACCCCGGACGGCAAGCTTCACGTCCACACCGGCGTTGGCAATCTGGGCACGCATTCCTGGGCCTCTACCGCCCGCGTCGCCCCTGATCTGCTCAATGTGAGCTGGGACAATGTGGTGATCGAGCGTGGGGACACAAGGCGGGGGCTGCCGTTCAATTCCCCTCAGGCAGGCAGCCTCACGGCTTCGACCCAATCGCGCACCATGTATGCGGCGGCGATGGACATGAAGGCCAAGCTTACCGACATCGCGGCCCAGATGCTGGGCGGTCAGGCGGACGAGTACGAGCTGGTCGACGAAAAGGTCGTCCATAAGGGCGGCGGAAAGTCGATTACTTACCAGCAGGCGGCGCAGAAGGCGATCGAGCTCGGTGGGAAATACAGCGGCAAGGAAGTGCCTGACGAGCTCAATCCCATCACCAAGAGTTCGGTCGCCATGATCGCAGGTTCGGGACTGGTCGCGGCCGCCAAGGACGCGCTGCCCCGCGTAGGAACAACACCTGGCCTGACCTGCAACGTCGCCGAGGTCGAGATCGACACGGAAACCGGCGTGGTCGAGATCAAGGAATGTATGAGTGTGGTCGATGTCGGCACCGTGCTCTTCCCGCTCGGGCTGGGCCACCAGATCGCCAGCGGCCAGATCCTGGGCATCGGCCTGGCACATCTGGAGCGTCATCTCTACGACCCCAAACTCGGCATTCCGGCGGCAGTGGGCTTCCATCAGGGCAAGGTGCCCACCTACCTCGATATTCCGCCCAATATCACTTGGCAGGCGGTTGAGAAGCCCGATCCGCAGCACCCGTTAGGCATCAAGGGCGTGGGTGAGCCCTCTTTGGGTTCGGGCTCATCTTGTATTGTGTCGGCGATCGCCGATGCGCTGGGCGGTCATCTGTTCAATCGCACGCCGGTTACCGCGGACATGATCCTCAATCACCTGTCAGGGCGCCCGCCAGCGCACAAGCCCCTGCAGGTCAACTCGGTTTGAGGGAGCGAAGATCATGATCGTCAAGGACATTATGGCCCCGTTCGAGCTGTATCAGCCCGTACAGCTCAAAGATGCCTTCTCCCTCCTGGACAGCCATGGCAAGGACGCCTGGAAGCTGGCGGGAGGCTATGACAGCCTGGACTGGTTCAAGGACCGCATCGTGCGGCCCAAGGCCGTGATCGATCTGACCGGCATCCCCGAGATGAAGGGTGTCAAGGAGACGCCGGAGGGAGTGGAAATCGGCGCGCTCACCACACTCACCGAAATCGAGAATAACCCCGTCATCAAGGCGAAGTACCGCCTCCTGTCGGATGCGGTGGGTCATGTGGCCAGCCCGCAAATCCGCAACCATGGCACGATCGGCGGCAACGCCTCCCAGAATGCGCGCTGCCTGTATTTCCGCTACGGGCTGCCCTGCTATCGCGCGGGCGGCACCACCTGTTTTGCCGATACGCCCGAGGGGGTCAATCGCGAGCATGCGCTGTTCGGCGCGGATCGTTGTATCGCGGTGTCGTCCTCCGACGGGTCTCCGGCCTTGACAGCCCTGGATGCCCAATTCGTGATCCAAAGTTCCGGCGGCCAGCGTGTGATGAGCGCGCAGGACTTTTTTGTCGGCCCCAACGTCGACATTACCAGGCTAACCGCAACCAAGCCCAACGAGATCCTCACCGCGATCCGCCTGCCCAAAGCCTGGGCTGGAGCGAATTTTTATTTCGAGAAAGTCACCGATCGGAACGCATGGGATTTTCCCCTGGTCAATGTCGCGGCGGCGATCCGGGTTGCGAATGGCACCATCCAAGACAGCCGTATCGTGGTGGGCGGCGTCAGCGCCATCCCATACCGGCTTACCGGCGCGGAGCAGATCATCAAGGGCAAGGCCCAGGATGCGAACATCGCCACCATAGCCGGCCAGTCGTCCACGCGGGATGCGCGGCCGGTGAATTACAATGGATTCAAGATTCCGCTCATGGCGAACCTTGTGACCCGCGCCATCCGCGGCGCTACGGCCTAGAAGGGGTTGGCCGTGGAGCTTTTTCGGTATGCGACCTCGGTTTATGGGGACAGGGAGATTATTGGCGGGTCCTTCGATCTCATTCAATATTTTGTGGCCGCGGGGGTAGCGGTGATCCTGGTCCATGCGATCTTCAAATGGGTCATGCCATCCCATAATAATATCGCGCATTAGGCAGGCTGGACCGGGAGGGTTTCATGAGTTCGCTCGCTGCAAGCGGTCGCGTGGAGCGGCACAAGCTGGTGGACCGCATCTATCATTGGGTCATGGCGGTTTCGATCCTCGTCTTGATGGCCACCGCCTTTCTGCCCATCCTTGGCTGGAAGTTCGAATGGCTTGCCATTCACTGGATCACCGGGCTGGTGCTGACGGCTGTGGTCGTGTTCCACATCGTCCGCTCCTTGTTCTTCCAGAGAGTCATGAACATGGTGCCGGATGGCAGGGATATCACTCACCCAATGGCTCCGCCGGGCAAATACAGTATCGCGCAGAAACTTTATCACGCCGCGGTGGCGGTTCTGATCCTCTGCGCCATCGGCTCGGGGCTTCTGATGCTGCGCCACATCGATACGCCTTTCTGGAAGCGCAATCCCTACTGGTTCAGCGATCATGGTTGGGGCGTGATCTATTCGCTGCATGATTTTGCCGCCATGGCTCTGATCACGATGGTGATGATCCACATCTACTTCGCGATCAGGCCCGACGAATGGCGCCTGACGCGCTCCATGTTCCGAGGCTGGATGACACGCGCGGAGTATGCCGATCACCATGATCCCGCGCGCTGGAAGCCTTCGAAAGATTAATTCCGGTCCGTTCCGCGCCTCCCCGGCTTCGTCTATAAAACCTCCGGGCCTCGCGTTTCTCAAAAGGAGCCTTGATGTCTAGTGATGCCGTACCCATGGATTTGGTCGGGGCGATCGATATCGTCGAAGAAACATATGAATTTATGCTGGCTTATGCCGCGCAGGGCCGCGTTAACGACACGGACGCGTCGGATACGAGCATCCGCGCCCATCTCGGACGTGCGGACCGGGCCCTGGGCGTGATCGCCGCGGCCAAGCTTCCGGGCGCTGCCGGTGAGAAATTCCTGGAGGTGGTGCGACATGACGCGGCCAAGGCTGGTGCCGCCATCGGCCTGGTGCTCGCTCGGTCTTCGCTGAGCTCCCAGATGATCGACAACCTGAATGCCTCGATTCATTTGCGCGCACTGTTGACGGATATTTTCCTGCTCGACGAGACTCTCGAGCTCAACGCCTCCTGACCGGAGTCGCACCTCCATGTCGGACCTGAAGATCGGCGTTATCGGCATCGGCGCGTTCGGCTCGCGCGCCGCGATGCGGCTGCTTTGGCAGGGCTATCACAATCTTGTGGTCTATGACACCCATGAGCAGACGCCTCGGATCTTCACCGGGACATTTGGCGGATTGTCTCTGGGTTCTCCCAAGGCCGTCGCCCAGCTTTCCGACATCGTGATCATCTGCCTGCCTTCGGCCAGCGAAATGCGCGAAGTTTTTTTCGGCTGGGAAGGCTTGGTCCGCGGGTTCAAGGGCGAAGGCCTGGTGATGGATATCGGCACGACCGATCCGCTGGAAACGGGTGAGATCGCCGCTGAGTTGGCGCGGCACAAAGTTCGTCTGGTGGACGCGCCCGGTTTCGGTACACCCGACGACGCAAGAGAAGGGCGCCTCACCCTGGTGGTGGGCGGCGAGGACGATGCAGTGGAACGCTGCCAACCGGTGCTGAACGCGTTGGCGACGAAAATTATCCGGGCGGGCGCCACCGGTTCGGCCCAGGCTGCGGTGGCGATCGCCGATTATGTCCGTGCCGCGCGGCTGCTGGCGGCGAGCGAGGCGATCCGGCTGGGGCGGCATTTCGGCTTCGGGCCCAGCAATCTTCTGGATGTCTGCGAGGCGCTGGGTGGAACGGCGATGGGCGCGATGCTCCAGAATGAAGTCGCCAGCCGCCGCTTCAAGAGCGGGACGCAGTTGGGTGTGCTTCACGACAATGTCGCGCTGGCCGAACGGGTGGCCCGCGTCGCCGGCCTGAGGCTGCCCTTGATGACCCAGACGGAGGCCATGCTGAAACAGGCGGAAAACCTGCTTGGCTATAGCAATGACCAAAGCGCCGTCATCAAATGGCTGGAGACCTTGGTCGCCGAACAAGGCGAAGCACCGCAGGGACCTGAAACGCAAACGGGCCCGGTCTAGAAAACCAAGCCCGTTCTTTCAGGAAAATTTGGCTGCGCGTGCGATCAGCACTTCTTGGGGCCGAGGGTCTTGGCCTCCTTGTCGGAAGCCGCCGTGAGCTTGGTGATGAGCTCGTCGCCGCTGGAATCCCTGATACAGCTCAAGGTGTAGTCGAACTGGCCCTTCTTGGTGGCGGACGGTTTCTTAGTCTGGATGGTGCAGCCGGTCGAACAGGTGTCGGCCATCGCCGATACCGAAGCCAAGGTGACGGCGCCGAGCAGCAGCACCACAGGAATGACAATCTTCTTCATGAACGTGTCCTCGTTGTGCAAAGAAATCGAACCGAGAGATAGCCCATCGCTCCCCTAAAGGAAAGACGGCGGACGAAGCGCGCTTCGTAAAGCTATTGTCAATACAATACAGAAGCTTAGGGTATTCTCCTATCATGCGATGGCTGGTGCAAACGCGCTGGCTATTGCAACAGCTTGACGATCAATTCGGATGGCCGGGCCTCCCGTTGCAATTGATCGAAGGTGCATTGCCGCGGATCTTTGTCGGGGCGCCAACGCAGAAAGCGTGTTCCGTGGCGGAAGCGGTCGCCGGTCAGTTGATCGTATTTCACTTCCGCCACCAATTTCGGTTTGAGGGCCACCCATGCGCCGCTGCGCTCGGTGGCCCAACGGCTGGGGCCGCCTGGCGCGCTGCCGGTGAATCCGGTGCCGCCGCGAAGCTTCTCCAACTTTTCCGTCAAGGCAGGGCGCTGGGCGTTCGTGATGCCCGATGTGAAGCCGACATGGTCGAGCTTGCCTCCCGGATTATAAAGCCCCAGCAGCAGAGAGCCGACTTGCTTGCTGCCCGTGGCATACCGAAAGCCGCCCACGACGCAGTCTGCGGTGCGAAGCGGTTTGACCTTCAGCATGGCGCGTTCGCCGGGCCGGTAGGGCTCACCCGCCGGTTTGGCGATCACGCCGTCCAAGGCTCCGGCGCCGGCCCGCGCCAGCCATTTGCGTGCATCTGCAAGCTTTCGGCTGACAGGTGTCAGCCGCAGTCGGCCGGCTTTGCCGAACCGTTTGACCTGGGCTTCAAGTGCTTCACGGCGTACCCGCAAAGGCTCGTCCAGAAAGGCGCGTCCCCGATCGTCGAGGAGAATATCGAATGCCATGAATAGAGCCGGTGTTTCGAGCGAAAGTTTCGAAATCCGGCTTTGGGCAGGATGCAAACGCATTTGCAGCGCGTCGAAGGCTAGGGTATCCCCGACGGGGATGAGCAGTTCTCCATCCAGAATGAAGGACTCGGGCTTCAAGGCGGCAAACGCGGCGACAATTTCAGGAAAGAAACGCGTGAGCGGCTTCCCCGATTTGGCGATAAGCTGAATCTTGCGGCCCTCACGAAACACAAGACAGCGGAAGCCATCCCATTTGGGCTCGAATTGCCAGGCGCCTTCTGTCGGCAGCGTGTCGACAAGCCTCGCCTCCATCGGCCGCAACTGACCAGGCGAGAGACGGCTGTCCGAGATGGCGCTTTCATCCTTCGCGAGCCTTCGCCGCTTGGGACCGGCCATAGCAAGCAACCTCCAAAGCATGAGTAGAAGATGAACAACGCATTTTCACGATTTCGGGGTCCGCTGTCTGCCCTATAAAAACCATCTCATCTCATAGGCCAAAGCCGCGACCGCCGCCGCAATCGGCGCCATCCAGCCCAACTCTATTGGTAACCGCGCCAGCAGCTTTTTGGGTACTGCCACAGCAACCACCGCTCCGGCAGCGGCGGCCGTCGCCAGCCAGCCATACCAGAAGATCACATGTCCGGCCGCTTCCGGTTGCGGGGCAAAGTGAAAGCCGGTGTTGAGGTAATAATAGAGTTGCGGCCAGTTGGCATAAAAGGCCGCCGTGTAGACGATCGTCGCGACCATAGAAAACAAGGCGGCGCGGCCGATCATTGAAGCGGCCCGCCAATATGGTTGATCACATTGCCGACGATGAAATTCCACCATACCATTCCGGCGAGGAGGAACGTCACGATGCGCCGCGTGCCGGCCAGGGTGGGCGCCAGGGGACGGCGCCAGGCACGCCAATAAAGCGGCTGTATCAGCAGCGCCAGGGCGGCGAAATGCTCTTTCAGTTCGAAGGCGCCATTCGCGGCACGCAGATCGTGCAGTTCAAGATAGGGACGCACCATGACGCGGTAGGAGGGATAGAGACAAGCGCCCAACCCTATCACCACTACAAAAAGCGCGGTGATCGGCGTGCTCAAACCGGAGACATCGATCCGGCGATTGCGGGCCAAGAACGAAGGCATGGATGCGCTCCCCATAGGACCCATCAATGCCGCTTGAAAGGTGATCGATCCCAGCAGCGCCATCGCCGCCAGCTCATGCAGAACAAGGAGCGTCGTAATCAGCGGTTCGTCCAGTCCAGGCCGGTCCAGAATGCCGAGTGGCTGGTCCAGGCCAGCACGACAAAGCCGAGCGAAATCGCGCACAAGGTCGCCAGCATCATCATCCTGCGCCCAGCGCTGGCTCCCGATGGGCGGTTTGTGGAGCCCACCCGCGTCCATAATTGCTCGGCGTCGCGAAGCGCGACGCGATGGGCGCGGCTGGCCATCCAGGCTTGGTATTCGCGGCGCTCCTGCAACGTCATTACGCCCCGGTGCAGGACGGCAAACCAGCGCGCTGCCTCGTCCTCGGTGTTCATCGCACCTGCTCTTTCAGCGCCTTCAACAGGCGTGCCATCGCTTCGGCAATGTGCTTTTCGACCATCGAAATACTGATGCCCATGCGTTTGCCGATCGCCGAATAATTCAGATTATCAAAGCGATGCAGCACGAACGCCTCGCGGCAACGCGGCGGCAATGCCTCGATCGCCTCCATGATGCCGTCCAGCGCCTGTTTGCCTGCCAGAATGCGTTCGGGATCGATGCCATCGTCAGGGCTGAGATCGGGATTGGCGTCATGTTCGAAGATGCGCGCTTCGCGCTTATCCTTGCGGCGCCGGTCCACGAACAGATTGCTGGTCATGCGCAAAATGTAGCGCCGGGGATCGCGAATTTCCTCCGGGTTTGCGAGTTGAAGGGCGCGCAGGTAAGCCTCCTGGGCGGCATCCTCGGCATCGTCGTGAGAACTGGCGGCCGGACGCCTGTGGCGCGCCAGTTCACCGCAGGCTCCCGCCAGTCGCGACATGTAACCTCTTCCGCCACCGAAACTATTCAAATTCAGCCTTTGCAATGCCCGTTATCGCCAGCCACAACCAAAGTCCAGCCGGCCTGCCATGTCAAATTTTTTGCCGTCGCAACCTGAGGGTCTGAGGGGGCCTGGGCGTCCATCAGGCAGAGGGTTTGGCATTCGGCTTCGGATGCAAAAGGAACAGTTGCGGGAGGGAAATTATGGCGGCGAATGCGGGGTCCGGCAGGCGCGGTCTGTTGATGGGCAGCAGTTCGGCTGTCTGGCTGCTGTTGCTTGGCGGCGGCGGCGCAATGGCGCAGGACAATGGCGAGCCTGTCGCCTTGCCGCCGGTGCAAGTTCAGGGCCAGCAGACCGGCTCTTACACGGCGGCGATGCCGGGCCTCGCCAAATTGACTGAGCCGGTGCTGGACACGCCGGCCTCCATTGTCAGTGTGACGCAGCAGGTGATGCAGGATCGTGGCGAAACCAATCTGAACGATGTGCTGCGCAACGTCCCGGGCGTGACCTTGGCGGCCGGCGAATTCATTTTCGAGGGCAATGCCCCCTATATCCGGGGATTTTCGGCCCGCACCGACATGTTCGTCGACGGCATGCGCGATATTGGCGACTATTATCGCGATTCTTTCGATTACCAGAAGGTCGAGGTCTTGGAAGGTCCGGACTCCATCCTGTTCGGGCGCGGTTCGACCGGCGGTGTCATCAACCAGGTCACCAAGGCGCCGGAAGCCACGGCCTTTACCAACCTTTCCGCCAGCTTCGGCACCGACGATACCAAACGGATCACGGCCGACGTCAACATACCGCTCGACGATGTCGGTGGCATGCCGGCGGCGCTGCGTCTGGATGCCATGGGCAATTCCAGCGGTGTCGCGGACCGCGACGTAGTGCATAATGATCGCTATGGCTTCGCGCCCAGCTTGGCGCTGGGCCTGGGCACTCCGACCCGCCTTTCGCTCAGCTATTTCCACCAAAGTGAGGACGATCAGCCCGATTACGGCATTCCCTGGTATTTCGGCACTCCCGCGCCGGTGGATCGCAATGTCTATTATGGCTATCGCAACAGCGACTATCTGAAAACGGACGCCGATACCGTCAGTGTCAAGGCAGAACATGATTTCGGAGATGACCTGACCTTGCGTGAGCAGGTCCGCTATGGCGATTACACCCGCAATGAGCACATTGCGAAGGGGGCGGAGCCGGCTGGCCTAACCCCCGCCACGCCGCTGTCAGCAATCTATGTCAATATCGGTTCCTACATGCTGAATTCGACCGAAAGGCAATTGCAGAACCAGACCGATATCATCGGCCATTTCGACACCGGCGGTATCCGGCACGATCTGGTGGCAGGCATCGAATATGACAGCGAGTCCTCTGATCCGGATTTCTACAACAGCGCGGGGCAATCGCCCAAAAGCCTGGTCGCGCCGGACGAGAGCCAAATTTTTAATCCCACCAGCACCTATGCCCGCGCCAAGGCGAAAACCGACACCAGCACCTTCGGCATCTATGTCATGGACACGATGAAGCTGGCCGACCAGTTGCAGTTCGTGCTGGGCCTGCGATGGGACAGTTTCGCCGCGCATTTCGATAGTCTGACCTATTCGGTCCCACCGGCTCCGATCAATGTGGTGACTGCGACCAACGATCAGCATCGCGTCGATCAGATGCCGAGCTATCGCGGTGCCCTTGTGTACAAGCCATCCGAAAGCGGTACGCTCTATTTCAGCTTCGGAACCTCATTCAACCCGACGGCGGAGGCGCTCAACTTCATCAATAGCGGCGAGAACTACAATGTCGCCAACGAGTTCCTGAAGCCGGAAAAAAACACCAATTTCGAGTTCGGCACCAAATGGCAATTGCTCGACCAGCAATTATTTGCAAGCGCCGCGATTTTTCGCTCGGAAAAGACCAACGCCCGCATCCCGGACCCCAACAATCCGGGGTTCAATATGCTGGCGGGCGACCAGAAGGTGGACGGCTTCGAACTTCAGCTTCAAGGCCAGATCACACCTCTTTGGAACATCACAGCGGGCTATGATTATCTCAACAGCGACACCATCAAGACCTCTCCGGGCGGGCCGCCATTGGGGTTCGAGTTGCCGTTCACGCCGCGCGACAATGCCACACTCTGGACGACCTATAATCTGACGCCGGCAATCCAGATCGGTGGCGGCGGTCAGTATGTCGGCAGACGCTATGCCCAGACCACTTCACCGCGCGAAAGCGCCCCGGGTTACCTGGTGGTGGACGCCATGGCGAAGTATCGCTTCAGCGAACGGTTCGATCTTCAGCTTAACGTCTATAACATAGGCGACAAATATTATTACGATACGATCCACCCTGCGTTTCTCGTTCCGGGGGCTGGGCGTTCAGCGATGCTGACGTTGAACTACAACGATTAAGGACTGGCGCTTCGCGCTGCGATTCTCCCGCCGCTATGATCAACTGTCGGCCCAGAAACGCAGCAGGTTATGATAGATGCCCGCAAGGCGCACGGCCTCTGCGTGTGCGCTGCTCGCCCCACCCAGCACCTGGACCACGCCGTCCAGGTCATAAAGTAGGGCGCGCCGCGCGTTATCCCGTACGATGCTTTGGATCCAAAAAAAGGATGCGATGCGCGTCCCGCGCGTCACCGGCGCGACGCTGTGTATGGTGGTCCCCGGATAGAGGACCATGTCGCCCGCGGGCAACTTGACGCGGCGCTCCCCGAACGAGTCCTCGATCACCAGCTCGCCCCCATCATAGTCTTCGGGCGCCGAGAGAAACAGTGTTGCAGACAAATCGGTGCGCACCCTGAGCCGCGTGCCGCCGATCGGGCGCATGGCGCCATCGATATGACTGCCATAGGTTTGACCGCCACCGTAGCGATTGAACAAGGGCGGCACGACTTTCAAAGGCAGGGCGGCCGAGAGAAATTGCTGGTTGCGGTCCAGCGCATCAAGAATGAGGCCGCCCAGCTTGCGGGCCGTGGGATCGCTCTCGGTCAGTTGCGCATTGTTCTTCACCCGGCTTGAAAGATAACCGGCCGTTTCCCGCCCATCGCCCCATTGCGCGTCCGACAAAAGGCGCAAAATGTCCTCGATCTGTTCGCCCGAAAGGACCTTCTTGATATGAACGAGCATTCACCATCACCTCTGTAGCTGATATTGGGCCCGGGGCTGCAATAAGACAACAACTCGCCCGCGTGTGGCCTGGCGATGATCGAAGGACGCGGCAGCGGTTCTGGCTTCCATCCCCGCGCCGCGCTAAGGTCGTGGCCATGAGTCAGCACTGGACATTCGAAGCTGATTTGCAGCAGGCTATCGCCCACCATCAAGCCGGCCGCTTTGCCCAGGCCGTCGCGTTATACCGTCAGGTGCTGGCGCGCGATCCTGGCCATGCCGCCTCCCATGACAATTTGGGACACGCGCTTGCCTCGCTGGGAAAATTCGATGAATCCCTTTTGGCGTTTCAAGGGGCGATAGCGCTAGAGCCGGACAATGCCGAATTTTTATTCAATCTTGGTTATGTGCTGACGGTGCAAGGACAGTTCGACGGGGCCATCGCGGCATACCGCAAGGCAATTGTCCTCAAGCCGGATTTTGCCGAGGCGCATTTCCGTCTGGCATCGGTGTTATGCGAGACCGCCCATGTCGCGGAGAGCTTCGCGCATTATATGCGCCGGGCCGAGCTTGTTTACGGCATGGGTCGGACCGCCCGGCCGGCCGGTCCCGAGCCTGAACACAAGCGCAAACATGACCGCGAACAGCGCGATTACCTGGCAGGCGGGAAGGCGGCTCCGAATGCCGCTGAAGTGCGCGACATGTTTCATATCGAAGATGGCAGCCGGGTGAATGGCCCTGCGGTGAATCCCGCAAGTGCCTCGCTGGCCCTGATGGCGGAATGGCGGAAGAGCTGGCCGCAACTGGTGGTGATCGATGATTTTCTTACCGTGGAGGCTTTGGAAAAGCTGCGCCGCTATTGCGCGGGTTCGACAATCTGGCGGCGCATTTACCAGGCGGGCTATATCGGCGCGACGCCGGAAGACGGCCTTGCCTGCCCATTGCTGGCACAGATCGCCGAGGAAACTCGCAGCACCTTTCCCGAGATTCTTGCACCCCATAATCTTCGTTATCTGGGAGCGTTCAAATATGACAGCGCCCTGTCGACGGGCACCAATACCCATGCCGACAGAGCCGCCATCAATGTCAATTTCTATATCGCGCCCGATGAAGCCAATCTCGATCCGCAAAGCGGTGGCTTGGACGTCTGGGACGTGCCGGTGCCGGCAGGGGAGGATATGCGCAAATACAATAGCGACGAAGCGGGCCTTGAACGATTTCTATACAGCTCCCATGCGCGTCCGACCCGCATACCCCATCGCGCCAATCGAGCGATCATCTTCAAATCCAACCTGTTCCACAAAACCAGCGATTGCCATTTTCGGGAAGGCTATCTGAACAAGCGCATCAATGTCTCGCTGTTGTTCGGAGACTATGGCGCGCCGATCAAGTAAACCGGTCCAGTAAACGGCGTGCCGACCTAAGTGCCCCGAATCGGCTGGGCCGGGGAATTTGCAAAGCTGGCCGTATCGCGAGCCTGTTTTGCTGGCTTTTCCGCGTCAACGCGTCATTTGCCGCGGGCATTCCCTAAAATTTTTTCATAGTTTCTGTTGACGGGGAAATTCCAATATCCAATCATCATTGCATGATATGAAATTCTATAGGGGAGGGCCGGCCGGCGGCCAGACGGGGGGTCGTTTGGCGAGCCGGGCATTCATCCCACCGCTAGTTGCATTGAAAAGAGACAAATATGAGCTTCTTTGCCAGCCGATTCGCCGGACGGACCGCCGTGATAACGGGAGGCGCGTCAGGCTTAGGTCTCGAAACCGCCAAACGCATCACGGCGGAGGGCGGGCGCGTCGCGCTATGGGATGTCGATCCGGAAGGACTGGAGGAAGCCAGGCAGATGCTTGGATCGGCGGTCTCGCATGTGACTGACGTGTCAAATCATTCCATGGTTGCGGCTGCAGCTGCCCAAAGCCGGCAGGCTCTGGGAAGGATCGATATCCTCGTTGCCAGCGCCGGGATCACGGGCGCGACCGAGCCGGTGGTCGGCTTTCCTATCGATAGCTGGAATCGGGTGATGGACGTCAATCTGACGGGCCTGTTCTACTGTTGCCGGGAGATCGTTCCCCATATGCTTGAAAACGGCTATGGACGGATCGTCAATGTAGCGTCAGTCGCAGGTAAGGAAGGCAATCCCAGCGCCTCGGCCTATTCGGCCTCGAAGGGAGGGGTTATCGCCTTCACCAAATCGCTTGGAAAAGAACTCGCTACAAAAGGCGTGCTGGTGAACTGCATCACGCCGGCAACGTTCGAAAGCGCCATCCTTCAGCAGATGCCGCAGAGCCAGATCGATTACATGAAGTCGAAGATCCCAATGGGACGTCTGGGCGAAACCAGCGAGAACGCGGCATTGGTGTGTTGGCTCGCCAGCGAAGAATGCTCATTCTCGACGGCGGCGACCTTCGATATTTCCGGCGGCCGAACGACCTACTGAACATCGAGCCTTTGCGGCACGCGCCGATGTGCGTGACCGTGTCGACTAGGGACGCTCAGGTGTCCGGTTCTCGCGCACGGCATCTCGCCGGATTCGTGAATGGCCGTAACGAGGCCGGTCGCCTGCAGCGCGAATTTCGTCCGAAGGGATTTCCTCGTTTTGACATTCCATAATTCGGCTTCTAGTATCAACAAGTGAAAAAGAGTCGCTGCGAAAAGCGACCGCCAGTACATAGCGAAGATCGGGGAACGAAAGAAAGCCAAAAACAAAGAAGCCGGCATCATAAGCCGCGCCGCGAAATGCTACGCAAACGAGGAGATTCAAATGAACAGATTTGTGTGCGAAATGCTGTTGGGTGTCTCGGCCGCCGCCATCACTGCCGTGATTTCCTTCGCTGCTACTCCTGCAGATGCACAAACCGGGGACGCCAATACCGGCACGGGTGAGACGGTGACGGTCACCGGCTCCCTGATCACGATCCAGGGCTACCAGGCGCCCACGCCAGTGACGATTATCGACGCGGCGCAGCTCCAGCGCGATGCCCACATGAATATCGTGGATTCCATCACCCAGCTGCCTTCAGTCGGTCAATCCGAGACCCTTACCAACGGCAAAAATTCGGGCGACCTTAGCCAGGGTGATGCGGCTCTGAGTGTCGTCAATTTGCGCAATCTGGGCATCGCCAGAACGTTGGTCCTGTTCGATGGGCAACGTGTGGTGTCGTCTAATATTTTCGGCGGCGGCGTTGACCTCACCACGATCCCGACCGATCTCGTCAAGCGCGTCGATGTCGTCACTGGCGGTGCTTCGGCGGCCTATGGCTCTGACGCGGTGGCGGGTGTCGTCAACCTGATTCTCGACAAAAGTTTCACGGGCCTAAAGGGAGAACTGGAGGGGAGCGACGGCTCGCCAGTTGAGCATCGTCAAGTCAAGGCAGCTCTGACCTGGGGCACCGATTTCGCGGGGGGCGCCGGCCACCTCATTTTGAGCGGCGATCACACCTGGAGCAACGATCCCGTCTTCAATGGCCAGCCCGATTGGTACAACAATGGCGCGGTGGTCCAGAACCCCGCGGCGACCTCCACAAACGGACTTCCCTATTATGTTCATGCGCGAAACACCGGACAGGCGCAATACACGCAAGGCGGCTTGATCCGTGGCAACACGGCCGGGGGCGCGGGCAGCACGCTTGCCGCCAATTCGCTAACCGGCATCCAGTTCCTTGGCAGCGGTACACCGGCGCCTTTTAACTTCGGCACCGTCGATCCCAGCAATCCGAATGTCTGCTATGCCGGTTGTTCAGGCAACGCGCAGAATCAGCCCTATGTGCAGGAACTGCTCGCGGTTCCCTATCACACCAGCACCGGATTCGCCTATCTGAGCTATCAGGTGACGCCGGACATCAAGGCCTCGCTTCAGTTGAATTATGGTCAGATGTCCGAACATAGCGATGGCGGAACCCGCACCTCTACCGTCGCGATCGCGGCCGACAACGCCTATCTGCCCGCGAGCCTTTCCTCTCAATTCGGCACGCTTTCAAATGGCTACAACACGACCACAGGCCTTGGCGGCACGGCGGCGCGGCCGTCCCAAACCCTTACGTTGGGTACGATCAATACCAACAATCTGAATTTGGCCCAGCCGTTCGATTTAAACAATATCTGCGCAACGCTCGGCGTACCGTGTCTGCGGATCAACCGCACGCTGATGCGTGGTGTCTTCACCCTGGAAGGCCAGCTCGACGATAACTGGTCTTGGAACGTGTATGCGCAGCACAGCCAGGTTCGTGAACGCCAGGTGGCCGCCCAAGATTCGTTCGGTCCGCGCTACAATAACGCGATCGATGCCGTCAGGGTCACACCGACAAATCAAGGTGGCTCCGGCCTGGCAATCGGCAGCATCCAGTGTCGTGCCCTGCTAGATCCCACGACCGCTGCGGCCGCCGCAGGCTGCCAGCCGTTGGACATTTTCGGCAATGGGGTCGCCTCGCAAGCCGCGATTCTTTACGTCAATCCCGGCCACGATTCCAATTCGGGTATTCTCAACCAGGAATTGATCATCCTCAATCAGGACGTTTTCCATGGTTCGATGCAAGGGCAGTTGCCCTGGGGTCTACCAGCCGGCAAGGTCGCCGTCGCCTTTGGCGGCGAATACCGCCACGAACAGGGCGCCATTCCGTTCGCGGATCCTTATGGCGCGCAAGCAGCCTATGCGGCAGGCAATTTCCGTCCCTACCGGGGCCAGTACGATACCCAGGAAGGTTTTGTCGAAGTCGACGCGCCGATCCTGAAGGACGAGTACGTCGAGAATCTGAGCTTCAACGCGGCGGGCCGCATGACGGACTATTCGACCAGCGGCCTGGTCGAAACCTGGAAACTGGGTCTCACCAGCCAAATCGACGACAATATAAGGCTGCGCACAAGCTGGTCGCTGGACATCCGTGCGCCTTTGGTTTCCGACCTTTTTTCACCTCCCGTTCTGGCAATCAGCCAGCTGCAGTACGGCAACAATACCCCGATCTATCAGGCAACCGCCGGGCAGGGCGGCAATCCTAATCTGCAACCGGAAAAGGCGGTGACGATATCGGGGGGCATCGTGCTGACGCCCGAATGGGTGCCGGGTCTTTCGGTCTCACTGGACTGGTACAATATCGACATTCATGGCGGCATCTACACAACCGACGTCCAAACGATCATCAACCGTTGCCTGCAGGGTGAAACTCTCTATTGTCCGTTCTTGAAGATCGACACAGTCGCGAACTCCCATAACACGCTGGCCCCAGCTGGATCGCCCTATGAGGTGGACAGCCTGCCCGCGAATGCCGCCGACGTGAGGACATCGGGCCTGGATTTTCAAGCCAACTACACGATGGACCTGCTTGACGGCAGGCTGGACTGGTATCTGGTGGGCAATTACACCGATGAACTGACGCAGAGTGCGATCGGCATCACCTATGACAGTGCCGGTTCGCTCGGCAGTCCGCTGTCCTATGCCAGCAGCGGTGAGCCCAAGGCGCGTGGCACATTGGCTGCGACCTATAGTCAGGGACCGTGGTCCGGCACGATTCAGGGCCGCTTCCTGGGCGGAGCCCAACTGACCAATGGTGTCCAGAACCTGCCGCCCAATGTCGTCAGGGCGTCACTGTCCTCCACCGGCGCGCTGACCAAAGGCGTCGGCAACGCCAATCTGATCGACAACAACAATGTCGATCCGGTCGGTTATCTGGACCTGCGACTCTCATACCAATGGAGCGACAGTCTCCAGCTCTATGGCGCAATCGACAATTTCACCAATGTGCCCAAGCCGGAAGATGGCGCCACCAATAGCTATGATGTTCTCGGCCGCGTCATTCGTGCAGGTGTGCGCTTCAACTACTAAAGAGGCACCTCTGCGGGCGAACGAGGCCGGCCCCCGGGGGGCGGCTTCGCCAGTGGCGGCTCCGGAAGGCGAACCCATACCGTCCAGCACGGGCCCGTGGCGATTGGGCGCTGTCGAAGGTGAGCCAAATTTCATATATTGAAATGATGCATCCGGATGCTAGTCTAACATGCGACAAGGCGGAGAGGCCGCCACCGCGTGCTGGCCGATAGGGGCGAGAAGGGCGGATGGAATGAAGCGTGGTCTCGGTGCATTGAAGGAGGATGAGCAGCCGCAATTGAGGATTTCCAGCGGCAAGAGGGCCAACAGCAAATCCGCAAGCCATAAGCGCGAAGACGCCGCCAAGACGCAGGCCGTTTCCAAAACGGCAGGCACCCCGAAGTGGCTCTTGGGAAGCCAGACACTGTTGCGTGGACTCGATGTTCTCGAAGCCGTCGCTGGGGGCGCCACGAATCTGGCGATGCTTTCCGGGGTGCTGGGCTTGAACCGCAGCACGACCTACCGTCTCGCTACGACCTTGGTTGAACGCCGTTATTTGAGCTTTGTGCCGCGCGTCGGCTATGCGCTGGGCTCAAAGCTGCTCGAACTCGGTTTTCAGGCGCGTGGACAAATGGACCTGCTGCGCGCTGCCCGGGAACAGCTTGAAATTTTGGCTGCCGGAACGGGCGACACTATTCACCTCGGTATTCTGGACGGCACGCGCGCCCTGTACCTCGATAAGGTGCCGGGCGGCCGGCGCGTGGAGATAAGTTCGCGGATCGGTGAACGCCAACCATTGCGATCGACGGGGCTCGGAAAGGCGCTGATCCTCGACGAACCCGAAGCGCGGTGGCGCGAATTCTATGAGTCGGAAAATAGCAGCGGTCACAATTACGATGTATCGCTGAATAGCTGGATGCGCCGCATGCGCGAATATGCCAGGCTCGGCTACGCGTTCGATCTTGAAGAAAACGAGGATCGCATCCGATGCGTGGCCGCGCCGGTTCGCGACGCAACCGGGAAAATAAAAGCTGCGATCAGCGTTTCAAGCGCGGCACAGTATATGTACGATAACCGAATGCAGGATCTGGTGGAGGATGTGCGCTCTGCCGCCGAACTCATCAGTCGCGAACTCGGGTGGAATGACAAGCTCGCCTATGCGTCCAACAGGTCACTACGGGCTGTGAAATCCTGACCGTTCGATCAAGCGACCCAGGCTGTCTCCACCGCCGTTAAAGCATCAATTCCGAAACGTCCCGGTAGTTGCCCAGCTTGCCTTTCACGAAGGTGTTGAAGGCGATGGCGTGGCGCGGCCGGTTTGACGGGTTTGGTTCGACCATATGCGTCAGGCGCGAAGAAAACAGAATCAGGTCATTCTGTTTCGGGATGATCCTGTTGATCGGCGAATTGTAGATGTTGCGCTTGTCGCGTTCCGGAAGCAGATCGATCTGCTGGTAGGTGACATGCCGGGTGAACACCATGCCGGCAAGCGGGGACGGCAGCTCGCAATAATAAAGCGAACCGGAAAGTACCGAGTTCGAGTGTGAATGACCGTGCATGCCGACATTGGGACTGTTGCTCAGCGACCATGATTGCGTCACATAAAGGCTTTGCGGGATGCACATGACGTCCTGGGCATAAATATCGAGCGCCTCCTGTACCGCGTCCTTGATACTCTTGAGCTCGGGCTCCTCGAAAATATAGAGATTCTCCGAGATCAAATTCTCCATATTGTTGACCATCTTGAGACTCTGGATGAATTCAATCTGCCGCGACGTAATGGAGCCAGCGATGCTTGCCCGAAAATAGGGCTCGACAAACAGCGGGTGAACCTCGTGAGAAACGACTGCCATCTCGCCCGTCCCTGGAAAACACTCGAAAACGCAAGACGATATCGTATCGCAACCCAGCGGACGCGATCAATTGAAAGCGGAATGGCTATGCGCCGGCGCAGACCGTCACTTGTATCCCAGGGCGAAAGCCCAAAGGATTTGGCCATCCATCCCCGCGATATATTGTCGTCCGTCTACGGTATAAGTCATTGGCGTGGCGCGCCAGCTATCGTTGGTGCGGAATGTGTATAAAGTCTCTCCGTTCTTGGCATCGACCGCGGCGAAATCCCCGCCCACTTCGCCATGAAACAGCAATCCTCCACCTGTCGTCAGCACGCCGGAATAATCGGTCTCCTGCGGGCCCCGCATCGGTTTCTCCCACACGACCTCGCCGGTTTCGATATTGAGCGCGCGCACCAGGCGCAGGCCCGGATCGGAGGGGTCCGGATTGTTGCCGAAAATGTTGCCCTTGCTGCGATAGATACCGCAATCCTCGGCCGCCATCACATAGAACAGCTTGGTTTGCGGGTCGAAGGCGGTGGGATACCAGTTGGTCGCACCGCGCACACCGGGGCAGGTTTTTGTTCCATCCACGGTGGGCGTGTTGCCGGCCACCAGATGCGACGCTCCGGTTTTGGGATCGAATCCGTCTACCCAGGTGATTTTTTTCACGAAAGGTTTGGCCAGAAGAAATTGGCCATTGGTGCGGTCCAGCACATAAAAGACGCCGCTGCGCTGGGCGGACATCAGCAATTTCCGCGGCTTGCCCTTCCACAGGGTATCGGCGAGGACCATCGGCTCGGTGGCATCCCAGTCATGAGTGTCATAGGGCGTGAATTGAAAGCTCCACTTCAAATGCCCCGTCGCAACATCGAGAGCGACCACCGAGTTGGTATAAAGATTGGTGCCGCCGCGATCGGAAGGATCGGTATCCGGATAGGGATTGCCGATCGCCCAGAACAGGGTGCGGGTCTCGGGGTCGTAGGAGCCCGTTTCCCAGGTCGCGCCCCCACCGGTCTGCAAGGCAGTACGACCGATCCAGGTTTTGGCCAGCGGCTCGCCAGGCTTCGGAATCGTATAGAAGCGCCAGGCCTGTTTGCCCGAGTCGGCGTGGTAGGCCACGAGGAAGCCGCGCATCGGGCTATCGCCGCCCGCGATGCCGGTAATGACCAGATCATCGACCACCATCACGGAAGCGGACGTATAGACGCGGCCTTTTTCGCTCGACTCGGCCAACGGCTCCGTCCACATCACCGCGCCGGTCAGGCGATTGAGACAGACGATGTAAGCATCGTCGGAGGTATAGAACAGACGATCGCCAAGAATCGCGACGCCGCGATTGGGTCCCACCGGCAGCGGCGCCTGTGTGCCGCGTCTGGCACGATTGCGCCCGCCGGTCTGTTGAACGCCAAGCCCGTTTGTGCGCGGCGTGCACCAGATGCTGAGACCTGTCTTTGCATCCAGGGCACAGACTTGCGGCCCTCCCGTGACATACATGATGCCGTCCACCACGATCGGCTCGCCCTCCAGGCCGACGCCGCCCGGAACGAACGTCCATTGGGGCTGGAGTTGCTTGACGTTTTCGAGATTGATTTGGTCGAGCGGGCTATAGTGATTGCCGTCGCGCTTTCCGTTATAGGTCGCCCAGTCGCCGGGCTTGGGATGCATGACGGCGTCGATATCGGCCTGGGATACGGGCCGCACATCGCCGGTCAGCGGCCCGGGCTCGATCCCGCCCAAGGTACCAAGATAGGCGAGCAGATTCCGGCGCTCATCGGCGCTGCCGTGGAAATCCGGCATATAGGAGCGCTTCTCCTGATCCGCGCTCGCAATTTCCGGCTCGTACAGCATGCGGAATTTGCCATCCAAGGTTTGCAAGGCGATTTCGTGTTCCGTCCGCCGGCGGGCAAAGCCGCGAAGTTTTTCTCCATTCTTGAGCGTGATGTCCTGCACCGCCCATTGGAAGTCCGCGCAAAACGCCCATCCGGGGCAGCTCGGCTGCGATTTGCTGCCCATCAGGGAGGTGGGATCGTCCAGCCATTTTTCCATTTCCGCTCTGGTCGAACGCGCCGCGATTGCCGACAAATCCGGTCCGGAAGATCCCCCCTGCCCATGCACCATATGGCAGCCCGAGCAGCCGCCGGCGCCATAAAAGTAGGCCTCTCCTGCGGCGATCTGTTCTGGGGGCGCCGATTGGAGTCCGGAAATGTTCATGGAATGAATCCAGGCCGCCAGCCTCGCCACTTCCACTTTTGGCAAGTTCGGGAATGGGGGCATGCCCCGTTGCCCGCCCGTAATGATGGCTTCGATTCCCGCCACGTCCAGGGTTCGCAAATGCGGATTGCCATTGAGCGCGGGCGCGCGATCGCCCCCTCCGCCATTTTCGCCGTGGCAGGCGGCGCAAGTACCGTTGAAATCCTGGGTGGCCTGCGCGATGTCGGCGGGACTCACACCGGCCTGTTGCGGCTGAGCCTCAACCCCAAACAGTGCAGCGCCAATGGCGCCGCAAACCATCGCAAATACAATAGCAGTCCGTTTCACGATATTCGCCCCATTCGATCGTACAAAATCATTGTCTGCGCCGTTTCAGGCCAGACTCGGCTGATCGGGCGCGCGTTTGACCCATTTGTAGGCCGCCACAGAATTCTTCCAGAAATATTTTTCCGCCGCTTCCCGTCCCTTGCCGGCGAAATATTCGCGCACCAGAGCGACCGTGTCGGGCACTTCGGACACACCGACGCAGTTCGGCCAGTCGCTTCCGAACAGCACCCGATCCGGCCCCATATAGCCCGTCAGCATGTCCAGACGCTCCCGATGGGCGGCCAGACCATGGACGATGGAGGCAGGCGGCGGCGAACCATCCGCGGAGCGCCCCTGTTGGCCCGGATTACGCACGGGATGCACGATCTCTGACAATTTTGCCCAGATATTCCGGCGTTGGGAGATTTCCTTCATCACCGCCTCGAAATCGGCGCGGTTGGCCGGAGTCGGATCCAGGGCGGGCAGATGATCCAGGACGATTCGCAGGTCCGGTACCTTGTCATTCACCGCCACGGCCGCCTGCAGCAGGGCGACATTCTGATTGGCGGTTTCCAACACCAGGTCATGTTGTACCAGCAGCTTCAGACCCTCAATGAACACGGGATTGTCAACTTGCTTCACCAGATCATAGCCCCAGAGATTGCCGTACCGGATGCCGCGATAGAGCGGGTTGCGGGCATAGCGGCCGAGATATTCGGCGAACTCGGGCTTGTCGGGCTGCAGATCTCCGACCGTCCCCACCATGAATGGCGTGGGCTGGATGGTTTCCAGCACCCAAAGATTGTCTTCAATCCAGGCGCTGGCCTCGACCTCGATCGCGCCCACAATGCCCAATGGTTTTGCGATTTGGGCATACATTGTCGGCAACGCCACACCGCCGGAGAAGGCGCGGCTGCCGTGATAGGGGGCCCCTTGCGGGCGCGAACCGTCGAAAAGATGGATATGGCAGTCGATGATCGGGATATCGCCTTGCGGAGCGGACAAAGCAGCGCTCTGCGGCATCGCTGAAACGGCAGCGCCTGCAGCCAAGGCTCGAAATATTTCCCGTCTGTCGTGCAACATTCTTACAGCCCGCTTCGTGGTCCGCGGACGCTAGTTCATCGCCCGATTTTATCCTAGAGAATTGTCCCATCCGGCGGCCCGTCTGTATTGTCGGACCGGTGCAGATTCCCACCCCAACCCGCTTCGACGAAAACCCCCATCAGGTCCGTGAGCGATTCGCTCCGCCGTCTGCATCGGTTCGAAATTCTGACAAAAGATTGTGGCCCGTAGCGTGTTGGGTATGCGCGTCTCACAAAGCGAGAGGTTATGGCATCCCTCGCCTTGACAGGGATTCGCAGCGTCGACAAAGCTCCTCACTGATCCGGAGCGTGTGGGTCGCATTGCGCGCCGGGCGAAGGTTTGAGGGGAAAATCGAGAACGATTGCAATCTTGCGCAAGTTCCGATCAGTTATGAGCTACATGCGATTGGGTTACCAAGAATCCGACTCCGGGGAGCAGTAAATGTTTTTCAATACAAAGGCTTATGCGTCACTGTCGAAAAGATTGATGTACGGTGTGTCGCTCAGCGCGATCGCGTCGCTGATGGCGGCCCCCGTGATGGCGCAATCCGCGAGCCAGGATGGTCAATCCACACAGGACGCAGAGACGGTGACGGTCACCGCCACCGGCACGCTGGTGAAAGGTATTGCTCCGGTTGGCGCCAGTCTGGCAACCTATAGTTCGGCCGAGATTCAGTCGACCGGCGCGCTGACCACCGACCAGGTCCTGGGCAACATCCCGCTGATCGCGAATGCGTTCAACACCAATACGGTTTCGCCCACCGCGGGCAATATCGGCGGTGTTCGCCCCTCGATCCGTTTCGTTCCATCGACCGCCATCACGGGTGGCGCCACCACATTGGTCCTGCTGGATGGCCACAATTTCGTGGGTGTGAGCGGTCTGGCGACAGCGCCCGATCCCGGATTGATCCCCGCCATTGCACTCCGGCAAGTGGACGTTCTGCCGGATGGCGCCTCATCGATGTACGGCGCCAACGCAGTAACCGGGGTCATCAATTTCATCACGCGCAATGACTTCACCGGCTTTGAAAGCAATGTCGCGTTGGGGCACGCTGACGGATACAACGCGTTTGATGGCTCTGCCATCGCGGGTACGGATTGGTCCGGCGGCGGTGCCTTCGTCGCCGTCGAATACCGCAAGAATACCTTCCTGATGGCGAGGGACCGGTCCTGGACAGCCATGAATTTGACATCTATTGGCGGCCGCGATTCCCGCGGCACGGCTTGTCCGCTGCCCAACATCACGGCTTTGGGCGTTGCCAGCCCGAACAATTATGCCCAAACGGGCTATCCCGCTCCCGGCGGCTCTTTGGCAGCCAATGTCAGCGGTCCCTATCCTGGACTCAACGGCACGACCAACGCCGGCTCGCTCAACCGCTGCGACACAAACCAGAATGTCTCGTTGTTTCCCAGGGAGGATCAGTCGTCTCTCCTCGGGGGTATTCACCAGGATATCCTGCCCGGCGTCGTCTTCAGCGCCAAGATTCTATATTCGTCCCGCTTCGATACGCAGCGGAACAATGCTCCCACCGCCAACGGAACGATCGATAGCACCAACCCCTATTTCCAATCGCTGCACGGGGAGACCCAGCAAACCGTCCAGTTCAGTTTTGCTCCCGCTCTTGGCCAAGCATACGACGACAACACCAGTCTCGTACAAGTGCTGCAGTTTACGCCGGAGCTTAATATCCAGCTTCCGTTTAGCGATTGGACCGCGGACATATTGGCCAATGTGGGCCGGTCCAATTCCTACGCAATCACTCCTTTGGGAGTGAACAACACGCTCTTGAACAATTCATTGCGCCAAACGAATCTGGGAGGCGTGTTATCGCCTGCCTTGAGCGGAAATATCGTCAACGGCAACGCGGTTGATCCGTATAATATTGCGCAGACGAATCCGACCCTGATCCAGAGTATCCTGGACGATGGCGGTTTGCAGAAGGCCATCCAGCATCAGAATCAGGCGCAGATCACCCTCAATGGCTCACTTTTCACATTGCCTTGGGGCGGTGTCGTCAAGGGTGCTCTTGGCGGGAAATACGACTGGGAAGACTATGTTGCGCGCTGGTCGGTTAATAGCCCAACCGGAGGTTTCCCCGACGCAGTTGTTCCGTTCGGCGAACAGAGCGTATGGAACAAAACTCACCGTTCGATCAATTCGGGCTTCGGCGAGATCGAGGTGCCGCTCGTCGGCCCCGACGCGAATATTCCGATGGTCAAGTCCTTCGCCCTGGATATTTCGGGCCGTATCGACAGCTTCAGCGACTTCGGCTCGGCTGAAACTTATAAGCTGGGCGCCTCCTGGGATGTGATCGATGAATTGACGCTCAGGGGGACTAGAGGCTCGTCATATGACGCGCCAAGCTTGGCCGACACGCTGGCTCCCGACGGTCGTTATGCAATCACTTTCTATACCTCCACCCCCAATGCGCTGGTGCCACCAGGCACCAGCACGGCGGACGCGCTGAGGCCCTCCATTCTTGTGCCAGGCGGCAATCCCAATCTGGGACCCGAGTATGGCAACACCTGGTCGATGGGCGCGGATTTCCACCCGAAGGAAATCGCGGGCGTCGATCTGACGGGTCTCGATATCAGCCTTACGCGCTGGCATATCGGTATCGAGCATCAGATCGGACTGCTCGTCGGCAATTCCATCATATTCTCGGTTCCCTCCTACTCCAAATTCTATCTCATCAATCCCACGCTGGCGCAGGTTCAGTCTTACGGCCCGCCCAGCGGCGGCCCATACACAACCTGCATTGGCTGCTTGGGCAATGGCATTGCGTCTGCCTATGCGGCAGGCCAGCCAGCGCCTTACATCCTCTACGACGCACGCCGCAACAATCTCGGCAACGCGAAGATGGACGGTTACGACTTCGCGGCGACCTACACGCGGGATCTTGATTTCGCGACCATGACTCTCGGCGCGCAGGGTACCGCCAGTCTGCAGAATGTGAACCAGGGCGCCGCCGGTCAGCCATGGAACAGCATTCAGGCGACTGGTGTGCCGCTCTACCAACTTTACGGGTATTTGCAGCTGGAGATGGGCCCGCTGTCAGGACGGCTGTCGATTCAGCAGAGCCCGGGATTTAACGTCCCAACCAATGTTCAATCCTATACCCTCTACCATCAGGTTCACATTCCGTCCTTCCATCCTATCAACCTCTATTTGGCCTATGACCTGAAGGACATGTTCAGTTGGACCGAGGGCGCGGCTGTCAGTATCACCATCAACAACATCGCTGACTCGCAGCCGCCTCTCTATTTGGCGGGCGGAGGTGTCGTTCCAAGCAATGGTGGCACAACGATCGCCGCGAATGGCACGACCCTTGGGCGATACTTCCTGCTCGATCTTCGAAAATCGTTCTAGGCTCGGGGCCTATTAAATTCTCGCGGATAGTCGGATTGGTTAAATCGTTGCCGGAATCCGGCCGGTAGGGTTCTGTCAATAGGTGGGAGAGTGGGAAAGCCGTGTGCCGGCCTCAGAGGGTGACGTCGAAGCCGGCGGGGGGGCTGCCCTTGCGCATTGCGTCCACCATCGTGGAAAATGCTTTTTCGATATTGAGGCGAAATCTATTCGCATCAAATAACGAAGCCGTGTGCTTGTTCGCTGCCAATTTCTTCTGAACCGATTTCCGATAGACGCGGTCGCGCGCCAACTTTAGTGCAAGTGCTTCGTAAGCATCGAGATCCTCCGTAATCAATTCGGGAAGGTCTATCGCCGTCAGGAGGCTGGCGGCCACCCGTCCAGCAAATGCCTTGCCGCGGCAAGTGACGATCGGTACGCCGGTCCAAAGCGCGTCACTTGCGGTCGTGTGCGCATTATATGGCAATGTGTCGAGGAACAGGTCTGCCAAGCTTAGCCGCGCAAGATGGGCGTCGTGCGTTGCCGGCGCCGCGAAGATCAGGCGATCAGGAGCCACTCCACGATCGCGAGCTTCACGCGGCAAAACATCGGATGCGCTGCCCGCAAGAAGCCAAAGAACGCTGCCCGGCACTGCATTCAAGAGCCGCATCCAAATCTCAAATATCGGTTTGGTAATTTTCGAGTGGTTGTTGAAGCAGCAGAATACCAGACCTGTTTCAGGTAGACCTTGGCTGGTGCGGGTAGGTGCGGCGCCAATCCGCTGGACAGGATCATTGGCTTGATAACAGCACGCCAAATGTACGATGCGCTCGGAAAAAAACGGCTGCTCCGCGCGCGGCAACACCACGGGGTCTGCGATGAGGTAGTCCCACCAGACGGCCGCCATGGTGCCGGGATATCCAAGATAATTGACCTGTATCGGCGCAGCGCGGCGAGAAAAGATGCCTGGCCGTTCACCCGACGTGAAACCCTTTAGATCTATGGCAATGTCCACCTCCAGGCGACGCATCAGGTCGACGACTTCCGCGTCACTGCAGGATTGGACATCGTGGAATTGATCGAACGCCCGCGACAGGCGCTGGCTCATCTCACTATGATCGTTGGGGCCAAACGAAACGCCATACACTTCGAACTGAGATCGGTCATGGCGTTCGAACAGATCCGCCATCAAATATGCCGTAGCGTGTTCGTGAAAATCGCCGGACACATATGCTATTCGGATTCTGTTATGCGCAAGCAGCGCTGGCCGTTCTGCTGCGAAAATCGTTGGGCCAAAAAGGTCGCTCAAATATTGAGCCGAAGAAAGGCGCAATATTTGAGGGTCGTCCAGGTACCCAAGCAAAGCCAGTGGTGGCACGATGGACTTGCCGGCAGGGCATTCGATGGACAGGCGCTGGCGTAATGCATCTTGCTCGAACCAGTCGCAATTTAGGAGGGCACCATATGCCATACCGAACAGTAAGCGCTTGTGGGCCGGTTCGATGCCGGCGATCCTCTCCAACAGGTTCTTCGCGTCGCGGAAACGCCCCTTCTTCTGATACGCCAAAGCACAGTTAAACAACGTGTCCACGTGGCGAGGCGCTAAGGCCAGCGCTCGCTCGAAGCTTGCAATCGCAGCATCCAGTTGTTGCGATGCCATAAGAGCTTCACCGCGGTTGCTCCAAGCCTCCCCATAATTTGGACAGAGGGTAATAGCGCGATCATAGCTTTTCAGTGCCTCAGCCAACCTGTTCAATCGTCTAAGCGCGACGCCTCTATTATTCTGTGCGTCGGGAAAGTCCGGGCTGATACTGATCGCAT
>DATATP010000229.1:0-12695 GCA_036268715.1 Rhizomicrobium sp. | reverse complement strand
CCCCCACTCCTTGGAGCTATTTCAACTGATCGGCCACGGCGTCGATACCCGCTTGCGAGCATTTCTCGTCATTGGCGCCGCCGACCGCGCCGGAGGAGGCCACCGCGCCGATCACCTCGCCATGATATTTGATCGGCACGCCCCCGGCGACACCGACCACGCCACGGACATTTGTCATGGGTGAGCCCAGGGTGGAATTGCGCGCCGTGGCGAAAGCGCCGGAGGTGGCGAAGCGGCTGGCGAATGTAAGCGCCGTATAGGCCTTGTCCTGGGCGAGGGACACCGTATGAGGACCCGTCTTATCGTCGCGCAGGAACGCTTTCAGGGTGCCGCCGCTGTCGATCACCGCCATGGTGGTGTGAAAGCCCATCTTGCGGCATTGGTCGATGCCGCCGCGGGCGATCTTCTCCGCCATGTCCAGCGACAATTCATGCGTCGTCACCACGCCGGTCGCGCCCACCACCGGCGGATAAGAAGCCGGTGATGGCAAAGGCTGAGCCAGGGATGGCGAGGCGACGAAAAGGACAGACGCAAACAGGGCAACACGGCGCATGGGATTCCCTCCACGGTTTGATGGGAAGGCTAGGGTTTTGAGGCGCCGTGTCAACCTAAAGCGGGTGACACAGATTGGCGCGCTTCTTGAAATCCCCGGCATGGCTGCCGCCGACAATACAGCGGCCTGGCGGCACGCCGATAGCGTTGTTGCGACCGCGCGCGTTCGGCGTCATCCAGCTTCAGCACGGCCTCAGCTTCACCACCGCAAGCTCCGGCGGCCGCCGCTCGCCCAGACAATTATAGAGGATGAGGTCGGGTGCGATGGCGTGGCCGTCAATATGGGGAGGACGCGGCGGCGGCGGACCGTCATAGCCGCCGTCCCAGCGGTCATCGAACGGGCCGACGTCAGCAGGGCGTCGCGTGATGCTCCGTACAAACTATGCGCGGAAATTTGGTGCCCAAGGTCGGAATCGAACCGACATGGCCTCACGGCCGCGGGATTTTGAGTCCCGTGCGTCTACCAGTTCCGCCACTTGGGCAGGGATGGCATCTATAACGAGGCCGTGTCCTGCCGCCAAGGACTATCACCGCGACGGAACGCCCGGCAGGGCTATTCGCAAGGGGTGCCGGTGGGCAAAGGCATTCCCGCCGGCGCCACCAGGGGCACACGCCCCATCCCGACCGGCCCTGCTTCCTCGATTATGCGGAGCGGTATTTCAACGCCTGAGATTGGCGCTGCCCCCGATGTTCCTTATCATCCCCCCATGAACGCCCCTGCTTCGAACCTTCATGACACGCCCCGCTCCGATTGGAGTCGCGCGGAAATCGCCGTCCTGTTCGCCCTGCCCTTCCCCGACTTGATGTTTCGGGCGCAGACGGTGCACCGCGCCCATTTCGATCCCAATCAGGTGCAGATTTCGACCTTGCTCTCGATCAAGACCGGCGGCTGTCCGGAAGATTGCGGCTATTGCTCCCAAAGCATGAGCCACCAGACGGGCCTGAAAGCGTCCCGGCTGATGCAGGTCGAAGCCGTGCTGGCCGATGCGCGCAAGGCGAAGGCGGCGGGCGCGACACGCTTCTGCATGGGCGCGGCCTGGCGTTCGCCCAAGGATCGTGACCTGGACGCGGTCTGCGCGATGGTGGAAGGCGTCAAGGCGCTGGGAATGGAGACTTGCGCCACGTTGGGCATGCTGACCGGCGCCCAGGCCATCCGCCTGAAGCAGTCCGGGCTGGACTATTACAATCACAATCTCGACACCTCGCCGGAATATTACCGCCACGTTATCAGTACACGGACTTATCAGGACCGGCTCGACACTCTGGCGGCGGTGCGCGAGGCGGGAATGAATGTGTGCTGCGGCGGCATCGTCGGCATGGGTGAGAGCGAAACCGACCGTATCGGCATGATTCATGCGCTCGCAACCTTGCCTATCCATCCCGAAAGCGTGCCGATCAATGCCCTGATGAAAGTGGACGGCACGCGGCTCGCCGGCAGCGCGCCGCTCGATCCGATCGATTTTGTGCGCACCGTCGCATCGGCCCGTATCACCATGCCGCGTTCCATGGTGCGCCTGTCGGCAGGCCGGGAAGCGATGAGCGAAGAAACCCAGGCGCTGTGCTTTCTGGCAGGGGCCAACTCGATTTTTCACGGCGAAAAGCTGCTCACCACGCCCAATCCGGATGCCGCTGCGGACCGCAGCCTGTTCGCCCGGCTCGGCCTGAGGGCCATGCCGGCCAATGGCTAGGCTGCTGGTCGTCCTGGCGATTCTTGTGCTCGGCGCGGCAGTGCTGGCGCCGGCGATCGCGTTTCTGGAACCCGGTCCGCTGCCGGGAGATTTCAGTTTTACCTGGAACAATGTGCACATCGCCGTGCCGGTGATCTATTCGCTGTGCGCGAGCCTTGGATTGGCTCTTTTCTATTTGGTGATGAAGCGATAAGAGCCGTTCGCAAGTCCAGTCCATCGCGAGTCGCTCATGACAATCCACAAGATTTCCCGCGCCCTGCTCTCGGTTTCCGACAAAAGCGGGCTGACCGACTTTGCGCGCGGCCTGGCGGGGCAAGGTGTCATGCTGATCTCGACCGGTGGCACGGCGAAAGCACTGCGCGATGCGGGGCTCGCGGTCAGCGACGTGGCGGACATCACCGGCTTTCCCGAGATGATGGACGGACGGGTCAAGACCCTGCATCCGATGGTGCATGGCGGCCTGTTGGCGTTGCGCGACAGCCAATCCCACACCGAGGCGATGCGCACCCATGGCATCGAAGGCATCGACCTTCTGGTATGCAATCTTTATCCGTTTGAGGCGACGGTGGCGCGCGGCAGCGATTTCGAAACCGCCATCGAGAATATCGACATAGGCGGCCCGGCGATGACGCGCTCGGCGGCGAAGAACCACGCCTTCGTGACGGTGGTTGTGGATGTCGAAGATTACGGCGCAGTGCTGGAGGAAATGAAAGCGCATGGGGGCACCACCCTCGCCCTGCGGCGCAAGCTGGCGCAACGCGCCTTCGCCCGCACCGCGGCCTATGACGCCGCGGTGTCGAACTGGCTCGCCGACCAGCTTGCGAAGGACGGCGACGCCGATCCGCCGCGCCGGCGCGCCTTTGGCGGGTTGTTGCGCCAGAAGTTGCGCTATGGCGAAAATCCGCATCAGCGGGCGGCTTTCTATGTCGACGGCTCGGCCCGTGCGGGCGTCGCCAGCGCCGCCCAGCTTCAAGGCAAGGAACTTTCCTACAACAACATCAACGACACCGACGCGGCCTATGAATTGGTGGCAGAGTTCGATCCGAAAATTTCGCCCGCCTGCGCGATCATCAAGCATGCCAATCCGTGCGGCGTAGCCATCGGCAAAAGTTTAAAGGAGGCCTATCTCGCGGCGCTGGCCTGCGACAGCGTCAGCGCGTTCGGGGGGGTGCTGGCATTCAACCGGACCTTGGACGGAGAGACTGCGGAAGAGATTTCGAAAATCTTCACCGAGGTGATCATCGCCCCGGAGGCCGACGATGATGCGCGGCGCATTCTGTCATCCAAGAAGAATCTGCGCCTACTGGTGGCAGGCGGCTTGCCCGATCCCCATGCGGCGGGCCTCACCTATCGCACCGTGGCGGGAGGCTTCCTCGTGCAGGGCCGCGACAATGGGCATGTCAAGCGCGCCGATCTGAAGATCGTCACCAAGCGCCAGCCCTCGATCCAGGAAACCACCGACATGCTGTTCGCCTTCACCGTGGCCAAGCATGTGAAATCCAACGCCATCGTCTATGTGAAGGACGGCTCGACCGCAGGAATCGGCGCTGGCCAAATGAGCCGGGTCGATTCGGCGCGCATCGCCGCCATCAAGGCGCAGGATGCAGCCAAGATCGCGGGCTGGGACCGTCCGCGCACGGTAGGATCGGCGGCGGCATCGGAGGCTTTTTTTCCTTTCCCCGACGCCCTGTTGGCCTTGGCGGAAGCGGGGGCAACGGCGGTGATCCAGCCCGGGGGCTCGGTCAATGACCAGAAAGTGATCGACGCGGCAAACGAAACGGGGCTGGCGATGGCTTTCACCGGCATGCGCCACTTCCGGCATTAAAGCGCGCTTCTTCAACGAAACACTTCGCTCGCCCCCACGCCCCAGATGCGCGATTTGTCGATCCGCCCGTCGATCCCGCGAGCTGAGATTTCGCAGACGCGAAGCTGGCAGGATTTGAGGTTGGCGATCGCGCCCATGTCGGCAAGTCCCACCAGCTTGCCCCCGGCCCCGCGGATTTGCGCCCGGCCCTTTCCGATCACGACAATGGTACGGCGGTCCGACAGCATGCTGGCGCTCATCCAGCCGGTGGTGCCGTCCGCCGCCGTAACCCGCCGCCACACGTCATAGCTGGCGGTCACCGCGAAAGGCATGCCGCGATGACGATAGACCCACAGCACTCGATGCGCATAGCTGGGGCCTTCACGCAGATAGGCCCGGTCGGTACGCTGGCTGACATAGCGCAGCACCGGCGCGGCGCTGGCCGGCAATGCAGCAATCGTAAGCGCCAGCAGGAGCAAAACGGACTGTATCATTTCTGGGCGCGCTTTCGCCTGTTCACAGGCTTTTTTTCCCGATTTAGAGCGGTTCCAGGAAAGGTGTGAAACGGTTTTCCGTCCGGAACCGCGACAAACAAAGAGATAGAGCATTTTGGTGATCCAACGAACCATGAAAATGCTCTAATAGCTGATCTGCTTCGGAGTCTTATATGCCCGCCAAGAAGCCGCTTGTTATCGTCACGCGCAAGCTGCCTGACGCGATTGAAACCCGCATGCGGGAACTGTTCGACGCGCATCTCAATCTCGACGACGCCCCGATGGGCCGCGGCGCGCTTGAGGAGGCGGTGGGGAAGGCCGATGTGCTGGTGCCGACCGTCACCGACCGGATCGACGCGGGCCTGATCGCCAAGGCCGGGCCGAACCTCAAGCTGATCGCCAATTTCGGCACCGGCGTCGACAATATCGACGTCAAGGGGGCAACCGACCGCGGTATCCTTGTAACCAACACCCCAGGCGTGCTGACCGAAGACACCGCCGATATGACCATGGCGCTCATCCTGGCCGTGCCCCGCCGGCTGGTGGAAGGCGCGCAGGCGCTGGAGGACCAGCAGTTCAAGGGCTGGGCGCCGACCTGGATGCTGGGCAAACGGCTACAGGGCAAGCGGCTGGGCATCGTCGGCATGGGCCGCATCGGCCAGGCGGTGGCCCGCCGCGCGCGCGCGTTCGGCTTGCAGATACATTATCACAACCGCAAGCGCGTGCATTCCGAGATCGAGCAGGAGCTGGAGGCGACCTATTGGGACAGTCTGGACCAGATGCTGGCGCGGATGGACATCGTATCCGTCAACTGCCCCCATACGCCGGCGACCTATCATCTGCTTTCGGCGCGGCGGCTGAAGCTGATGAAGCCCAGCGCCTATATCGTCAATACGGCGCGCGGCGAAGTGATCGACGAGAACACATTGGCGCGCATGCTGGAGGCAGGAGAATTGTCGGGCGCGGGCCTGGACGTGTTCGAGAATGAGCCGGCAGTGAACCCTAAGCTGTTGAAGGCGAAGAATGTCGTGCTGCTGCCGCATATGGGCTCTGCCACGATCGAGGGGCGCACCGACATGGGCGAGAAGGTGATCATCAATATCCGAAGTTTCGTGGACGGCCACAGCCCCCCGGACCGCGTGATCCCCGCCATGCTCTGAGTCTCTTCGCCACAGAAGCCTATTCCAACGTGGCGTCGAACAGTTCGACCAGCTTTTCGAAAGCTCGCTCGGCTTGCAGTTCGTTGTAAGCGGGCCCGCCGGGCACTGTCCATCCATGGCGGGCGCCTTCATAAATCTTGCTTTGGAAAGCACCACGCCAGTCGCGCAGGGCCGCCTCAAGGATCGCGATCTGTTCGGCAGTCATGGACTGATCCTCAACCGCATGGCCGAAATAGAGCCGTGCCTTGATCTTCGGCAGCAACAGATGCGGGCTGTCGGGGTCGCCTTCCTGCACCAGCCGTCCGCCATGGAAAGACGCTGCAGCGGCGATCCGCTCGGGTGAAGCCGCGGCCATGCGCAGCGCCATCGCGCCGGTAAAACAATAGCCGACCACGCCGGCCTTCTCTCCCGCGACACCTTTTTGCTTGAACAGATTATCGAGATAGGCCGGGCCGTCCGCGCTCATCTGTTTTGCCGTCAGCGCTTGAAACAGTTCGGCCATAATGCGCATCGAGCGCGGCTCACCCGCCTTGAACTGGAAACCGGGCGGTACCAGCGGCAATCTGCCATGGCGGAAAAACACATTGGGCACCAACACCGCAAATCCCCGCTCCGCCAGGCGCTTGGCCACGCCCTGATTGGCGGGCCGGATGCCCCAGATATCGGTGAGGAATATGACGCCGGGAAAATCGCCGACCGAATCTGGTTTGTAAAAGAAAGCCTCGGCCACACCGTCAGGCAGCGAAATTTCCAGCTTCTGTTCGATCATCGAGTCTTTCCTTCATAGATCACCGCGTTCCAGTAACGCACACGATGCGATCCTCGCCATGAAAATCCACGACGGCGCAATTCGCGGCCGATCATCATATTGAAGTAGCCATGCGCAACCAGCGCGGCGGCGCCGGTCGCCCGTGCAGTGTCGGTCAGGATATCGGCGGCCTGGACGGCGCGATGCTTGGCCTTACGGACATTCTCGATTTCTGGATGATAGCCTGCATGCCACAACAGACGCGCCACCACCGCCCAACTCGGCACCGGCATGTTGAGTAGTGGGATGGGCGGCGGCGCCAGGGGCGCTTCGGCGAACAGCGGATCGGCCATCAGCACTGCATGCGGCGCCAGAGCCGCAGCGCTCTGGCGGCTGCGCGGCCGATCGCTGGTAAAGACGCTGTCCAGTTCCTTTACCAGATCGCGCAACTCTTCCGGCGGCAGACTGGCTGGGTCGAGGCCCGCCGCTTCATAGGCGTCGATATAATCGCGGAAGCCGCGATGGGAGGTACGCGGCCTCAGCGCAATGGCGGGCTGTCCGTGCCGGATCAGGATGATGCGCAGGCTCCGGCTGGCGGCTTCCAAACTTGCATCCTTTCCGAGCGGCATTGAGAGTCTCGGCTAGCAATAGCCTTTTTGCGCGCAAGGCGCCGGTCCGGCCGGACGCTGATTAAAATCTTTTATGCCTAGGAAGCGGGCGACACGCACTGCAATTAAGCAGTCACGTGTTGCATTGCAACAACTGTCGGCCAAATCCGTCTTTTCCGTCCCGTCCAAATCGGTCCGGGGTCAGATGCCGTATTGAACGATGGCCGTGCAACCCGGATTCTCTGATCGACCCGGGGCGGTATGGCCACGGGGGGACAGACATGCGCCGCCGGCGCATGTCGAAAGAGAGGACATAAAGATGAAGTATTCCACCAAGGCTTTGCTGGGCATTGCCGGGCTTGTCGGCCTGTTCGCCACCGGCGCCTATGCCGATGATGCCGGGCCCGCGCCGGACTGGGCCGTGGCCGGATCCGTCGATGTGCAGACCGATTATAAATTCCGCGGCATCAGCCAGAATGACCAAAATCCCTCGCCCCAGGGCGCCCTGAACCTCACCGGTCCCGACGGGTTTTATGTCGGCTCCTGGGCCTCCACGATCAATTGGCAACTGGGCGGCCAGAACGAGAATCCCGGCGTGGAATGGGACATCTATGGCGGTAAGCATTTCGATCTGGACGGCACCGATCTCAATATCGAGCCCTATTATTACGCCTATCCCGATGCGAGCCTGCCGCACGGGTCGTCCAAGGCGAGCTATTTCGAAGTCATCACCCAACTGACCCATGCCTTCGGTCCGCTGTCCGTGCAGGGCACCTGGTCCTATTCGCCCGAATTCAGCCTGGGCGGGGGCACCGGCAACTGGCTGGCGGGCAACGCCACCTACACCATCACCGACTGGTTGAGCGCAAGCGCCAATGTCGGCCATCAATGGGTGCAGGCGGCAAAATATTTCGACTCCAGCGATTACACGGAGTGGGATATCGGCGCCACCGCGACGTGGAAAATGTTTAGCCTCGACCTGCGCTACATCGATACCGATCTCAACAAATCGGCTTGCGGCTTCTACATGGCGACCAAGGATGCCTGTCAGGGCAATTTCGTCGCCACCCTCAGCTATAATTTCGCCCTGTTTCCCTAATTGCCCGCAGACAGTTGAAGAAAGGCCCGCGGAGAAATCCGCGGGCTTCGCTCTGACTACCACGCAGACCGTTCGCTTTGCCGAGCCAAATGATCCCAGGTCGCGGTCAACAGAAGAAAGGAATTCCGCGCGTCGTCACTGGCCGCTTTCTCCGCCCTGTGCAGCATGTCCGCCGCCGGTTCGCGATAATATTCCGGCGTGCCGGGCAGAGCCCCGCGTTGCCTCTGCTCCTGTTCCCAAGCGCGAAACTGCACACTTCAACGTAGCGGCCTGCCGCTGGGTTTGCCGAAATCTTGCAATGTTCCGCCAAAATGGCGGTGGCTATTGCCGCCGCGGTTGATTTCTGCCGCCGGCCGCGTCGGTTTCCGGGTGGTGCGGCGCCTCACCGGCCGGCATATGGTCTTCGCATAGAAAAATTTTCGTGCCATCAGGCTCCAGCCGGTATGCAATGGCGCGCCTGTCACAATAAATGCATTTCTGCTGCCGCGGCATGGAATCGGTAACGCGTCATCCCCCTGCGCGGGGGCGCATTTTATTTCGGGAACTCGTTCGGCCCTTATCCCGGTGATCGCCCGGATAGAGGTTCAGGCCTGAAGGACTTTACGCAATTGCTGAAGATCGAAGGGCTTGAGCAGGTGGGACACACCGACCAGTTCTTCTCCTTCGCCGGAATAACCGCTGGCGATGATCACCTTCAATGACGGATTCAGCCGCAGCGCCTCCTGCACCAATTGGCGGCCATTCATGCCCGGCAGGCCCAGATCGGTGAGCAGAATATCGATCCCCGGATCGGCTTGCAGCAGGGCCAGCGCCGCTGCCCCGTCAGCCGCCTCGGCGGCGGCGAAGCCGATCTGCTCCACCATATCCACTGTCGTCATCCGGATGAGGGCGACATCCTCAACCACCAGCACTTTGCCGCGCCGAATCGGGACCGCCATATCGGGCGCCACGGAGGGTGGAGCGATCGCAACCCGTGTACTGCCGGCAAGCACACTGCGCAGCTTACGCGCCAGCTCGTCCTTGCGATAAGGCTTTGAGAGCAGGAAGGCATCGTCGTCCAACTTTCCGTTATGGACGATCGCATTCTGGGTATAGCCGGAGGTGTAAAGAACTTTCAGGTGCGGCTGCATCTCCTGCGCCCGGCGGGTGAATTCGCGTGTCGAGATCGCGCCGGGCATTACCACATCGGTGAACAGAAGATCGGCCTTGGTACCTCGGTGCAGCAGGGCCAGCGCCTCGTCTGCGCTCTCCGCCTTTGACACATGATAGCCGAGATCGGTGAGCATATCGACCACCGCGCCGCGCACATCCTCGTCATCCTCGACCACCAGGATGGTCTCGCTGCCGCCCTGAACCGGCTGGCTGAGCGCCTGGTCCGACACATCGCGCTCCCGTCTTGTGCGCGGCAGATAGAGCTTGATAGTGGTGCCATGTCCCGGCTCGCTATAGACCTTAATGTGCCCGCCCGACTGCTTGACGAAGCCATAGGCCTGGGCAAGGCCAAGGCCGGTGCCCTTGCCTACAGGTTTGGTGGTGAAGAAAGGCTCGAATACCCGCGCCAGCACCTCGCGGGTCATCCCGCTGCCAGTATCTGACACCGCCAGCAGCACATACTGGCCGGGCGTCACTTCGGAATGCACGGCCGCATAGGTGTCGTCGAGATGGGCATTGGCGACTTCGACGGTGAGCTTGCCGCCGTTTGGCATCGCGTCGCGTGCATTGATGGCGAGATTAAGAACGGTGTTCTCGACCTGGGTGGAATCGACCAGCGTGTTCCATAGCCCTCCCCCAACCACCGTTTCGACTTCGATCCGCTCGCCCAGCGTCCGCTGCAACAGATCGCTCAGATCGCGGATGACGCGGCCCAAATCGACCGAGCGCGGCTCCAATGCCTGGCGGCGCGCGAAAGCGAGCAATTGGCCCGTGAGGCGCGAGCCCCGCACCACCGCAGCAATCGCGTTCTGCATGCGCGCATGCAACTTGGGATCGGCACGCACCGCTTCGGCGTTTGCGGCCAGATCGAGATTGGCGCTGATGATCTGGAGCAGATTATTGAAATCGTGCGCCACGCCGCCGGTGAGATGGCCGACCGCCTCCATCTTCTGGCTCTGGCGCACCATCGCCTCGGCGCGCAGCCGGGCGGTCACATCCTTTACGCCGATCAAAAAGCCGCCGGTAGCAACTTTCGCATGATAGATTTCGAGTTCGCGATCGGATGCGGCGATGCGCAGCGGCATCGGGCCTCCCTGATCGTCGGATGGCGGCCGCAACAACTGCCGCAGCCCATCGCTCTGTGTGGCGCGTATGTCGGCAAGTTTTGTCTTTTGGAGGACTGCCAAGCTTTCCGGGATGTCCAGCAGGCGGAAAAAACTGTCATTGAAGGCACACAGAAGTTCATCCGACGTGAAATAGGCGATGCCTTCACGCACCGATTCCAGGGTTGTCTGCAGGATCGCCGCTTCGTTGGCACGGGCACGCTGGGCGGCGGCGAGGCGGATATTGTTGCGCGCCAGCAAGGCGGCGGCGGCCAGAAGAATACTCAAAGTGATGACCGCCGCGCTGATGGCGAACGCGATTTCAAATGCTTCCTGATGGCGGCGCTCGGCATCGCGGCGGTCCAGCAGGCGTCCCTCCTCTGCCATCCCGGCCGTCACCGCGGCCCTGAGCGCCGCCATCCGCAACCTTCCCTGCTCCAGCGCGGCAAACAGGGCTGGGGAGGTCTTGGTCGCGGCCTGCGCCAGCGACAGGCCGGAATCGAAGGCGGAAAACCGCTGGGTGATCAGCCGTTGAAGCACGTCGGCCCGCGCCTGCTCGCGCGGATTGTCACTGGTCAATTCCCGGAAAAGTTTAAGGTCGGCCGCGATACGCGCTTGTCCGTCGCGATAGGGCTGGAGAAAATCCTGCCGCCCGGTCAGGAGAAAGCCACGCTGGCCGGTCTCGGCGTCCTGGGCGTCGCGAAGCACTCGCCCAAGCTGGTCGATGACCTGATAGGTATGGCGTACCCAGCCTTCCGCCGCGCGTTCGTTGGCGGCGAACTGGAAGGTGATGTAAGCGATAACCGCTAGAACAAGAAAGACTGGTACTGCAATGAGCAGCACCGCACGATTGCCAGGCAAAACGCTCCCCAGACCCGAGGCCCCGGGAAACGAACGGTCGTCGGCAAGAATCGTTCCTGACATTGCGGAAATTTACGGGCGGCGGCGGCAAATGAAAGACTGAAACAGTACAATCCCGGTAGGAAAGGCCGCTAGCCCTGTAAGCATCCTGAATTTGCAAATCGGTTTCCCATCACCCTGGCGGATGGCTGTGGACGCAGTGCTGCGCGAACCAGTCTCCGAGGTCATATTCCCGTTAACAGGGAAAAATACAGGGAAAAACTGCGAAAACCGGAATTATCGAACAGGCGCTATGCTCAAAACGCCAGCATTTTCGTGGCTTTTCTTATGATTTGACGCTTTTCACCGGCCTCCAATAACAGGGAAAGTAATTCCCAATAACAGGGAAACGACAGAGAATAACAGGGAAAATGAGCGTGCTCGGTAGAAGGTGCTGCCAAAGGGCTCTGAAGGCCGCGATAGATGCCTCGAAGGGTCGGAGGCGGCACAGACGGTCTTGCTCGTATACGGGCCAAGTTTCACACTATTAGTGTGTCCAGGGTTACACTTCTGCCGGCGGACCTGCTCAATAACGTCCGGCATCGCGATTTTGTCCGAATCCATAAAATGGCCGGTCCGATGGGCCGGGTGCGGGCCGTGTTTATTCGCAGGGCGGACAGTTTTGTTTCAAGTGCGCTTTCGACCTTCCTCGGTCATGTTCGGGATTCCCTGAAACAGCGCGATGCGATGGACACGGTGGTAATGTCTGATCCGGCCTCCAATATTCCTCTCCATTCGATAGGAGAGGTTTCCTGCGCGCAAGCCAGCAAGAAAGACAAGAAAGCGAGTATGCGGCAGACGCCTTAGTATTGTCCGCGCGAAACGCGTGACACCTCGCATGGAAAACCCGTCTGCCCCGTCAAAGCATGTGAGGGCTTGCATGCAGAACATGAGCGTTTGCGACGCCGGCCGAATTCGGACCAGCGATCAGACCGTCGAGCATGCAGTTGACGACATTCGTCTGGGTTGGGTCGGCAAGCAGGTGGGCCGCAGTTAACGCGACATGAACCCTTTGTCCGATACGATATTTGGGCTTCGATCCCCCGCAGAATAAGCGATGAGCGCCATTCCCGATTTTCGCTCGGCCAGGCCGGGGGCCCAGGCCAATTCTTGGCAAGATGGCGCACGATTTTTTGGGGCAGTAAAAGCCCAGACCTTTAACTGGTTCATTCCCGATCCGCTCAGTCTCGATGTGGAAGCTCGTCGCCGGGTGATGATGTTTCTTGTTAGTCACTTCCTGGGGCCCTGGCTTGGATTCATCGTTATTGCTTTTCTTGCCGCATTAGATCCTCACCCTGGCGCCGGGTTGTGGATATCCGTCGTGGCGATTGCGGGATTTTGGCTCTTCCCGTTTCTGCTTCGGTTCACCGGCAAGCTCGATATTCTG
>DATATP010000228.1:0-8621 GCA_036268715.1 Rhizomicrobium sp. | reverse complement strand
AAGCCTAGGGGCCCGGGGTCCGGTGTCCCGAAGAGATCTGTCGATCCAGGTTGCAAGCGCGTTCCTCGGCATGAGGCAAATATAGGCCGGCGCGGCCGAAAATAAGGCTCCTGCCCATGATCAGGGGGCATTCCTCCGTGGCATCGAAATCATAGGCACGCCCTGGCTCACCGACTCCCACAAAGGCTCTAGGCTCGGCTAACGGCGGGGCGATCCCGCGCTGCCTGGTTGGGAGATTTGCCTTGAAGCATGGTCACCTATTGGCTTGCGGATTGCAGGATCGCACTGAGATCGACCAAAACGGTGCAGCCGGTACGGCGCACCAACTCAGAATAGAACGCGCCCTCACCGATTTCCATTTGGCGATGATGCGAGTGGATAGGAAAATGCGACACGGCCACTCTTCGGTTCAGCGCGATTTGAATTTGGTCAACCCGGTCAATTACCGCATTGAGCAATACATGCGTGCATGGTGGCGCCGGCACTCTGTCTGGCGTCCCCGATGGCCCCGCGCAAAGATCGACTGATATGAGCCCCGGATCCAGGGGTTTACACAAATCGACGAGAGGCACGAGCGCTGCGGCGGCCTCTTCAACCGTCGTGTTGGCGGAAATTTGAGAGATATGAATGGCCAGAGGATAGGCCTGGCGCAAGAAAGTCAGTGAACGCTGTTGTATGGCGTCATTTAGATAGCGTGCGGCGTGGATCTCGAACCAATCGACGTCGGGCTGCAACAGCAAGAGTTCTTCTATATATTCGGGATGAAGGCAGACGCCCGCATTTGCGTGGATCGGGTGCGGCGGGCGTACGGGTTGTGGTTGTGGTTGTGGTTGTGGTTGCGGATCGGGCGGCACACGATTGCTTTCAATGAGCTATCAAATATATGAAGGCTAGGAGCGTTACACGTCGCACTCCGGCGCGGAAATAACGTGCGGGAATAGATTTATGTTGCGACCGGGCCTTTGGGCGCTACGCCGCTAGATTCCGCCTGGCCTGACGGAATGTTCTCCGATGTCGCCGACCTCGGCATCAAGACCGCCGGCGCGGGAAATGATCTCGCGGATAGTGGTCGTGTCGAACCCGTGTTGGGCGGCGGTCGCCTCAATCGCGATTTCCGGATTGCCATCGCTGCTCGTTAGATTGGCCTGGAAGGTATTGGTGATCTTGTGCACGTCGGCGACTGGAATGCCGGTAAATTTGGCGATCTCGATGGCCTTTGCTTCCAAATTGTCGAACAGTCCCATCGATTTCCCCTATGTTGTAGGAACGCAGCTTGGCACCAACCCAAGCCGGAGAAAAGCTCACCGATCACGCGACGGGAATAGCCGGCCGGAATGAAAACGATAACCAGCCGATCCAAAGGAAGTCAGCATGGCGTTCAAGGTTTTGGTCTTTTACGGCTCGTTTCGCCAAACCAGGGTTGGCATCCGAATGGCCAATTACGCGATGCAGAAACTCGTTGCCGATGGCTTTGACGCAGAGCTGATCGATGCGCGTGCGCTCGACCTGCCGATGCTCGACCGGATGTACAAGGAATATGCTCCAGGAACGGCGCCGGCGGTTATGGAAACACTCGCCAAGAAGATCCGCGCCGCCGATGCCTTCCTCTTTGTCTGCGGCGAATATAATTGGGGTGTTCAACCCGGACTTAAAAACCTGACCGACCATTTTCTGGAAGAATGGTTTTGGCGTCCGGCCGCCGTTGTCAGCTACTCGGCGCAACGTGCCGGCGGCGCCAGAGCCAATGTGGCCTGGCACGGTATCTTGTCCGAGATGGGCATGGTGGTGATTTCCAGCACCATTGCGATTGGTCAGGTCAGTCAGGCGCTGGACGAGGATGCAAAGCCCATCGGTGAATTTGGCGCCTATCTCGAGAAGGCCTTTCCGCGCCTCGTCGCGGACTTAAAATGGTGGACGGAAGCGGCGCGCGCACAGCGCGTTACTCGCAAACCACCCTATTAGCGCCAGTTCAATGGGTTTTGCCGCTATGGCGGGACCTGCCCGCGTGGGGTCATCACCCACAGGCATCGTTTCCATTATCGGCGGTTCGCCTGCCCCGGAATAATGTGGGTTTTGACCGTTGTAGGACGACCATGCGCACGCCCGAGCAGACCGACGCCCTAGTGCCACCATCGGACCGCAGCGCTCAGCGCTTTCCCAGGCTCAGCGGCGCGCAGCTGGCGATTGCCGAGCGATTTGCCATAACCGAACCCAAAGTGTTTCAGCCTGGCGAGGTCCTGTACAAGCCCGGCGACCTTAACGTGCCGTCCTGGTTTTTGCTGTCGGGCAGCATTGAGAATTTCGGTCGCGATGGCTTGGACCAAGAGACCATCATTCAGCACCTCGAAGCCGGGCAATTTACTGGCGAGCTCAACCAGCTTGGCGATCACCCGTGCCTCGCCGGGTCCCGTGCCGGACCGGACGGCGCCATCGCATTTCCGCTCCAAGCGGCGCAACTGCTTGCCCTGGTCGTGGGCTCGGCTGAGCTCGGCGAGATGATCATGCGGGCGTTTATTCTGCGTCGGGTCAATCTGCTGGAGCGCGGCCTTGGCCCGGTCATCCTGGCCCGGCCCGGTTCTGCGGACCTGCTACGGATCCAAGGTTTCCTCACCCGCAATACCTATCCCCACCTCGTGCTCGACTATGCCAGCGAGCGCGGCCGCGAATTGCTCGACGTGCTCAAGCTACCGGACTCGGACCTGCCGCTGTTGGTGTGCCCGTGTGGCCAGATGCTCAAGCGTCCCAGCAACGAGGAACTTGGAGCTTGGCTTGGCATCACGCCGACCTTGCAGGCGGACCATGTCTACGACGTGGCCGTGGTTGGCTCTGGCCCGGCTGGGCTCGCCACAGCGGTGTATGCCGCATCCGAAGGCCTTTCTGTCTTAGTTGTCGACGGCCTTGTGCTGGGTGGCCAGGCGGGTGCTTCGGCGCGAATCGAGAACTATCTGGGTTTCCCCACCGGTATTTCCGGCCGGGCCTTGACCGGCCGGGCGCTCAGCCAGGCGCAAAAGTTCGGCTCGCAAGTTGCGATCCCGCTGGCGGCCCGCGGCCTGCACTGCGATGGCCCGGACGCGGATACAATCAAGGTAACCATGTCAGACGGCACCACCGTGGAAGCCCGCTCTGTCGTGATCGCTTCGGGTGCCCGCTACAAGCGACCCGACATTGAGAATTTGAAGACCTTCGAAGGCGACTGTGTCCACTACTGGGCGTCTCCCGTCGAGGCGAAGAGTTGCGCCGATCAGCATGTCGCGTTGGTCGGCGCCGGCAACTCCGCCGGCCAAGCCGTCGCCTTTCTCGCACCGCAGGTCAAACGCTTGACGATGATTGTGCGCGGCGAGGGGCTTGAGGCTTCTATGTCGCGCTATCTGATCGATCGCATTCGCTCTTTCGACAATGTCGATATCCGCGTTCGCAGCGAAATCACAACTCTGCACACAGGCGCTGGTGGTGGCTTGGACGGGATTGCCATTCGCAATCGCCAGACGGGCGCCATAGATGAGCTCGCGGCCCGCTACGTGTTCATGTTCATCGGTGCCGAGCCCAATACCGAGTGGCTCCAAGGCGCCGTCGCTCTCGACAATAAGGGGTATGTCCTGACCGGGTTGTCCCGCGCCGATGGGAGCGCTGCGCCATTGTCCCTTCAGACGAGCGTACCGCGGGTATTCGCGATCGGCGACGTGCGCTCCGGGTCCACCAAGCGTCTGGCCTATGCCGTGGGTGAGGGCGCCGCCGTGGTGTCACAGATTCACGCCCTGTTGGCGCGGCCTCACAATCCCGGCCTGCGTCTGGGTCTCTTCGCGCAGACCGGGCCGCAATTCCTGCAGGCCTAACCGGCCCCGGCAGGACTACTCTGCGGTGATCGAAACCCGGTCAGGATAGAACGCCAGATGACCGTCGATCTCCTTCACAGCATCGTGGGGATTTTCATAGGTCCACACCGCGTTCTCGCCGCGGGTGCCCAGAGCCGAAATACTGAAGTAATTGCAGTCGCCCTTGTAGGGGCAATACGTCTCGTGGGTGGTGCGAACCAGCTGGTCCATCTTCGCATCGGCCCGCGGGATGTAGAAAACCGCGGGGTACTGGGCTTCCTTCAGCTCCAGCGCAGCCTTCGTATCGGCTAGTACGACATCACCAGCCCGGACGACAACCCTGCGTCCGGCAAGGCGGATGGTTATGGGATGATCAGGTCCCGGAACTCTCACGGTCTTCGTCATCACAATATTCCTCGTGCCCTTCGACCAGATAGGAATGCCCGACCGAAAATAACAGGGGCCAATCCTTGGGCATGCAACCCCACACGGTTGGCCGCCGGTATCTGGTCTGGACTATGGCCGCATAGGGCCGCCGACCTCAATTGCCTTCTGGTAGGCAGGGCGCTCGGCCAGACGGCTGAGATAGCTGCGCAACACGGCGTAATTCTCGAGCAGACCGGCGCCTTTGGCCACTTCCAGCGGGAATGCAAACTGAATGTCGGCGATGGTGAAGCCCTACCCCATGATATAGGGGCCCTTCGTCAGTGCGGACGAAATGTAATTCAAGGTGTTGGCGACCTCGGGCTCCGCGAAGCGCTTCAGGCCATCGGAAAGCCCACCGAGCTTGCTGCCAATAACTGTGATGCTGATGGGAAAGGCGGCCGAACTCTCGACATACTGCAGCCATTCATCGTGGATGAAGCGCTTGTCTGTGCCGGCTTTCGGAGCAAACCGTCCCCCGCCGAGGTGATCGTTGATATAGGTCAGGATGGCCGACGACTCTGCCAACGCCAGATCGTCATCCACCATCACCGGCGCCTTACCGAGGGGGTGCACGGCACGTAGCGCGTCCGGCGCGCGTCCATTGGCGTCGCGCTCATATTTCACCAGCTTGTACGGTAGACCGAGCTCTTCCAAGAGCCAGATCGGCCGGGTCGAGCGCGAAAAGTTGAGGTGGTGAATTGTCAACATAGATCGATGCTTTCTTGAGACGCCGCACAATGCGCCAGGCCCCAACCATTATCGTCCCCTTGCGGTGCTTCTTTGCACCGTCCCAGGGAACAATGCCCGGGACGGCGGGAGGCCGTCAAACCTTCGCCAACAGGTCTGCTGACTGAGAAATCCTACCCCCCGGTCAGGGCGCCGCGCTCCGGTTGGGGTGGGGGGCTGGGTTACCGGAGCGCGGCGAGACGGCGTCTATTGCAATCACCGCCATACTTACTTCACGCAGCGCCTATTTCGCGGCGGCGTGAATTTCCTTCAATAGGCCGGTCGCCATGTCCAAGACAAAGCCGCGCACTGGAACCTCTTTCGCGATCCAAGGGTGCGAGCGCACCATCTGGATCTGTTCGCGTGTGTGCTGCTCAGGGTCTTTGTAGGCGAAAAATCGCATGGGCGCGGGCGAGGCGTCGCCCGTCGCCTTGGAGAGCTTTGCGTTCAGTTCTTCGTCCGTAAAAGTCGCAAAGCCGCAGCCGGTGTGGTTGAGGAGCATGATCTCCGTCGTGCCAATGACCCGATTGGAGGCGACAAGTTCTCCGATGACATCATCGGTCACTGCGGGTCCGGCCGTTCGGATCACATCGAGGTCGGCATGCGGCAATCCAAGGATTGCCGGCAAGTCGGAGAGGCGCGGATCCATGCAGGTCACGACGGCCAGCTTTGGCACCGGCCGTTTGTTGAGGTTCGGATCCGGCGACTTTGCATAATCGCGGTTCGCTTTCACGGCTTTGTCGATTAGGGTCATCGCAGATCTCCAGTTCGGGCGACTCGGGTTGGATCAATCAATTGGCTCAATGGTCGGGCGACCAACCGATACGGTAAACACGGCCCGTCTGGGGACCTTCCACGCTTTTCACAAAGCCGAGCGCCGCTTCAGATGCCGGAATGGGCTTCTGGCCGGGGAAGAATGGGCCAAACGCCGCCGAGGACTCTTCTGTCATCGTCGGGCTGACGAGGTTGATGCGCAAACCCCGGGGCAGCTCAAGTGCGGCGCTGCGCACAAACCCTTCAAGGGCGCCATTGACCATTGCACCCGACGCACCAAAGCGGATGGGATCGTCGTTGATTTGGCCGCTGATCAAGGTGAAGGAGCCGCCGGCGCGAATATGCTTGAGGCCCAGCATCACGAGATTGACCTGGCCCATCAGCTTGCCGCGCAGGCCGACTTCGAACTGCTCTGGCGTGAACTCCTCAAGCGGCCCGAAATGCACGTTGCCTGTCGTACTGACGACGGCATCAAATTCCCCGGTCTTCTCATAAAGCTGCTCTATGGATTGTCGGTCGGTGACATCCGCTTGGAGATCACCGCCGGTATGGCCGACCTGCACGACTTCGTGGCGGTTGCTGAGTTCCCGGCCTACAGCTTTGCCGAGCGTGCCGGTGGCACCAATAAGGATAACTTTCACGGCAATTTTCCATCATCAAGGAAACCTCAGTGAGGATCGCAGTAGCGCGGCGTGGCGGAAAATGTTTTTTAGGCATAACATCCATCACGGCTGGTTATGCCGTGTCGTGACGCCTGTTGCTGTCGTTCGCGGAACTCCATCGTCAAATTGTCAGAGTCCGAATGCAGAATTCGGTTCGCCGGTCGCCGCGATGGAAAACGCCGCAAGGGCAGCGATGAAACAAGCACCCGCGCAGGCCATCATGGCTATGTGAAATCCATAGATCAGATTGGCGCCGGACTGTTGCAGTACGCCGCCAAGGAGCGCGATGGCCGCGAGCGATCCGGCGCGGGACATCGCGCCGTTAAAACCAGACGCTGTGGCTGCGTGGAGATTGTCGACCGAGGTCAGCACCAAGGTCGTCATCGGAGCGATGGCCATGCTCAATCCAACTGCGACAACCGCGACCGTTGGGAAGATGTCGAACCAGTAGCGCGCGTCGATGCCAATCCTAAGTGCGACGACACATCCCAAGCCCGTAACGATAGCCCCGACGGCCAGCGGCAAGCTGTGCCCAAAACGGGCGCAGAGGAGGGGCGCCAGCGGAGACACCCCGGTAATCAGGATTTGCAGGGGGATAAACGCCAGGCCTGCCGTCAAAGCGCTCAAATGCACACCCTTGATTATGACGAACGGAATCAGGGTCAGAATGGTCGTGAAGGCACCGTAAAGCGCGGCAGTGAAAAGGCTCAGCGCAATGACGGTTCGGCTTGCAAAGAGGGCTGGCGGTAGCATGGCGCGGTCATCTCGGCGCACCTCCAATCTGACAAGGGCAGCGATGGCTGCGACGGCGACCAAGAGTCCTACGGCTAGTCGGCCGTCTGCGCCCTTGGTCAGGGCCATTAATGTCCAACCAAGCGCGCCAAGCCCAACCACGGACAGGACGCTGGCGGCAATATCAATCACTGCGCCGGGGCGGGGCACAGATTTTGGCGCCCAGGCAGCAGCCAATATGAAGGCTATTCCGGCCAAGGGGGCTTGCATCCAGAACACTGCGCGCCATGTGGTGTGATCAAGAATGAGACCCGCCAGCGCGGGTGCAATCGCGCTGGCGACGGCTGCGCTCGCCGACCAAATGCCCACTGCGCGGCTCTTGCGATCAGACGGGAAGGCCTGGCCAAGGATGGAGAGGCCGGTGGGTAGGATCAGTGCCTCGCCAATACCTAGTAGGAAGCGAGCCGCGACAAGTGCGAGCCAACTGGGAGCGAGGCCGCAGCCCAGTGATGCCAGAAAGAATAGGCCAATGCCGAATAGAAAGACCTGCTTGTTGCCGAAGCGGTCGCCAAGCGCGCCGCCGACCAGTGTAAGGGCCGCCAAGGGCAGCATCTCGGCATTCAGAACCCATTGGAGTTCGGCCGCGCTCAGGCTTAGGTCCCGACCGATCGAAGCCAGCGCCACATTGACAATGGAGCCGCTGACAAAGACGAGGCACGAACCTGCGCTCGAAGCGGCCAAGATCGCGCCGCTTCGCGCCTTCGGCGCGGAGCTCGCGGTTGCCCGTGCGACACCGAGCTCGCAACCGATCTGAGAAACGCATGCCATTGAGGTTCGCTCTCCGCCAGCGATCAGGTCGAAGATTTAGGCGACACACGTTCGGCTGCGACCCACGCAAGCGAGATCGACGCAAAGAATATCGTTACACCGAGGCCCAGTTCTTCGAAGGCATGGTATTCATGCCCGGCCCGCCAAAGCCGCCTTGATCCGCTGATAGAACCGTCTTGGCGGAGCCGGGCGCCTAGGGCTTTGTGGCTAGTGCGCTCATATCGGCGCAAAGCTGACGTTGGCTTTGTGAAATCCGATCATTCCGCCGCTGAAGCAGGTCGGATCGTCTGATTCGGCGGACGGTGTTCGGCCAGTTTGGCGTAGGAACGGAAAAGAACGAATACGAAAGAGAAGAAGAACAATCTGTGTGCTCGTCGTGTGCACGCCCACAGCTAAGTTCTTGAAAACAAAAATCTCTCCGTCCAGTCCATCATCGGCGCCACGGCGACGATAGGTTTTTGATTCTGCTGCACTATTTCGATATATTCCCAAGAATTAGACGCCGAACATGCACACTATTTTGTATTCTAAAATTTGATCGAATTCGCCACGTTTCGATGTCTCATGGCGCTGGATTTGTGCCCGAGCGGATACGCTTCTTGGCTTCTATCAGACAGCTGCCTTCGGGTCATTGGCGGGTCCAGGTCCGCCGCAAAGGTAA
>DATATP010000227.1:0-4032 GCA_036268715.1 Rhizomicrobium sp. | reverse complement strand
TCCAGGCGGCGATTTCCCCGGATGGGGTGGTCGCGCCGTGATGCAGCCACCCCCTGCCCGGCCCGGCATGCGCGAGGACGAGATCGACACGCCCGCGCTGCTGATCGACCTGGACGCTTTGGAACATAATCTCGACCGCATGGCACAATTGCTGGCGCCCACGGGCGCAAGGCTTCGGGCGCATGCCAAGACTCACAAATCGGCTGTGATCGCGCAATTGCAAATGGCCCGCGGGGCCGTCGGCCAGTGCGTCCAGAAGGTGGCCGAAGCCGAAGCGCTGGCCTGGGGCGGCGTACCCGATATCCTGGTGAGTAATGAAATCGTGGGACCTTCCAAGCTGGCTCGCCTGTCGGCGCTGGCGCGCATCGCGCGGGTGGCGGTCTGTGTCGACCATCCCCTTCAAGTCGCGGCGATGGAGACGGCCGCCTCGCAGGCCGGCATTGTGCTGCCGGTGCTGGTGGAGATCGACGTCGGTGCCGCCCGTTGCGGTGTCGCACCGGGGCCCGAGGCGGTGGCGCTGGCGCAGCAGATCGCCGCCTCGCGACATCTGACATTTGGTGGCTTGCAAGCCTATCATGGCAGCGCCCAGCACAAGCGGACCTTGGTGGAACGGCGGACGGCCATCGCAGGCGCGGCGGACGCGGCACGCCGCACGGTCGAGCAATTGCACCAGCAGGGGCTGGACTGCCCGATTGTCGGCGGCGGCGGCACAGGCACATTCGAGTTGGAGGCCGGCTCCGGTATCTTCACCGAAATCCAGGCCGGCAGCTATCTGTTCATGGATGCCGATTACGGCCGCAATCTGGATGGCGAGGGCGCGCCGGTGGCCACCTTCCGCAACGCGCTGTTCGTGCTGGCGACGGTGATGAGCACGCCGCGCAAGGGAATTGTGGTGCTGGATGCGGGGCACAAGGCGGTGGCGGTAGATTCCGGGCTTCCCCTGGTCTGGCAGCGGCCGGATATCCGCTATGTCGGCGCCTCCGACGAACATGGCAAGCTGGAGGCGGGTTCGGAAACGGAAGCCCCCAAACTGGGCGAGAAATTGCGGCTGGTACCCGGTCATTGCGACCCGACGGTGGACCGTTACGACTGGTATGTCGGGATGCGCGACGGCCGGGTGGAATGCCTGTGGCCGGTCGATGCTCGCGGCGGGATGTACTGAGCGGGTTTTCTTAATCCGAAATCGGGCGCGGCCGGCGCGCATGAAGCGAACCCCGGCGTCCTTGCCTCCCCGTTCCAGAGTGAGCAGACGATGCAGATCGTCCACACTGGCGAGCTTTTCGCCGGCGAATTCCAGCAGCACATCGCCATTCTGCAAGCCCTGCCGCCGCCGCGCCGCAAATCGACATCCACCAGCAGGACGAAAATATCGAAGGGATCCCGCACGTCCTTCCGTTCTTTCTTGCCGCGCAGCCATCGCTTAGCGGCTCGCCTCGGGCAGCGCAAAGATGGCAACCACATCGCCGAAAGCCGGCCGGCCGAGCTTCGCCATCAGCCGCGGCCAGGAATTGGCGGAAAGTCCGCCCGCCGCGACGGCGACATACTGCACGCCGCCAACGCGATATGTCACCGGCGGGGCCCCAACTCCGACCCCAAGGTTGAAGTGCCACAGCTTGCGACCGGAGCGCGCGTCGAAGGCGCCGAGATCGCCATTCATCTCGCCCGCGAACACCAGATTGCTGGCCGTCGCCAGCACGCCGCCAACCATCGGCAGATCGGAATGATACTGCCAGTCGATCCGGCCGGTATTCACATTCACCGCTGACAAGGTGCCCGATGGCCCGATCGTGCCTTCCTTGTCATCCAGCGCGAACGCCATGCGCCCGCCGATCACCTGGCCTGTTACAGGGGTGCCCGGTACATAGGGTTTCACCTTCTGGGTGGTGAAGCTCGCCGCTTCATTGGTCCCCATCACATAGAAGTCATGGGTGCGGGACGAATAGGCCGCTGGCGACCATTGGCTGCCGCCATTCATTGCGGGATAGATCGTCACCGGCTTGTCGGAAGGCGACGTGAATTTGGTCGCGCTTTCCAGCACAAAAGGATCGGACTTGCGCAGCAGCTTGCCGGTCAGCCGGTTGACGATGAAGACATTCCCGACCTTGCCCGCCTCCGCCACGGCGGGCACCATCTTGCCGTTCTCATCGGCCGCCTCCAGGAAGATCACCGGGGCGCAGGCGTCATAGTCCCATGTGTCGTGCGGCACTTCCTGCCGCCACCAGGCCAACTTGCCGGTATGGGCATTCACGGCCACGATGGAGTCGGTATAGGCGTTGTCGCCCTTGCGGTCCTCGCCCCAGACATCGGGATTGGGATTGCCGACCGCGAAGCTGATCAGGTCGTTCTTGGCATCGAGGGCTGGCGTGTTCCACACCGAACCGCCGCCGAATTTCCAGCTATCGCCTGCCCATGTATTGCCTCCCGGCTGGTCGGGCGCAGATGTGGTGCGGAAGCGCCAGATCAGCATGCCGGTGGCCGCATCATAAGCCTGCACGAAACCGCGGGTCGGATATTCGGCGCCCGAACTGCCGACCACCACCATGCCGTCATAAACCTGCGGCGCCAGAGTGAAGGAATAAAAAGTCGGATCGGCCGGCAAGGTGGCGGCAGGATCGGATTTCCACACCAATTGACCGGTCCGGGCGTCGAGCGCAACCAATGTCGCGTCGAGCTGCGCGACGAACACTTTTCCATAAGCCAAGGCGACGCCGCGCGATTGAGGCCCGCAACACAAATTGCTGAACTTGAGCGTCGGCGCGTAGGACCATAACAGCTTGCCGCTTACCGCATCATAGGCCAGCACATGGTCGCCGGGCGTGATGATATACATTACGCCATTCACAACAATCGGCGTCGCCTCGAAAGAGTTGGCAACACCCGTCTGGATGATGGCGACTGGCAACAGCCGGCCCACATTTGCCGCATCGATCTGGGTCAAGGGCGAGAAGCGCTGATTGTCGTATGTGCGGCCATACAGCAACCAGTCATCCGCATCCTTGTCGGCATCGCGCAATTGCGCGTCAGTCACGGTCACGTCGGCGGTTATAGGTGCGAGCTGGATGGTGGCGGGCAGCGTCTCCGCGGCGCCGGTATCATGGCCGGGCGTGAGAGGTTCGCAGAGGGCATGGCTCGCCAGATCGCAAAGCGCCGCACTTATCAGAAAGCCAAGTCCGGATTTTCTCATCGTCCGTCCCCCCAACCCGATTGCGTCAGCATCGCCCGACGTCAACGGCGCTTCCCCACCGTTCGGATGTTCAATCTACCTGTCGCCGCGCGAAAATCCACCATAGGGAACGGTGAGCGCAAAGGCTGGAGGGACAAACCAAAAAAGCCGCAACAGCTTGATCGGCCTGGGCACGCGGCACGCGGGTCTAATGTTGCTGCAGTCGCTCGAGCAGTTCGATCTTCTCCCACGCCCGCCCGCCCTGTTCGCGGTTGAGCGCATCGATGCAGAAGCACAGCAACACGCTTGCCATGGCGCCATAGGCGATCATGATGGAGCGGCCGGTCGCAAATCCGCCCTCGACCAGCCGCACATGCAGCGTGAGCAGAACTGGCGCGAACCACAACCAGCACAGAAAACGGCGGAGCTGTTGCTGGGAAGCAAGCTGCTGACGATAGAGGATCCCCAGAGCCGAAAATCCCAACCCGTCCGGCAAGAGTTGCGGCGCCCCTTCACCCCAAAGATAGGCCGCCACAAACAGGTCGACGCCGCCAAGAGCCGGGCCGGCATAAGGCAAATTCAGCCGCAGCAACAGCAGCGCGGAACCGGCCAGCGCGACAGATTCGATGCGGTTGCGCCAGCGCAGGCGTCGCTCGAACCGGCGATAATCGCGCCGCATCGCCTCTTCGGATAGATCGAACGCCGGACCATCGCTGCCGAGCAGGCAGGCCCGGACGATGCAGAAGACGGGAAACAGGAAGGGATACGTAAAAGCGAGCTGCAGCCATAACGCCTGATCTTGCAGATCGCGCGTGGCGGCCATGCCGAGCGACATCGACTGGCAGAATAGCAGCAGGCCTAGCGCCACC
>DATATP010000226.1:0-5346 GCA_036268715.1 Rhizomicrobium sp. | reverse complement strand
GAGGCGGGGAATAGACCGTTTTTCCCGTTCGTCCCTGCTAAACATACTTTTTCTTCTCCTGATGGATGTGCATTCTTCGACGCCAGTGTCCCATGCGCTGATCCGCGACTTCGCGCGTTTTGCTGGCCGCGAGGGCGCGGTTGCGAGCCTCTTCATCGTCGCGGGCGCCCTGCTCGAAGGATTGGGACTTTCGCTTCTTGTGCCTATCGTGGCACTCCTCTCGGGTCAGGCGGGTGGCGCATGGTGGCAAATCGCGGCCACTCGCTTGTTCCGGCTTGCGGGCGTCACATCCGGCTTCGGCCGCCTTCTGTTGCTGATGGGCCTTTTCGGGGGGGTTATGCTGTCGCGCACCTTTGTGGTCGCTCAGCGCGATGTGCGGATTGCGGAGCTTCAGTTTGCCTTTCTGAAGACGTTGCGACTTGGCATTCTGCGCCGGTTGACCGACGCGGGTTGGGCTTATGTCGCCCGACTTCAACATGCCCGCATCACCCATGTGATGAGTGCCGACATCCAGCGGCTTGCCACGGGGCTTTCCGCTCTTGGCTCAGGCGCGGGTTCGGCCATGATGCTGACCGGGCAATTCGCGCTGTCGGCGCTGCTCGATTTGCGTGTCGCGCTGGTGCTGGCCGTCCTGTTCGCGCTTGGAGCCTTCGGCTTCCGCGCTCTCCTGCGTCAGACGCAATCGCTGGGCAATTATCTAGCGGACATGAATCTCTACTTGCTGAATGGCACCGCCCAATATTTGGGCGGGCTCAAGCTTGCCGTCAGCCAGAATCTGGAGGAAAGCTTTCTGAATGACGCAGACCGGGTTCTTTCCGGCCTGTCGCAGCGGCAGATCGAGTATGCTCGCCAATATGTCAACAATCGCGCCGCTATTTCTGTGCTTTCGGCGTTGGCCGCGATCGTTCTGGTAATCGTCGGTTTCGGTTGGCTGCACACGCCATCTGCCCTCCTCGTCACTCTGCTGCTGCTGGTGAGCCGCATGATCGCCCCCGCCATGCTCGTCCAGCAAAGCGCACAACAATTCGCGGGCGCGCTGGGCGTTTACCGTGACATCAAAGCTTTCGAGCGGGAACTGGCGCTGGCTGCGCGCCCGCCGGTGCCTGCGGCGTCCAGCGCGATGCCGGACGGACCGATCGTTTTCGATAAAGTCCGCTTCCACCATTCCTTAGCGGCGGGCGAACCCGCAGAGTTCGATCTCACCATCCCGCAGGGAGAATTTCTGGGCATCACCGGCCCGTCGGGTCGCGGCAAGACGACCTTTGCCGATCTGCTGGCGGGGCTTCATCCGCCGCAGTCGGGCAGCATCTGCGTCGGCGGGATCGAGCGGACCGCAGCCGCACTATCAGCCTGGCGTGACAGGTTGGGCTATGTCTGCCAAGATTCTTACCTGTTCCATGACACGCTGCGCGCCAACTTGGCCTGGGCTAATCCGGCGGCGAATGAAAAAGAGATGTGGCATGTCCTCCGGCTCGTCGGAGCAGAGGACCTAGTGCGGCGTCTGCCCAACGGATTGGAGACCGTCACGGGTGAGCGTGGCATCATCTTGTCGGGTGGTGAGCGCCAGCGCATCGCCCTGGCACGAGCGTTGTTGCGATGGCCGCATCTCTTGGTGCTCGATGAGGCGACTGGCGCAATCGACAGCGCGGGCGAGCGGGAAATCCTTGTCATGCTGCGCGATCTTGCCCCGCGCCCGACCATTGTCCTGATTGCCCATCGCACCGGCAACCTCGACCTTTGCGATCGCGTCATTCATTTTTAAGCTTGGCCGCCGCCGAGCGATTGATAAATCTCCCGGTCCTCGGAATAATGGGCATCGACAAAGCGGCAAAGGGCACCATCAGCAAAAAGCTGCCTGTGTACAGGCTCGGGGGAGTCGCGCATCAGGTCATGAAATAGCGCCCCCAGCCCGTACCGCCAAGTCGTCGGCAGCACCCGACCATAGACCGGGCGGGCGGCACGAATTGCGGCATCGAGCATGCCATGGTGTTTCAGATAGCGGCGATTGTGGTACTCGCCCAGATCGAGCGTGATTCCATGCCGCTCCTTCAACGCTGTGGCGAAGTGCGGCAGGTTTTCGAAAGAAAATAGATTTTCAACCAGCCGCTCGCCATCCAGGCGGATGAACCGCACTTGCTTTTGAAAGAAGGTATATTCGTAACGCTCGGGACCGCCCGGCATGTTGAGGACCTCGCAAACTGCTTCGGCTTCCTGGCGCAGCCAAGGCAGCGCGTCGCGCGTCATCTGACCGTGGTTGCGGAACTCTAGGAGGTAATGAAACAGGGCGGAACTGAAGCGTCGCCGTGGCTCCCGCACGATGGCGTAGCTTTCGTAGGTACGAAGCTTGACGAACTGCACCGGAAAATGCGCCCGCAATATGTCGAGTGGCAGGTGATAAAAATTGACGAGCCCCAATTTGGGATGGCAAAAGTGCGCCTTAAAATCGCGCGGGAAGCAGTCATAGGCGGAGAGGTGGCGAATGACGGTGGTGCCGGCGCATTTGGGCACATGCACGAAGACCATTTTGTGCGTGTCGCTGACGATCATACCGCAGGTCCGGCGGCAAGGCCCGCATAGACTGCGCGGAATTTCCGTACCGTGACGTCGGCGGTTTCGGCAAGCGCCCGCGCCTGAGCAGAAGCGGCTAGGCGAAGCCGGTGATCCTCATTGTCATAAAGCGCGGCAATGACGCGCGCGAGCCCCTCGCTATCGCGCGGTTCCACGACGGCGGCCGCGTCCGGTGTCCACTCCGCCAAATGACCTACATTGGTGCCCACCACGGCCGCGCCCGCAAGCGCCGCCTCCAGCGCCACCAACGGCCCGGCCTCGAACCGCGAGGTAACCACCAGTATATCGGCCTGTTCATGGAAGATGCGCGTGTGACAATGCGCCAGCACGCCATGCACTTGGACAAGGCCGGAAAGTCCGAGTGCCGCGACGCTGACCTCAATCCGACCATCGCCGGAAATATCCCGCCCGAGCAAGTCAAGGCGAAACGGCACGCCCAGCGCCTTCAGGTGACACGCCGTGGCCAGCATCATGTCGTGGTCCTTGAACGGCACCGTTGCGGCGACATGCAGGAGTCGCAACGCATGGCCCCGGCTCCGGGGTGCCGCCACCGGCCAATGCTCGAGCGCCACACCCAGACATAGCCGTCTGGCCTGGCGATGCCGCGCGGCGAACTGTGCCACGACCGGGGCGCTCTGGCCCGCCACGCAGTCAGCAACCTTCATCGCCACCGCTATCATCAGGCGCGATTTCACCGTCAGCCCGCCGCCATAGCCGACATCGGCGATAGCGCAGAGTTCACCACCGCCGACATAGAACAGCATCGGCACCTTCAAGAACAGGCGCATGGCGGCGGCAACGAGATGCGCCCGGAGCGACCACAGGCTCTGCACCACGTCGAATGGCGCTCGGCGGTGTTCCTGCCAGGCTAGCCGGAACATCCGCCCCGCACACCTGGGCCCGGCATTGTGGACCGTCGCGCCCAACATGTCCCAACGGCCCTCTCCGCCTCCGCACATCGCGAAGATATGCACCTCGTCGCCGCACTGCGTCAGTTGCGCGATTAGCCATAATAGGCAGGGCACGACATGAACCCCGGAAGGATCCACGCCACCGGTCGTCAAGATCGCGATTTTCATGTCAGTGCGCTGCCGGCATCCGCAATAGCAGACGGAAGCGCAGCTCGCGTTATTCCCGCCACTACCAAAAAGAAATCCCTGTCACGAATGCGAGGACGCTGGCAAACCAGATGCTGAGGATCCCGGAAGGGAGCGGCCGAGATGCACGCGCGTCCTTTCTTGAGCGGTGCCGGCTGTGGATTCGTCGCCCTTCTATAATGCACCGTCCCTGCCTGGACATCGCCCTGGGCAGAAGTCGGTGACAACCGGTTATGAACAGATATCGAGCTTCTTGCCGAGGCCGGCGTCATTGACCAGGTTACAACGCAATGGCCTCTGCCCTGGACATCCATTGCACATGCACTTCGCAACGCGACATTGACGGGGCAGAGCAATGCTGTTCGGGCGGCCGCATCCCGCGTTTTAGCGCAAGCCGAGCACGATAACGAGCCCGGCGTATCCTCATCCGCCACGCTGGATCTCACCAATAATCCCAGCCTCGTGCGCGGCTTCGATAGCCTGGGCCGCGGCGACGACGAGGCCGCGGTCTCGCTTTCCTACGATTCGCCGGACCTTGCTGGACGCCTGAGCATCGGTGGCTTTACGCAAACATTTCGAGGACATGATACCAAACTGATGCTGGACGGCAGCTATGTCGCGGCAAAAGTGGGAGATGAAGCCCTGCTATATGCCGGATGGCTGGACCATTGGTGGGTCGCGCGATTGGCTGACCCGAAAGCTGATGCATTTATCGTACGAGATGCAACAGGTGTGGCCATCGCGTTTGCCGAAGCGGCAATCCGGCAGATGCTGGTGTTGACTCTTCATTGTTGTTTTGTCCACCGCGGGGATCGCCCGGCGCTTGTCATTGATACACCCCACAGCGTCGCATTCTGTTTTGTCGCCGACCGCCGACCGTCAGATATAATTTCAGAATGTTGATTTCGACGGCCGGACGAAGATATTCGTCTCGCTATTCCAGATACGGCGCCAGCACATCTTCGATCCATTTCATGAACGCGCGGACTCGGCGCGACAGATTGCTCCGATGTGCTACGACGAGGGACACGGCGAGCGCCCGGCGACGGAAATCGGGTATGATCTCCACAAGCGCTCCACTCTCTAGGTATCGGCCAATCCCCAAAAGTGGCGCCTGAATCAGGCCAAGGCCGGCTAGGGCAGCGGCTTCGTAGGTCTGCGCGCTGTTGACGTGTAGCGCACCTGGCAACTGAAGCGTCGCGTAACTGTCGCCGTCCGGATATTCCCATCCATAGGGTCTTGCGCCCAGCATCGTCGAAAAATGAATTGTCCGATGTTCCTGACGCTGGAGATCTTCTAGCGATCGAGGGACACCATAGCGCGCCAGATAGGCGGGACTGGCAACGTTGACCATGCGCAACAGGCCCAGTGGGCGGGCAATCAGCGTCTCGTCACCTATAGGTCCAAGCCGCAACACACAGTCAAACCCTTCCTGAACCAGATCGACGTGCCGATCCGTGCTCGACACTTCCAGCTCCAACTCGGGGTGAGCCGCCATGAAATCCGGCAAGGCCGGCACGATCGCTCAAGGATCTAGAGACGTATTTCGACTGCTCGCCGGGATCGAGCATGGGACTCTTCTTTCGTCCCATCCTCCTTGATCAGGCCTATGAGCATGTAGCCGGTAGGCCTCGGGCAAATGTCCGCCGTCGCCTCAGCTTCGGGAGCAACCTCGGCGGCG
>DATATP010000225.1:0-2774 GCA_036268715.1 Rhizomicrobium sp. | reverse complement strand
AATGTACTCAGTAAGCTCCCAACCCGGAGCAAGTTGCGAAGATTCCAGGACCTTCCACGGCTTTGAATAGGCCCCGGGATCGTCGATAGTAATTTCGACATTGACCCGCCCTAACTCAGGCCGGGTAAACCGCTCGATGATATGCGCCTGATCGGTCCTGGGATGTCCTACGAGGTCAAGCCACGCCTTGTCATTCAATCCAACCGTATCGACCACCAAAGCATCGCCGTCCCAGCGGCCAATCGAATCACCCCACCAGGTTTCCTCGACCTTGGGATCATGCTTCCGCCCATCAATGAACACCTGACGATAGCTGTGGACATTGCCCTCGTAGAGAATCAGGAACAACTGCGGAGTCTGCACGATCTTCCACGGGTAGGGATCCTTGCGCGGAGTTCCCATCGGCAGGCATAATCCTTCCGGATCGTCCTTACTATTCGTCGCATTGCGCTGACGCATCAGTTCTGCGGCAGAAGGCAGCATCGGAATATCGTCAGGTTTGAGGTCGCGCGCGATGTTACGGGCGATCGTCTCTCCGTTCCTGATTGGAGGATCGCTCGGCCCGTAGCCGGGTGCGTGATAGACGCCGGAGAAATCGATGTGCCCATCGGCCGTGCGGGGCGCGGGCAAACCTTTGGCAACCTCGGGCCCGCCATCCTTACCTTGCGCACTCAATATCGCCGCGGCGGCAAGTAAGAGCGAAAAGCTTCGCACCATCCTACTGAGCGGGCTCCAGGCGCATCAGCGCGCCGTTGTCTTCGTCCGTCAAGACATACACGAGACCGTCAGGCCCCTGGCGCACATCGCGGATCCGTTGCTTGAGATCTGTAAGCAACGACTGCCGACTGGTCTCATCCCAGTTCTGGTTGAAGACAAGCCGCTCCAGATGGCCGACGCCCTGCACCGCGCCACCCAGCATGGCGCCCACCAGCACGTTGTTTTTCCACTCCGGGAAGCGATCGCCGGTATAGAAAGCCATACCGGAAGGAGCGATCGACGGCGCCCAGAAAACGATTGGCCCGATCATTCCCTCGCCAAAGCTCTGAATCTGGGGCCCTGAGTAATCGCGGCCAAAGCTTACCTTGGGCCAGCCATAGTTGCCACCGGCTTTAATGATGTTGATCTCATCGCCGCCGTAAGGTCCGTTCTCGTTGTTCCACAGATCTCCCGTGGCGGGATTAAACGCGAGCCCCAGCGAATTGCGATGACCCATCGAGAAGATTTCCGCCTTGGCTCCCGGCTTGCCCGCAAACGGATTTCCCGGCGCGGGCGTACCATCCTCGCGCAGCCGCAGGATCTTCCCGCGCAGACTGGTGAGCTCCTGGGCGGCATTACCATTCGAAGCGCCGGTGGTCATGTAAAGCATTCCGTCCGGACCCCATGCGAGACGAGATCCCGAGCCGCCGTCTCCCGCCCATGTGTCGCAGACCAGAAGATCTTTCACGTCGACCAGCTTGTGTCCATCGAGGCGGCCGCGCGCAAGCGTTGTGGCGACCTGCTTATCGGTGATGTCCTTCGTGTAGGTGAGATAGACCAGATGGTTCTCGGCGAATTTGAGGTGTGGAAGCACTTCCATCAGCCCGGACAGCCGAACCGCATGGACAGCAGGCACACCCGCTATCGGCACAGGATCGAGGACGCCGTCGTGCATCAGCCGAAGCGTGCCCTTGCGTTCCGTTACCAGCATGTCGCCGCCGGGCAGAAACGCCAGGCTCCAGGGGTGCGAGAGGCCGCTCGCCATGGTGGTGACCTTGACCTGCGTGGGCTTCGCCTTGGCCTTGCCTTGCGGCTGCGCCTCAGCGTCGGTGGCCAGCGAAGCGCCTGCGACAAACATCACGCAAACCAGCGACAGGAACAAAACCGGGCGTTTCATGGTGTCAAGTATATAATTTTGTAGCGTCGGAGGGGCCTGTTGCCCTACCTGGCAGAGCAGGGTTCGGGGCTCCACCCTTTGGCATCCGCTTGCTTCTTGAAGTGGGTACTGGTAATGAACGGTGAACTGAGATACTCGGGATCCTTAACCTCAGTTGAAACCACCAGCCAGTCATCGCCATTGGGCGCGGTGATCCGGTCATAGTATTCCGTCAGAACCGTATTGGCGCTATAGGGAACCCCGTTCTTGCGAAGATATCCGGGCAGCAGGTGAGTTGTCACGACCTTCAAATCGCCGGCTTTCGGCTGTCCTCTGCCCGTCGTGGCGGCTTCCCACTCAGCCACTGAAAAACCCTGCAGCGAAGGCGCCGCGTCAGACGTATCACTGAAATGAAAGAGACGAGTCTGCGTTCCCGCATCCGTGTCGATGCGTAAGGTCGTATCGTTTTCCCAGGTGATATGCAGGCGTCCAGGCACACGCATCAAACCCGCCGCGCCGTAAGACCGGCACTGATTGCCGGCAGCTTCATCCTTTGCCGGGTCCCACGTATCGGCTACCTTGCGGCCCGCCGCATTCAGGGGAACACCTGCATAGTTTCCTTTTTTTGGGGTAACCATGCGGAACTTCCAGTCCTCGGTCACCACGGAAACCCAATAACCGGTCATATCGATCGGGGCGGCCTGGCGCGGCGTCGCAGCAGGTCCGCGGCCACGTCCACCCGCCGGCCGGGGAGGCGCCGCGGAAGGATTAAACGGAACCTGCGCGGCCACTATCACTGTCGCGGCGAAAAATGCCGCGGCGAATCTATTCAGGAACACGCGCAAAACGGGTCGCGTCCGCGCCGCCCCCCGAATGCCGCGTCATGTATTTTATGGCGGCGCGCGACAGCGCCCTTTGCGCT
>DATATP010000224.1:0-9796 GCA_036268715.1 Rhizomicrobium sp. | reverse complement strand
AGGAACTTTTTGCGATCCCTCTGCGGGCGCGCGCCGGAACTCTTGAGAAAACCGACCGCCGAGGCGGCGGCCCCGCCTTTGGCGACGTTCCATCCCAACGGGTCCGGCAAGGGTGTGTCGAATGCTTCTATCACTTGCATACCCGGGCCCTCCTCAAGCGACCCATAGGACCGGCCCCTAAGGCTCCGGTTCCTACCCGATATGGTGCTGGTTCGTTCTCGTTCAAGGGCCAGGTTCCACGGTCCCGGGGTAAGCTGGACCGGCGGGCCAGGGACGATCCCGGTGTTTCTAAGCTTTCGCGGCCAGGGCGGACAGCAGCGCCACGCTTTGCGGCAGCAGCCAGCCATCGGCTTCCAGCATTCGGCCATTCACAACGTCGATGGTAGCCGCCACCGACAGCCCGCCGGTCGCGAAGGCCGAGCGCAGCCTTGCCGCCGCCCGGTCGGCATCGAATCCCGGCATACCGCGCAGGGCCGCCGCCCCCAGCCGGGCGGCCCGCTCGCGGTCGATCAGTCGCGCCAGCACATCGTCATAAGGGGTGGGCGGATAATGTTTCACGAACAGATCGGTAAAGCGCCACAGCGCGCCGCCCAGCAGCGCCAAGCCTCCTGCCGCGCCCGCCATGATGTTGCGTCTTGTCGTCATGCCATCACCTTTCTCAGATGATCGGCAAGCCTCAATGTCAGCGCCACAAGATTCATCGTCGGATTGGACGAACCATAGGTCGGAAACACCGAGCTGCCCGCGACATAGAGATTGCCGATGCCATGCACCTTGCAATCGGCATCGACCACGCCGCTGCGGGCATCCGTGCTCATGCGGGTGGTGCCGAGATGGTGATTGCCCCAATCCATCTTGCTGAGCCACTCCTCGCGGTGGGAAAGGTTGAGGCGCAGCATGCCTGTCTTTGCGGCGAGCAACTGCCGTCCCAGCTCCGCCAAGGTCTGGCGGTAAAGCGCGAAATCGGAATCGGCGATGCGCATGGCAAGCTTCAGGCGCGGCATGCCCAGTGCGTCGCGCTCGGAGGTCAGGGTCAGCCGCCGCTCGGGATCGGGCTTCAGCTCCATGCCGCACCCGAGGGAGAACGCCTTGGCGCCGGATGCGTCGACTCCCAAAGCCTCGGCCGTGGTGACAACAGCGGCGATGCCGGTCGCGTCGAGCTGCGCCGGCTGTTCCACCGTGGTGAGGGAGCCGACCACATTGCGGGCCCGGGCGAATTCTGCAGTGGGCGAGAAGACGGCGCGCAGGATGGCCCCATTGGGCAAGCTGATATTGTTGCTGTAAAAGGGCGCGATCGCGCCGGAGAAGAGGACCAAGGTGCCGACATCGCGCGGAATCGGATGATCGGCGAAGAAACGGCCGACCAGATCATTCTGGTTGCCGATGCCTGGAGTCATCACATCGTTCGAGGCGAGCATCAGCCGCGCATTCTCCATCGCGCCCGCCGCCAGTACGGTGCAGCGCGGCTTCACAGTAAAGTGGTTGCCGGTGAGGGTGGCCGCATCCAGCCGGTCCACCCGCCCGCCGTCCAGCGCGAGGCGAATGGCGGTGACATTGGCGTGCAGCAGCGGCTTTAGCTGTTTCGCCCGGTTCAGGTCGCCCGCATAGCGGTGGCCGAAATAGGTCGGCAATACGCTGCCTTGTGTCTTGGAGAACTGGAACCAGCTTGTGTAAATGCCGCCGTTGCCGAGCGCGAGAGGCGCACCCTGATCGGTCACCGCATTGCCTGCGGCGTCATAAAGCCAAGGCCCCGCCTCGCACAGGGACTGGGCCCGCGCGAAATAGGGTTCGATCTCGCTGCGACCGAATGGCCAGCCGGAATGAGGCACCCAATCGCGGACCTCGAAATCGATGCCGTCCAGAGGACGGCAAAAGCCCCCCCAGTGGTTGGTGCTGCCCCCGAGAAAGCGCAGCCGTCCTGCATCGAGCGGCGTGTAGTGCACGCCGGCCTCGGCGCCGGCATACATTTTCTGGATGCGGGGATCGAAATTGGTGCCGCCGCTTTCCAGCAAGACGACATCGAGTTTCGAATCGGCGAGCGCCAAGGCCAGCGAGATTCCAGCCGGGCCGCCACCGACAATGGCGATGTCCGGTGTGAGGACGGTGCCATTGGGAATGGTGCGTGCGTCGATCAGTGCGCTCAAGGAATGGCCCGAAACAAATCCGCGCGAAGTTTAGCGCGCGGCGCGAAAGTCTGTCTTGTCTCAATTATCCGGGAACATCAACCCGCTCCGCCAAGACGCATTACCCGACGCTCAGATATCGGCCATGTTGCCGGCCGTTAAGCCGCCATCGACCGCAATCGCCTGACCGGTGATCCATTGCGCCTCGTCGGAGATCAGGAACACGGCTGCGTGGGCGACATCATCCGGTTCACCCAGCCTGCCGAGCGGATGGAGGGCAATCAGACGCGCGGTGCGCTCGGAATCCTTCAACAACCCGTCCAGTAATGGCGTTTTCACAAAGCCCGGACACAGGCAGTTCACCCGGATGCGATCGCCCGCATAGTCCAACGCCATGTTGCGCGTCAGCGCCACGATCGCGCCCTTGCTGGCGCTGTAAGCCGAACGGTTACGGATGCCCATAAGGCCGACTCCCGAGGCCAGATGCAGGATCGCGCCGCCGGATCCGCGCATTAACGGGATGGCATATTTGGAAACCAGAAAGCTGCCGCGCAGATTCACCCGCATGACCAGGTCGAAATCTTCGATTGGCGTTTCGTCGACTTTGGCGCGCCGCGCGACGCCGGCGCTGTTGACCAGGGCATCGATCCGGGGAAGGCCGGCGAGGGCCCGCTTCACCTGCTCCTCCTCGCCGACATCGGCGACGCGGTGATCGCCCGGCATCGGGCTGAGATCGATGCCGGTGACCTTCGCCCCTTGCTTGACGCAGGCTGCGGCGATTGCAGCCCCCAAGCCGGAAGCCGCGCCCGTCACCACCACATGTTTGCCCGAAAGTCGCATCGGAGAAGATTACCGATCATGCCGTGGCAGACAAGCGCATATCGCCGCCATTCCGCGGGCGCTTAACCATGGAAACAACAAACGCTTAGGAACCGCGCAGCCTCCGGTTAGCTTTGCGTGATTTCGACGAGGCACTCTTAGATGTTGTCACCCCGCAATTTTCTGTATGCGTCCGCTGCCGCTGCGATCCTGATCATGCCGGCGCTTCCTGCCTTGGCCGCACCGGTGCTGAGTGCTTCCACGACCGGCGCACCAGCCGGCATGTTCTATGCCAATTTCGACAATCTGGCGGCGGGAAATGCCGGCGGCGCAGTCAATGGCGATATCACGGTCAGCTTCACCGGCGACGCACAGACGGTAACTGGTGCACTGTCCGGGCAGTACGCGGCGCCTTATCTCAACGGCAATGGCGGCCCCTTCGGCGATAGCGAAACCGGACCGGACAGCACCCGCTATCTCTCCACCGGCATCGGTTCTGTGAGCCTGACATTCGCCGCGCCGCAGACCTATCTTGGGTTGTTGTGGGGTTCCGTCGATAGCTTCAACGGCTTGACCCTCTACAATGGCCTTACTGAAGTGGCCAGCTTCACCGGGGCGGACGTTACCGCCGCCGACAATGGGGATCAGGGCGCATCCGGCACCTATTACGTCAATATCTCCGATCTGAACCCCTTCGATCGCGCCGTCTTTACCAGCGGCGGCTATGCCTTCGAATTCGACAATGTCGCTTATAATGTCGATCCGCCGGCCGGCGTGCCCGAGCCGCTCACCCTGTCGCTGTTCGCCGCCGGCTTGGTCGGTGCGGCTGCGATGCGCAAGAAGGCGAGGGCCTAAAGCGTTTTCGTGTTTCGTTGAATCACGAAAACGTTCTATTTCCGTGTTTTGTGGCGGTTCCGGACGGAGTTGGTAGCGCCAGCGTACCAACGCTGCCCACTTTCCTGGAACCGCTCTAGCCGCGCTTCCGATGTTTCAGTGCCGTTCGCCGGGTTGCAAAACGCGTCGAAACGCTCATTCCCGCCGGCCGACAGGATGCGCACCGCGCCCGTCTTCAGATTCACCAAGGCGGTGCGGTCTCGTTCCACCCGTATCTGGAAATCGGAGATACGCACCCGAGGATCGACGGCTTTCGCCCGCCGAATAAGAGCGGCAACACTCTGAATGTGGCTCACAGGTCTTAACCCAGCAAAAGACATGTGGTTAACGTGCCGGGAAGCTATATCGATCCCATTCACGCCAAATCTCCAATGATTTTTGTAATTCATTCAAGCCGCTTGGGCAAAAATCTAAGACAGCACCACGGTTTCTGGGAATTGCCCGCAGCCCTGGAAAACCATGGTAAATGCGAGGACGCAGGGCGCCCCCGAGAGGCCGCCCCGGTAATGTTACCCGCGATCCTGTTAGCTTTGCCCGCAAGAGAGCCGCGGCCGGTCGCCGGTTTCACTTGCGCACCGGTCAGTTATGATTGAAAATTAATTCGAATTACCCAGCGTAGTGGGCCGGATGGGGCGGCAAAAGCGTGAATCACTCGGGAGGTTCCATGACCTTCAAGAGTTTGTGCGCCAAGCCAGGAGTGTAGAGACGCTTGAGGGCCTCCATGCCTTGCTGGAGAGCCTGGTGAATGAACTCGGCTTTTCCTATTTCGCGCTCTTCCATCATGTCACGGGTGGCGCGCGATCAGTCATACGTCTGCACAATTACCGTCCCGAATGGCAGGAGACGGTGATGAAGCGGAAATATTTCCTGATCGATCCTGTTCATTGGGTCTCGCAACGCTCGGCCGCGGGCTTCCATTGGTCGGAATTTCCCCGGTTTCTCTCCCTCTCGGACAAGCAACGAGAATACATGGAGGAGGCCAAGCGCGCCGATATCATCGCGGGCTTTACTGTGCCGATGAACATTCCCGGCGAATATCCCGGCTCGATCAGCTTCGCCACCCGAAACGGGACGGAGTTCCCCCATGAATCCCTGCCGGTGGCGAACTATCTCGCGCCACTGGCCTTCGAAGCGGCCAACCGGCTTTGTTGTGGGCGCAGGGAGGAGGAACAGAAACGGAGAACCGACGTCCATCTCACCGCCCGTCAGCTCGATTGCGTCACCCTGGTCGCGCAGGGCAAGAGCGACGTAGACATCGGCGCCATCCTGGGGCTCAGCCCGGCGACGGTGCGATTTCATGTCGATAATGCGCGCGAAAAACTCAACGTGGCCACCCGGACCCAATTGGTCGTCGGCGCTCTCTATGCCAACCAGTTGACCTTCGCCGACATTCTACCGGATGGGCCGCTGGGTACCCCCTCTCGAAGTCGCTAGGTAGGCCGGCGGGCTGATTTGGAGAAAGTTCTCCTCCGGGAATGTGGGAGAGCGCAATGGTTCATGTGGTTCATGCCGGCAATCGGAATTTATATCGCAATGCCCTGAGCCAGATGTATTGCGACCGCAAGCGCATCTTCTGCGATGCGCTGGGTTGGAAAATTCCGGTTGCGGCGGGGATTTTCGAGATCGACCAGTTCGACACCGACGACGCGGTCTATCTGTTGGATATCGACCCGCAGGACGACAGGCATTTGGGTTCCACCCGGCTGTTGCCTTCGACCAAGCCGCATATTCTCGGCTCGCTCTTTCCGGCGCTGTGCGACCAGAGTGTGCCGCGAGGACCGGATATCTGGGAAATTACCCGCTTTTGCACCGCCCCCCGGTTGCGGCGCGAGCAAACTCTGCGGGCCCGGAGCCATTTGTGGGTCGCGCTCGCCGAATTCGCCCTTCGCTATGGCATCTCCCGCTACACTTGCGTCGCCGAGGTTCCCTGGATGGCGACCTTGCAGGAATATGCCTGGCGCTCATCCCCGCTGGGCGAGCCGCGAGAGATTAATGGCGAGGCGCTTGGCGCCTTGATCGTCGAGAATTCTAGCCATTCGCTGCTCGATCTGCGCGTGAAGACTGGGGTGCGCGAGACGGTGCTGGAATCGCGCGGCGCGCCTTTTGCGGTCTATCCCTTGCAAGATCTCGCCAATGCTTCCTGACGGCTGGCACAAAAATGTTATGGCGCCGCGAGGATCTGAAACCTAGGACTATGGAGACAAGCTCTTGATGCTGAAGTTCGACGACGAACCCTGCGTGGACACCGAGCGCGAGGTGATCCGGATCCGCCAGGCGATGCAGAGGGTCCAACATCCTCTTTACCTCCACCTCATAACCACCCTGGTGGATTCCATGACCCTGCAGATCGCCGCGGTCGAGCAGGCGATCAGCAATGGCGATGGCGGGATCGCCCGGCCTTCGGGTCGCCTGGATGGGTGAGGGCCACATGCAAATCGCGCGGGAGGGAGGCAAGATGAATTCGGTCGAGGATGAGAATTTGCCGAAATACGATCATCTGTCGAAAAAAGAAACCCTCGAATATGTGGACCGGTTGCTCGGCTCGGTAAGAAGGCTCAGCGCCAGGCTCGGCGAGCAGCGGCTCGCTCATCTGGTGCATCTGGCGGAAATCGAGGCAAGGCACCGGCATAGCGCGCCTTAACGATAGGTGGATTTGACTGGTCGAACGGGGTGCGACGGTTTGCATTCCGGGGCCCTCTTTGTTCCGCGGGCGGATCAAGATTTCATTGATCGGCCGGTGCAAGGTGGGTTAGCGTTGTGTGTTCCGTCGCGTGGAGTTGGTGGCGTTCGGCGCGATGATGGGTGCTATCGGTTTGCAATGTTGAAATCTGGCTGTCGGGTGAGGTTGTGCCGCAATCCCACGATCATGATGAAATCGAACGCTGGAACGACGACCTCGAGACCGAATTCGAAGAAAAGTTACTGGTCGTCGCGCAATGGTGCGATGCCTATGTCCAGTGGTGCAAACCGGAAGAACGCAAGGCGTGGCTCCGGTTCGCCGCTTTTCTGAGGGTTCTGGGCGGAGATCCGCCTCGCTGATATGCTTGAGCCTGGTTCCAGAGCGTTCGACAACAGTCTGCTCCGCCTCCAACATCCGACAATTTTGACGCTTTCAGGTCGGCAACATCGTAAGGCAATTTCAAATTGTTCAGCGGTGCTGCCGGTGCCAAGCGGCAGCAACGCCTCGAGATCACCATTATCTACGACGCTTTGGCTCCACTTCCACGCCCGCGAGCTTTTTCACGCGGTTAAAGGATGCGGCGAAGATGCAAAGTGCCTTGGCGTTCGTCCCTAAAGCCTCGCTCGGTAGGCGCGACAGAGTGTTGTTAACGTTGCCAAGAGGTGCTTGCATCCGGTTGGGGTGCGGCTGGGGTGGAACAAGATGCGAAATGTCCTTGCCGCATTTGCTGCGGCTGTGGTTGCCGAACTCCAGCCGCTGCCCGGAATTGCCGCCCCTGCAGATGACGAGCTTACGGCAATAGACGATCCAACGGCACGGTAAGCCGAAATTCGACCCCGGACGACGGAAAGCTCAAAAGCCCCTCTCCGCCGAACTGCCGGGGGATTCCGCTTTCAATCAGGCGGGTGCCGAAGCTTTTCGGTCCAGGCGGCGCGACCGGCGGCCCGCCGCTTTCCACCCAGCGGAATATCAGGGACTTGTCCTGCGCATCCCGTGACCAGGACAAGGTGACCAGACCGCCCTCCGTGGAGAGCGCGCCATACTTGGTTGCGTTTGTGCAAAGCTCGTTGATCAGCAGCGACAGAGGAAGGATCGATGTGGAAGCCACTTCGATGTCAGGGCCCTCAACCAAGATGCGCCCCGCCGCGCTATTGTGCTGCTCGATAGCGCCCTGCACGACCATCGTCAGACCGCCGGAATGCAAATCGGCCTTCAACAGCAGGTCATGCGCCTTTGCCATGGCGATCAGGCGTGCACCAATAGCAGCTTCCGCTTCGGCCAGGCTGGTTGCCGACCGGATGCTTTGCCGCACCACCGCGGTCACCACCGTCAGCATGTTTTTCGTCCGGTGGTGGATTTCGTCGGTTAAGACGGCTTGGATTCGCGCCGCGACTATCTGCGCCTCAGCATCCAATCCGGCCTGCTTGAGCATCTCAGTGAGAGAGGCGTTCTGGGCCCTGAGATTGCTATTTGACATCGACTTTTCCAGGGGTCCAGCGGTCTTCTAACATAACTATCAGCCTGTACCACCCTTCTGGCGTGGCCGTAATCCAGACCTGCATGTGCTGCGTCCGCAGCCCATGCAGTACACAACGACGCGTTCGGCACGGATCGATGGGAAAGGAATCGGTTCGGGCATGCGACTGCGGCCTCGTTAAGGGTGGCCCGGTTCGCAGCGGTTGATTGACTCCTCAGGGCGCATGAAAGCTGTGCGCGCGGCCCCGCGTCAAGTGGCATTGTCGATTTGAATCGATGGGCCGTCGCTTGGGTCCCCCACCTCCAACAATTTTCAGCAAATTCGGGAGTGTCTTTTCGAGGTAGTTGCCAAAAGGCCCTCCACCTTGGGTCCCCACCTCCGATATTTTTCAGTGACATCGGGAGTGTCTTTTCAAACGGGTTTGATTGAACGGTCTCCGTCTTGGGTCCCCGACCTCGTTTTGAAAATTTCAGTGACTCATCCAGGCATTGGGAGGCCCCCGTCTCCTCGCCGCAGACGGGGCTGGCAAAGGGTCCCATAGCTCCCACTCTATCCATCCGGCATTTCTGCCGCCCGTGAGCGACCGTCCGTGTGCGTCTCGTGCGATTTGTGAGTCGTGAGGGTGCGTGATTTTCAATGCGAAATTGTTTCGATTCAGGTATCGATTAGGCATAATCGACCATCTGAAAAAGCAAAAGGCGCCGCGGTGGGCGCCTTTTCGCACGTCCTGATAATGGTTGATTACGCCGCGGCGTTTGCTTCCAATACCCGGTAGACGCTCGCGCGAGCGATCTTCAACCGCTTGGCAATCTCAGACGCGCCGAAGCCTTCATCCCTCAATGCGCGGATATCGGTGGCTTTGATCTTCGCCGGTCGCCCTTTGTAAACGCCTTCGGACTTCGCACGGGCGATACCGTCGAGTTGGCGCTCACGCCGAATGGCATGCTCGAATTTAGCGAAAGCCGCGAGGATCGTAAGCAGCAACTCCCCGCCTGAGTCGTTCATGTCCACCCCAGCCTGATCGGTACAGCGAAACGCCACCCCCTTGTCCTTTAGCCGCTGCACGATGCCAAGCAGATCGGTAACAGATCGCGCCAGCCGATCCAGGCGCACGACAACGAACGTGTCGCCTTCCCTTAGCTTCCAGGGCGAGGTCACGGGCGTCTTTAAGAGAGGTGGCAGGATAGGTTCCGAGGCTCAGTCGGGCGCGGGCTCGGGACCCTGGAATGGAGAAAAGGAAGCTCCAACTGCGCTTTCCGGAGGAGGTCACCCGGATCGCCAAGCCAGGACAGTAAGTGTCGAAGAAATCCTCCCGAGAGCGCTCTGTTTTCAGGTTTTTCAGGAACCCATCGTCCAGCAGCCGCGTCGCCATGCCAACACCCTCGAATCTTCCGGGGTACGCTATGGGGTACGCAGTGGGGTGCGCAACACGGCAAAACGTGGCAATTCGTGGCGACCCGTGGCGACAATCGCCCGGAAAAAGACCGCGAAAACCTTGGATTTAGGCTTTGATTTTATTAGGGAAAAGATGGTGGAGCCAAGCGGGTTCGAACCGCTGACCTCCTGCATGCCATGTTGGGGGTTTACCCTTCCTGGCCGTTCCGCTAGTGTCCTGTCATGTCGGAAAAGCCACAAAGCTGCCATTTCATTGAGCCGATACGTTCCGCCTCTTTCCGGGGGTTGCGCTTTCAGCGCGTACCAGACGCGTACCAGGGCCAAAACCATGGGACATAAGAAGCTCACCGTGGGCGCCATAAACGCCCTGAAGTGCCCGCTTGGCAAAGATAGGGAGTTTCTGTGGGA
>DATATP010000223.1:0-5381 GCA_036268715.1 Rhizomicrobium sp. | reverse complement strand
GACAGAAGCACATCGTCGATCACCTGCTCGCGTTGAGCGGTGGTGTCCACGAACATCGCATTGAGGCCGCCGGTCTCGGCGATGAAAGGCAGAAGAGCGCCTTCTCGCGCCGCGAGCGTGCGGTTGATGGCGCGCGCGGTCTCGGTACCGCCAGTGAAGGCAATCCCGGCCAGCATGGGGTGAGTGCACAGCGCCGCGCCCACCGTTTCGCCTTTCCCCGGCAGGAGATGCAGAACCCCGGGCGGCAGGCCGACCTGGTGAAACAGCCTCACGGCTTCGGCCGCGATCAGCGGCGTCTGCTCCGCCGGCTTGGCGATCACGGCATTGCCGGCTGCCAGCGCCGCCGCGATCTGACCGGTGAAGATGGCAAGCGGGAAATTCCACGGACTGATGCAGGCGAAGACGCCCCTGCCATGCAGTTCCAACGCATTGGTCTCGCCTGCAGGTCCTTTCAGAGTCTCGCTTCCCGCGAAATGACGCTCGGCCAGGAGCGCATAGTAACGGCAGAAGTCCGCCGCCTCGCGCACTTCGCCGATGCCGTCGCTCCAGGTCTTGCCCGCCTCGCGCACGCAGAGCGCGCTGAGGCGCGCGCGATGTTGCTCCAACGTGTCCGCCATGGCGCGCAGGATTGCCGCGCGCGCCGAACCGCCGCGCGCGTCCCAGCCGGGCTGAGTCTCGGCCGCAATTGCAAACGCCGCGTCGATCTCGCCCTTACTGGCGTCGTTGCTGCCATTTCTGGGCCAGTCCAAATTTGACAATGCGCTTTCCAACTCGCGGCGAGACTGCGCGATGCTGAGATCCACGCCCTCGCTGTTGCGGCGGTCGCCATAAAGATCGCGCGGGCTGGGAATGCGCGGATTGGGCACGCCGCCACTTGCTTCGACCGCCGTGATTGGATCGCGCGCTACCTCCTGCGGCGGTGTTTCATCATCGAACAGAAGATGCACGAAGCTGCTATTCGCGCCGTTCTCCAGCAATCGCCGCACCAGATAAGGCAAAAGGTCTTCATGCGCGCCCACCGGGGCGTAAACCCGCACCGACAGCGGGCCGAACTGATCCGCCGCCGCGCGATAGAGCGTTTCGCCCATCCCATGCAGGCGTTGATGTTCGACAGTCACCCCGGCATGTTCGGCCATCGCCCGCACCGCCGCCAAGGTATGGGCATTGTGGGTGGCGAACTGGGCATAGAGATGGGGATGTGCCCCGATCAGCCGCCGGGCGCAGGCCAGATAGCAAAGATCGGTGGCCGGCTTGGTAGTGAAGACCGGATAGCCGGGATAGCCGGCCACCTGCGCCCGCTTGATCTCGCTGTCCCAGTACGCGCCCTTAACCAGCCGCACCATCAAGCGGCGGCCGGAATCCTCCGCCAGGCTCGCCAATGATGCGATCACCTCCGGAGCCCGTTTCTGATAGGCCTGCACCGCCAGACCCAATCCGCGCCAGGTCCCCAGCGCCTTTTCCCGTGCCAACCGGTCCAGCAATTTGAGCGACAGCACCAGCCGGTCGGCTTCCTCGGCATCCAGGGTGAAGTTGATATCGGCCTTGGCCGCCATCACCGCCAGCCGCGACAGGCGCGGATAAAGCTCCTGCCACACCTGCGTTTCCTTCACCGCTTCATAGCGCGGCGATAGCGCCGACAGTTTCACGGAAATGCCGTGCGCTTGTTCGGGACCCTTGGAGACTTTGCCGATGGCGGCGATGGCGTGGGCATAGGCGGCTTCGTAGCGGTCGGCATCGGCCTCGGTGCGGGCGCCCTCGCCCAGCATGTCAAAGGAGCAGACCGATCCATCCCTGGCGGCGCGCGCCATCGCCGCCTCGATGGTGCGGCCCAGCACGAATTGCTCGCCCATGATGCGCATGGCTTGCGCCACCGCTGTCCGCACGATCGGCTCGCCCATTCTGGCCGCCAATCTGCGGATGGTGCCGACGCCATCGTCCATCCCGCTCACATCAATCAACCGGCCGGTGAGCATCAGGCCCCAGGTCGAGGCATTGACCAGAAGCGAGTCGGACTGGCCCAGATGCGAGGCCCAGTCGGCGGCGGAAATTTTTTCCGCGATCAACCTGTCACGCGTGCCGGCATCCGGCGTGCGCAGCAAGGCCTCCGCCAGACCCATCAGCGCCAGGCCTTCGGGGGTAGAGAGCGAGAATTCCTGCAGGAAGCTTTCGACCATGCCGGGACGGCGGTCCATCCGCCGCGCCTTCGCCACCAGCGTGGCAGCTTCCTTTCCAACGGAAGCGCGCATTGCGGGCGGCAGCGGCTCAGACGCCAGAAGCGCCGCCACGGCCTCGCGCTCGTCGCGATATTTGCCGGCGTCCAACCGGTCCCAGTCGATGCGCATGGGCGCATTTATAGCGCAAGCGCCGGCGCGCGCTGCAGTCACTTAAGGACCCCCGCGAACTGTTCCGCGATCCAGTCGGCTTGGTCCGCCGTCAGGACCAGGGGCGGAGCGATGCGAATGATATGGTCGTGGGTTTCCTTGGCCAGCAGCCCACGCGCCGCCAATTCTTCGCACACCCGGCGGGCGCCGCCCGCGGCGGGGTCCAGTTCCACGGCCAGCATCAGGCCCAACCCGCGCACCTCCCGCACCATGCCGGAGCGGATGCCGGAAAGATTGCGCTTGAGCCGTTCGCCGATCCTGGCGGCATTCTCGATCATGCCTTCCTCGACCAGCACTTTCAGCGCCATGCGCGCGACGGCGCAGGCCAGCGGATTGCCGCCGAAGGTCGAGCCATGCTCGCCGGGATGGAGCACACTCATGGCCTCGGAATTGGAAAGCACCGCCGACACCGGATAGAAGCCGCCCGACAGCGCCTTGCCGATCAGGGTGAGATCGGCTTCCACGCCTTCATGCTCTTCCGCCAGCAATTTGCCGGTGCGGCCGAGCCCGGTCTGGATCTCGTCCAGAATGAACAGCACATTGTTACGGGTGCAAAGTTCGCGCGCGGTCTTGAGATACCCGGCCGGCGGAATGATCACCCCGGCCTCGCCCTGGATTGGTTCGACCAGGAAGGCGACGGTATTGGGCGTGATCGCCGCTTCCAGCGCCGCCGCCTCGCCGAACGGCACCATCTTGAAGCCGGCGGCGTAGGGGCCAAAACCTTCACGCGAGCCGGGATCGCTGGAGAAGCCCACAATGGTGATGGTGCGGCCATGGAAATTGTTAGCGCAGACGATGATCTCGGCGTGGCCTTGCGGCACACCCTTGACGGTGTAGCCCCATTTGCGCGCCAGTTTCAGCGCACTTTCAACCGCCTCGGCGCCGGAATTCATGGGCAGGATCTTGTGCGCCCGGGTGAGGGCGCAGACCTCCTCATAGAAGGGCGCCAGCTGGTCGTTGCGGAAGGCGCGCGAGGTGAGCGTGAGTTTCGATGCCTGCCCGGTCATCGCCGCCAGGATGCGGGGATGGCAATGACCCTGATTGACGGCGGAATAGGCCGACAGGCAATCCAGGTAACGCCGCCCGTCCACGTCCCAGACATAGACGCCTTCGCCACGGCTCAGCACCACGTCCAGCGGCTTGTAGTTCCTGGCGCCGAATTCGGCCTCGCGGGCGATGTAATCGCCGGCGTTCTGTAAACCTCTGGGCGTAAAATGATTCACAAGCACCTCACTCCGCCGCGCGGATCATGGCGCGCGGTCCACTCTCCCGGTTCAGTCTCAGCGTCATGCAATAGGCGCCGCCACCAGAGAGGATGAAGGGCGCCAGATCCACTTCCGTGACGGAATAACCCAGCGCGTTCAACCTTTTCTTGAGCGCGGCGGGGGCTTTCGCCATCACGATGTCGCGGCCGATATTGACGGCATTGACGCAAAAGGCTTCGGCGTCCTCGTCCGTCGCCTCGATACGGTCTTCAGGCCGCACATGGGCACGAATGGTGTCCAGCGCCTCGGCGGTAAAGGCGGGCGGATAATAAAGCAGCTTGCCACCCGAAAGCGGGCAGAAGCAGGTGTCGAGGTGATAGAAACGGTCGGTGGCGAGTTCAAGCCCGACCACCGGTTGCCCGAAGGTGTCGGCGATCACCGACAGCGAGTTGGCGGTGGAACGCTGGCCATGGCCGGCCCAGAAGAAGCCTCGGTCCTTGTCCCAGATGCAGTCGCCCGCGCCTTCCTGCAACACGCCTTCGGGCAGATCGATCACGTCATTCACCAACCCGCGCGCCTTGAGACCCAGGAAAGCGGCGCGGAAAATCTTTTCCTCGCCCTGGCGTTCGGGATGACGGAAGCGGGCGACCAGTACCCGGCCGTCCAGCACGATGGCGGCATTGGCGGGGAAAACGAGGTCGGGAAGGCCGGCCACGGCGGGCACGGTCTCGGCCTTGGCGCCGATGTGTTCCAGCGCCGCGCGGAGTGCGGCGGCGCTCGCCAGCGCCGCTTGTTTCAATCCGCCCTGGTCGGCCTGCCAGGCATCCGGCCGCATCCAGGGATTGATCTGATAGGTGACGCCGAAATGGCGGGCGTCCGTCATCAGGAATATGGCTTTTTCTCTCATTACCAAGCCTCTGGAATCACGGGAGAAATGAGAGCGCGGGCGGGCGCTAGCGAAAAGTCCCCAGATTGCTAATATCTGCCAGAATTATGACGTTTTGACAGGCTTGGGTGGCGATATGATGGACGAGACCGACCGCAGGCTATTGGCGCTGCTGCGCGCCAATGCGCGGGAGCCTGCTGCCAGCCTGGCCAAGAAGCTCAAGGTCTCGCGCGGCACGGTGCAGAACCGCATCGCGCGGCTGCTGTCGGACCGGACCATCCGGGGCTTCACCATCAAGACCGCGCCGGAGGCCGAAGGCGTCCGGGTGCGGGCGGTGATGTGCGTCGCCATTGAAGGCGAAAAATCCGCCAAGGTGATCCGGGCGTTGAGCGGTTTTCCCGAAGTAGAGCACATCTACACCACCAATGGCCGCTGGGATCTCGTGGCGGAGATCAATACCGATACGCTGGCCGGGTTCAGTCATGCGCTCGACCACATCCGCCTGATCGAAGGAATCGCGGCGACCGAAACCTCGCTCCTGCTCGCCAGTGCGCGCTAGACGGGAAAACCGCCCCTGACCCACCGCAGCCTTTAGCGGGTCTTTTCCGGGCTGAGATGCGATCAACGATAATTGCGCCTTATCGCCGCCGCGCGGTTCAAACGCGCACAATCCTGTTATAAGCGATTCATGCAAAAGCCTCTGACACCAAGACAGCAGCTTGAGTACGAAAAACTCAACCTTGCCAGCAAGCGCGCCGAGGAGGTCATGCGGGAAGCAGAACTGGCCTCCGGAAAAGGCTCGCCACAATATGCCGTTGCTGAAAGGCAAAGAGACGAGATCGTAGCGAAGATGCAGAGGATAACCCGCGTCATGGACGGCGCTGGAAGTGACGACAAGCCAGCCCCCAG
>DATATP010000222.1:0-2316 GCA_036268715.1 Rhizomicrobium sp. | reverse complement strand
CGTGGGCCAGCGCTATATCGAGCAACTGCTGACCGAGCTGAACGGCAATCTGATGGAAATCGGCGGCGCCTATAACGCCGGGCCGCTCGCCGTGACCCGCTGGCTCGCCACCAAGGCTGGGAAGGACGATCCGCTTCTGTTCGTGGAAAGCATACCGGTGGCCGAAACCCGTTCTTATGTGAAGCGCCTGTTGCTTTACCATTGGCTCTACCGCCGCCGCTTCGGCCGGGACGCGGCCAGCCTGGACGCGACGGCACGTGGCGATTGGCCGATCTACCGGCCGGTGTTGGACAACGCGCCGCCGACCCAGTCGTCTTCGGTGGCGAACCCTGTTATAAAAGTCAGCAATGCCGATCGATGAGAGCATCGCTTTCGTTCCAATCCATGTCGCGCTGTTGACGGTGTCGGATACGCGCACACAAGCCGATGACCTCTCCGGCGACATTTTGGCGAAACGGGTGGAAGATGCCGGACACATCGTCTGTGCCCGCAATATCGTGCCCGACGACCAGAAACAGATCGCGTCCCAACTCAGGACCTGGATCGAGGATGCCCGCATCGACGTGGTGATCTCCAGCGGGGGCACCGGCTTGACGGGGCGCGACGTGACGGTGGAAGCGTTTAAAAGCGTGTTCGAGAAAGAAATTGATGGCTTTGCCGCCCTGTTTCACCAGCTTTCCTTCCAGAAAGTCGGCACCTCGACCATCCAGTCGCGGGCTTGTGCCGGAGTAGCGAAAGGCACCTATCTGTTCGCCTTGCCGGGGTCTCCCGGCGCGGTGAAAGACGGCTGGGACGGAATTCTGCAGCACCAGCTCGACAGCCGCCATAAACCGTGCAATTTCGTGCAGATCATGCCGAGGTTGATGGAGAAATAGCTCCTCGCCGTATTTTCAATCAAATCTTGCCAGCACTCTTGAGGGTATGCGCAGGGCGTGCAGCAAGGTCAGCGCCAGGCCGCGAACGGCGCTGTCATGCGGCTGCGCCAAATTGATGGCCCGAGACCGCAGTTGCACCAGCCTGCGCCTTCCGATGCGGCGGACGATGTCGGCGTCCTCCATGGCCGGCAATGCACGATAGCCGCCAACCTTTTGGTAGAGGCGCCGCGGGATCAACAGTCCCTGGTCACCATAAGGCAGTCCGACCAACGCCGACCGCCATGCGGCCCGCAACTCTGCTCTCCGAGCCTTGCCGCCGAATTCCTCCCGCGCGAACCGGAACACGGCGGCGCGGGGACGGCCAGGCCGCGCCTGATGGATAAAGGATTCCGCCTCGGCCTCCCAGCCTGTCTCCAGTGCGGTGGCGGGATGGAGAAACAACAGCCAATCGCAGCGCGCCAGCGCTATTCCGGCGACAAGCTGCGCACTCCGGCTGCGTCCGCCGCGGGCAATGTGCGCCCCCGCCGCGTCAGCGATCATCAATGTATCGTCGCCAGAGCCCCCATCGGAGATGATCACTTCCCGCACCGTTCCCCGCACGGCGGCGCCGATCAGGCTGTCGAAGCAGCGGGGCAGCGGGCGTCCGGCATTCAAAGTCGGGATGATGACACTGATCATGCCACCATCATGACAAAGAGTTCCGCGACCGCCAAGGGCCCAGCGGAGGCAAAATCAATTCCGAGGCACCGCGAAACTGGCCGCGGCGGCATCGGCGCGGATGCGAACCAGCGCCGCCTGCACTTCGTCCCGAATCATGGCGTTGCAGAGCGGTTCCTCGAACCGCGCTTCGAACTCGCGGTGCACGTTTACGCTGCCCGGAGTTTGGGACCAGTGTGAGCTATAGGTGATGTGCTGCGTGCGGACGTTTGCATCGTCGGGCAGCCGGTCCAGATGCCGGGTGGAAGGAAATTCCAATGTTTCATCGTCGATCGAATGACCGCTGTAACAAGGAACGAGATCGGCGGCCTTGAATTTCGGGTTCATCACCGGGCCATAGAAAATGTCGCCGAGGGGATTGAGCAGCTTCAGATTGTCGCCAAGCTCGAATTTGGTGCCTGCCGCGAGTGGCTCCATGGGGCCCGGCGGGGCATAAGTCGCGGAGATCTTGTACTGGGATCGTTCGACGTCCGGGGGCTCCACCATGAAGGCCCCGGTGGCAAGGGGCGTCCGGCTTTTCTGCAGCAGCGCGAGAGCAAGCTTCTTGCCATTGTCGCCCTGCAACAGGACGCCCAATTGCCGCATCGGCGTGGCGAAATCGCCCGTACCGGTGCTGGAGCTTTCCGAATCGATGCGACCCTCGTCGTCCATATGGACGGTCAACTTGTAGCTGTCGGTGGAAGTCTTTCCGTCCGGCATCGGCACCTGATAAAGGGCGCGCCGG
>DATATP010000221.1:0-16046 GCA_036268715.1 Rhizomicrobium sp. | reverse complement strand
GTCCGCGACCAACGCGATATCGGCCTCGCGCAACAGCGCCTTGAAGATCTCAAGGCTCCGGTTGGAATGGCCGATGGTAAAGAATGGAAATGTCACCCGGCGCCTTTATCTGGAGATGCGCGTTAAAGCGCTTCCTTTGTGAGCGGCAATATGGTCGGTCTTGTCGCTTTTGATTTCATATTGGGGATCATCCTTCGAGGCATGGTGGGTATGTCCCTTGTAATCGAAGTCTTTGGTGTGGATCGCGATGATAGTGCCGGACACGCGACCGGCCTCGGAATTCCAGCTTGTATGATCGCCAATTTTGAATCTCTTCGGCATCTGCTGGACTCCTTTTGCTTTGCGGTGCCCGGTCGATCGGCGCCATTTACAAGCAGGAAAAAAGACGTGCCTCGCATTCCTATCACACAGCTTTCTCTCCTTGGGGCTCGATTGAAGAAATCCAGTCACAAGTATAGAAAAACGATGAGTGCTGCGTTCCTTGACAATGCCGCCGCGGTTTCAACACGTTCGTCCGATCCGACCGATGCCGCAGCCTTCGTCAAATTTGCCACCAGTCCCGCCGCGCGCCCGCTTTGGCGCAAGGACGTCGACCTTCACGGAGGCAGGTCTGGCGTAAGGCGTGTTGGGAAGAGGTAAGTGCGTGACAGCATTCAAGGGCAGTCGTTCGAGCTTATCCGCCGAAGACAACGTGGCACGTGCCCTTGCGCTGGTCATAGACAGTGCCCTGTGGACAGGGCAGCCGTTGGACGTTTGGCTGTGACGACTGCAACGTGGTCGCCCCACGGACCCGGTTCAAGCAATGGATCCCGATGCAGGGAGGGGGTGCCAGGGTCGGTCTGATAACCTGACTTTGCGATGGTGCGGCGCTGAGCGTCACAAGGGCGAGGGCGGCCAGGATATTCCGCATCGCTATGGCGCCTCGGTCGGTTCGGTAGCGAGGGCGGCCAATAAGGTCAGCGCCCCAAGCGCCTCCAACGATACGACCGGCCAATAGGACAACCGCCAGCCGAATGAAGGGGCGCTCACCAGAAGCGCCACAAACGGGACAGAAACCCCGAACGGCAGCACTTGCCAAGGAAATCGAGCGCGTTTGCTTTTCATTTCGGATCGACCACGACAGCGGCCGATCTATGCCATGGCTTAACCTTCGGTCCGGTTAACGAGCCGGTTCCGGCGAGCATGAGCGAAATAGAAATGGCGCGCCCGACAGGATTCGAACCTGTGACCTCTGCCTTCGGAGGGCAGCACTCTATCCAGCTGAGCTACGGGCGCGTGCCCCGTGCTATACCCCAGCCCGTAGCAAATCTAAAGCGTTGCCAACCCCGCCAGCACCGCATCGCGCGACAGGCCATAGGCTCTTCGCCGCCATGCCGGGTTGTCGGGAGAAAAGCCACTGCCCAATGCCGGCAAAGTCGCGGTCTTCAGCACCGTGGAGGTCACTACCCGGTAGCTCTCCCGGGAAGCGAACATCCGTTCCAGGGCCGCGCTGACTGCGAACATTTCCTCCCGCGATTCACTTGATCCGGTCCGAAGGTCAATCGCCACCAGTTTTCGGACTTCACGAAGGTCCTCGGTCAGGATGGCGTCCAGCATCGCCAGCGACCAGCCAAGACGCGAGCCGGCAAAATCGCCGATCTCGGGCGCCCGACCCCAGGCAAAGCCGTAAGGATCGAATGCATGCACCAGCACGATGCGCACACCTTCGGGCGGCGCCAACCCTTCACGCAAGAGCCCCGTCTGCACCCCCGAGCCGAAACAGCCTTGCAACCCGTCTGTGCCCGAAAGGAGCAGCAGCGCACGCGCAGCGTTACGCGGTCCCAGAGCGGCGGTATCGAGAAACAGCGGTTTGTCATCCGGTCCGCGCGCGGCCGGGTGCACCCGGCTGATAACGTCGATGCCCCGCGTCTGCGCCGCTTCGATGAAGGCCCGCCGCGCCTGCCGGTAATCGCGCGGAAAATAGCTTTCAGGATCGGCATACATCACCCTAATCTAGCATGAATGACTGTTTTCGGCCCGCTTTCGGAATTGCGCCTGCGCCCCATCGGCGACCAGGCGCCGGCGCGCGCCGCACGTGATGGATTCCGCAAGCGCATTCCAATTGCGCACAGCAATTCTCTGTTCGGCGAAGCGGTGATCGAAGCGCGCGCCGCCGGCCTTGAGGGCGATAATTTCTATGCCGGCGCACGCAATCCGCCCTATTGGCAACCGATCGAGGGGGCGACCGACAAATTATGGCTGCGCCAGACGGTTGCCGACAAGCTGGGCCATGTGAATGCGCGGGCCGGTCAAGCGGGACTGGAGCTGTTCCTGTTCGATGCCTGGCGGCCGCGCGCGGTCCAGGCCTATTTCCACGATGTCTGGATGCCGCGCGAATTGAAGCGGCGCGGATCGGAACTGGAAGGCGCGGCGTTAACGGCCGAGGTCGAACGCTATTGGGCCGCACCGACCGATGACGAGGCTTCGCCAGCGCCCCATGCCACGGCGGCGGCGGTCGATTTGACCCTGCGTTGGAAGGATGGCGAGCCGCTATGGATGGGTTCGCTGTTTGACGATGTGACCGAACTCGCGCACCGCGACAGGTTTGAAAATCTTGCGCCAGATTTCTTTTCCTTTTCCGACGAGGAAGCGCGCGCCAACCGTCGCCTGTTGCACTGGCTGATGATGGAAGAAGGCTTTGCCGGCCATCCCGACGAATGGTGGCATTTCTCCTGGGGCGACCAATTGTGGGCAGCGCTGACCGGCGCGCCGGCGGCGAATTATGGATTGGCGGTTATTCCAGGATAGGCCTGAAGGCTCCGTCCCAGGATGGACCCGGCGGATTGATCTCGAAATAGCCGATGCGCTTCAAATGCAGATCGTAGAGCTTCTGGCTCGCGCCCGAAAGCTTGCGGCACTGCTGGATCAGGTCGCGCGCCTCCGCCCAGCGTTGCTGGCGCAGTGCCGTGAAGATGTGGTCGTGGAAGGTGGCCAGGGCGCGGAATTTGGGCGACGCGCGGACCACGGGATTGCCCAACATCGCATAAAGCCGCACCGGCGCGTCCTCGGCGCCCGCGGCGATATAGTCCACCTCCAGGAAAGCGAAACTGCGGTCGGCGAGTTGGCGGGTCTCGTCGGCCACGATCACGGCCGGCCCATATTGCGGCGACAGCGTCTGGATGCGGCCGGCCAGGGCCACGGTGTCGCCATGCACGCTGTAACCAATGCGGCCATGCCCGCCAAAGCCGCCGGCAATGACGCTACCGGTGGCGATCCCGACCCCGATCTCGACTGCTGTGGCCGGCTTGGCATCGCCCTGTTGCTGCGCCAGGACTTCACTCACCCGCGACGACATCACGCTCATTCCATTCGCCGCCTCGCAGGCATGGGTCGCGTGATCGGGATCGTTCAGCGGAGCGTTCCAGAAGGCGGCGAAGCCATCAGCCGTCAGCCGGTCGATGGTCCCGCCATGGACCAGCGCCTGGTCCATCAAAGGCGTCAGCACCTGGCTGGTCATGCGGGTGAAGCCGGCCGGATCGTCGCGATAGGAGGCGGCCAGTCCGGCCAGTCCCCGCACCCCACAGACCAGATAGGTGACGCTGCGGGTTTCGCCATCGGTCTTGAGCAGCGTCGGCCGGCGCGCGATCTTCTCGATGGTGGCGCGCGGCAGGGAATCGGAGAAGGCCATGCGCAGGCTGGCGCGCTTCAGACGCAATTCGCGCACATTGACGACGGCGGCGCCCACCAGCACCAGCACCAGTCCCGCCGCCGGCGAGGCGGCGTCGATTAATATGCCATGCTCCAAATAGAGGAACCAGGAGGCGTACCCGGCGATCAGGATCGCCGCCAGCGCCAGTCCGCTGGCCCAGCCCAATCCATGGCGCAGCAGCAGCAGAATGGTGGCGACCCCCAAAAGAGCGAGCCACACCGCCTCGCCGAGACGGGCGTAAGCGGGGCGTTGCAGCACCTGGCCGGAGATCAGGTCCTGCAGTCCCTCCGCCAGCACGCTCGCCTCGCTCATCAAGCCGAGCGGCGTCTTGACCTGCGTTCCCGGCGGCCCGATGACGACAATCGCGCCACGCAGCGAACCCGCTTCCGGTCCACCCAGCGCGCTGGCCGGGAACAGCCGTTCGGACCCGCCGGCATTGTAACGCAGCCGGAAGCTGCCGTCCCGCGCGGTGGGGATGAAATGGGCATCGGTCTCCAGGCCCGCAATGCCGACACCGCGCACGAAGGTCACCGGATCGCGTTCGTCGGTGACGATGGTGATGTCGGGGCGGTTTTGAAGCACCCGCAAGGCTTCGGCATCGAGTCCCGGAACCAACACGCCGTCCAGCCGGAATACCAGCGGCATGCGCCGTACCAGGCCATCGGCATCGGGGATCAGATTGCGCGCCCCGATCCCGGTCGCCGCCTGCTCGAGCTTGGTGGTGCTGGCAGCACCGCTGTCGAAGCCGGGCGCGGCGCGATAAGGATCGAACTGGCCGCGATAAACGAAATGCGCCTTGACCTGCGGCTTGCGCCCGCCGCTCACCCCCAATGTGACCGGCACCACGGTTTTCTGTTCGCGAAACCGCGCAGCGAGCAGCTCGTCGGGCGCCGGTAACGATTCCAGGGCCTGGCGGGCGGCATCGAATCCCGGTCCGGCGGACACCTTGGGCAGGATATCGGCAGGTCCCGCATCGACCCTCTCCAGGGGGACCGCAAACACCAGAAGCTTGGCGCCGGAGGCATAAAGCGAGGCGGTCAGGCTGGCTAACTTTTCCTCGTCCCAGGGCCAGGGGCCGTTGCTGGCCAGGCTTTGGGAGTCGATCTGGAGCGCCCGAACCGGGATTTCGGTGCTTTCGGAGTAGATGGCAGGGAAACTGCGCCGATACGCATCGAAGAGGCGGTTACTTACTGCGGATTCGATGCCGAACGGGTCGAAAAGGACGACGAACACGGCAGCCGCAAGAAGCAGCAGCGGTGCCAGCCAGGCCCCCATCGGTCTAGACCAATCCATTGTGAGACCTAGGATTTCCCCACCGCTTCAAACTATTACCAGTGTGCCTGACGCGCGAGTCAATTTTGCGCGCGGACTCAGATTGCGCGACATGCAATAGTGTGTACGACGATTATGTGACGTCCGCGTCAATTTTCTTGGTTTCTTTTGCGCCGCGACATAGAGTGTGCGGGGATGGAGGGCGACATGGAAAACATCACCAAGGATCCGGCCTATAATGCCGTCGATCCGTCCGACTTTTCCGCCATGATTCAGCCGGAGCGTTATGGCGATCGCTCCAGCGCATTCGACAAGATCATCGCGGCGAGCCACGAACATTTCTGGGACCCGCTGGACCCGAAGTATATCGATTTCAGCGCGCCATACGATTTGACCGGCGAGTACCTGGTCAATCCTGAATTCAACACCGATCTCAAGACCGCGATCGCCGGGAAGCTGGACGAGGCGGGCAAGATCAAGCTCGCCAATCTCGACATCCTGTGGGCCATGTCTTCCATCCTGCATGGCGAGCAGGGGGCACTGTCCTTGTCGGCTTCGCTCTGCCACATCCTGCGCGATCCGGGCGCCCAGGAATATGCCGCCAACCAGACCCGCGAAGAAGCACGGCATGTGACCGCCTTCTCGCAATATATCAAGGCGCGCTGGGGCCAGCCGATGCCGGCGGGCCCGGCTCTGGCGGAGCTGCTGAACGAGATGGTGTCTTCCCCCCTGGTCTGGAAGAAAATTGTCGGCATGCAGATGCTGATCGAGGGCCTCGCGATGGGCGCCTTTGCGATGCTGTACAAGGAAGGCCGCGATCCCCTGCTGCGCCGGCTTTGCCAACTGGTGATGACGGACGAGGCGTTCCACCACAAATTCGGCAAGATCTGGGCCGACCGCACCATTCCGCTCCTATCGCCCGCTGAGCATGAACTGGTCGAGGATTGGGCAGCCCAGGTCTTCCAGGTTCTGCTGTTCAATCTTTCCTCGCCAATGCAAAAAGGGTGGATCTACAGTGCTGTGGGCCTGGACCCGCAATGGTGCCAGGCGGCGTTCATGGAGGCGATCACCGACACCTTCATCCGCAAGGAGTTGTCGAAATCGACCAATGTGTTCCGGGTGCTGATAAAAACCCTGCTCAATGCCGGCATCATCACCGAACGCACCAAGCCGGTCTATGCCGCTTATGTCGATATGGCCGAGCTTCACGCCGAAGGTGCGCGCATGATCGGCGACGAGATCGCCGAGGAAGGCATCAAATATCTGTTGGTGCTGAATGGCGGCAAGCGGCTGGTGACGCCAGCGATGGTGGCCGCGGAGTAATTCTTCCGTCAGGCACCCGAAAATGCTGTCTGCCCGGCAGGTTTTGCCGTCACCCACGCTTTGCCGGGTGCTTAATCCTTCGCTCACCGCATTTTGCTCGCCGTTCCGGCGCGAGCGAGGGCCACATTACACCGGCATGAGGTCTGCTTGGTCTGATTAGCTTCTGCGAATGGCGCGGGCGCTTTATCTTGGAGATCAGTCATGACCATCGCTTCGGTCGGCGGGACGGCCCAAAGCTATCTCAGCCAGCTTTACGCGGCCCAACAGGCCTCATCCATTTTTTACGATCCCTCGCAAGACGATTCCGACGACAATTCAACCGAAACGGTTGCATCGCCTTCTTCCACTCCGGCCAGCAACAATCTTACCGGCAGCAGCACCGTCACCCTCAGCACCCAGACCTTGCAAGCCCTGTTCGACATGATCCAGCAAGCGCAGAGCACCGGCAGCACGACGACAGCGGCGAGCACCACCACCCCCGCGACGACATCCGATTCGACCTCGTCCGATTCCTCCACCACAGCAAACGGCGGCACCACTGCAACATCCAGCGGGTCGGTAACCCTGAGCACCCAGACGCTCCAGGCCCTGTTCAACCTGTTGCAGAACGGCAGCGATAGCAGCGATCCGTCAGCGCAAGCGCAACAGGCCTCCGCAGCGGGCGGAACAAAAGGCGCCCATCACCATCACCACCATCATGGAGGCGCGCCACAAAGCGACTCTGCGACCTCTACCGCTTCAACCGCCAGCGACCCGGCAAGCAGCGCCGATCCCACGAGCAGCGACGGCAGCGACAGCAATACAAGCCAAGCCTCAACCAGCGCGATCGTGGGGGCCTGAAATCCGGTCAACTATTTGGCGGTGGCTCGCAGCGCGACTTGGGCAAGCAGCACTTTCGCACCCTTTTTCTTGAGGGCGCGATCGGTCACCGCCTGCAGCCGTGCCGCGATCACTGAGACGTCGGGCTGGGTATCGAGATGGACGGCGGCGACGGTGAAGGCCAGCAGGTTGCGCACATAGGCGTCCCGCAGCACCGGCAGGGAACGGCTTACCTCGTCCCGCAAGGCTGCGTTGGGCACGTCCAGCCCCATGCCAACCATCAGCATGCCGGCCGGCCGGTCGTCCGCGACGATGGGGGTGTAGATCGGATCCAAGGTCAGGTAGCTTTCCGACTGAGTCACCTTATGCTCTGGCGCCTTCTGGTTGGTCTTGGCATCATCCGCCGCCTTGGCCGGCAAGGCGGACAGGAGCAGAACCGACAGGAAAATCAGGGACCGGCGCATGGCATCTAAAGGTGCCGCAGATTGGTAAACCAGGTTTTAAGACGGCCGGGAAACCGTTGGCTCCCTTCAGGAGCGGTTCGGAACCATATGGACTCGGTTCGGCCACCTCGCCATTGCTCGGTGGGCATCCTTCGTCGCTGCGCGACGCCGGATGGTGGAGCTGAGCGGAATCGAACCGCTGGCCTCCTCATTGCGAACGAGGCGCTCTCCCAACTGAGCTACAGCCCCGAACCGGCGCCCGTGAGGGCAAGCCGGGGTTTTTAGGGAGGCGGACGGGAGCCGTCAAGCGGAGCGCGATTCCTGGCCTTTCTTGCGCCCAGCCGGTTCCCACTTTAAACAGTTCCCATGCTCAACCCTGTCGCCGCCCTGTTGATCGAAATCCTGGAATTCTACAAATGGATCGTGGTCGCGGCGGTGATCGCCAGCTGGCTCGCCGCCTTCAATGTGATCAATCCCAACAATCACTTCGTGCGGGCAGTGCTGAGATTCCTGATCGCTCTCACCGAGCCGGTGTTCCGGCCGATCCGCCGGGTGATCCCCCCGATGGGAGGCCTCGATCTGTCACCCCTCATCGTCTTCGTCATCATCTGGTTCCTGCAATACACGATCGAATGGTCGTCCTTCCACTACGGTCTCTGAGGCGATGACCGCCAGGATCATCGACGGCAAGGCCAGCGCCGCCAGGCTGCGCGAGACGATCGCCGCGCAAACCCAGCACCTCAAATCCGCTCATGGCCTGACGCCGGGCCTCGCCACCGTGCTGGTGGGCAGCGATCCGGCCTCCGAAGTCTATGTCCGCAACAAACGCAAGACGGCGGAAGCGTTGGGCTTCAACTCGGTGCATGTGGAATTGCCGGGCAACGCGGCCGAAGCCGAACTGATCGCGCGGGTCCGCCAGCTCGGCGCCGATAAATCCGTGCACGGAATATTGGTGCAGTTGCCGCTCCCGGGGCATATCGACGAGACCAGGGTTCTGGATGCGCTCGATCCCGCCAAGGACGTCGATGCCCTCACACCCATCAATGCCGGGCTGCTGCTGTCGGGCCGTGCGATCCTCAAATCCTGCACGCCGGCGGGCGTGATGCTGCTGCTGAAGGAATATGTCGGCGACATTGCGGGCCGGGACGTGTTGGTGATCGGCCGCTCGCTGCTGTTCGGCAAGCCGGCGGCCCAGCTTCTGCTGGCGGCCAACGCGACGGTGACGATGGCGCATTCCAAAAGCCGCGACCTGCCCGCTTTGGCGCGCCGCGCAGACATCCTTGTCGCCGCCATCGGCCGGCCGCACTTCGTCAAGGCAGATTGGATCAAGCCGGGTGCGACGGTGATCGATGTCGGGATCAACCGCATCGATGCGGGCGGCGGCAAAACAAGGCTGGTCGGCGATGTCGATTACGAACCGGCGAAGGAAATCGCCGGCGCGATTACGCCTGTGCCCGGCGGTGTCGGCGCGATGACGATTGTCTGCCTGATGCACAACACTTTGATCGCGGCCTGCGCCCAGACAGGGGTGGCGTTGCCGCAGCTTTAGATTTTCCGCCGCAAATCCTTGGCCAGATCGGCCGGCGAGATCGCCTCGTCATAGAATGTCACTAGCTTGCCGTCCGGTCCCATCAGATAGATCACGCTGGAATGGCTCATCGCATAGCCGCCACCCGGCAAAGGTTGTTTGGCGGCATAGACGCGGTATTCCTTTTCCGCCGCGGCGATCTGTTGCGGTTTGCCGGTGAGGCCGATGAATTGCGGCCCGAACGCCTTCACATACTGGCCCATCACTTTGGGGGTATCGCGCGCGGGATCGACCGTGATGAACAGCGGCACGATCCGCCGGCCATAGGTCCCGAGCTTGTCCAGCGCTTCGGCCATCACGCCCAAAGTGGTGGGGCACACATCCGGACAAAAAGTGTAGCCGAAATAGATCAGCATATAACGGCCGCGGTAATTGGCATCCGAAACGGAATTGCCTGTCTGGTCGATCAGATGGAACGGGCCGCCGACATCGGCCTTGCCGGTCACGACAACCTGGCCCAGTCCTGGCACGCGCGCGCTCTCGTACCATAGGAGGCCCCCCGCGATGGCGGCGACGAGCAACAGGTAGGGGATGATGGCTTCCTTGGTGCGCAACATGTCATCTGCTCTAATACCGCCGGGCCTCGAGGAAAAGTAAATTTGACGCGAGACGGAACCAAAGGCGCGCCGCGGGCCGCCTTTTCGGCAATGACCGGCAGCAGGGTGCGGCTGCGCACCCTGTCGAATCTGCGCTGGCTCGCGATCGCGGGACAGTCGGCGGCGCTGTTCATCGTCTATTTCGCGCTGGGCTACAGCCTGCCGATCCTCTATTGCGCCGCCGCTATCGCCGCTAGCGCCGCGCTCAACAGCGTGCTGGCGCTGCGTTATCCGGCGTCGCAGCGGCTTTCGAACCGGGAGGCGACTTTCTATCTCGCTTTCGACGTGCTGCAGCTCGCGGTGCTGCTTTATCTGACCGGCGGTATCGCCAATCCCTTTGCCCTGATGTTCGTGGCGCCGGTGGTGATCGCGGCGGCGACGCTCAATCTCGGCAATACCATGATCCTGGCCTTCATCGCCTTTGCCGCGGTGTCGGTGATCGCGATGGTGCATCGTCCTCTGCCCTGGCCGGCTGGCGAGAGGCTGCTGTTGCCGGAGCTGTATCAGGCCGGAATCTGGACCGCTCTGGTGATCGGTATCGGCTTTACTTCGGTCTATGCCTGGCGCATCGCCAGCGAATCCGCCCGCATGTCGGCGGGGCTGGCCGCGACCCAGCTCGCCCTCTCGCGCGAACACCGGTTGGCCGCGCTGGGCGCTTTGGCGACCGCAGCCGCGCATGAATTGGGAACTCCGCTCGGCACCATCGCGGTGGTGGCGCGCGAATTGGAGCGGGGGCTGCCGGAAAATTCCGCCGAAGTGGAGGATGTACGCCTGCTGCGGGCCCAGGCCGAACGCTGCCGCGCCATCATCGCCCGGCTGGCCGATCCGCAGGGCGCCCTGATTGGCGCCACCGCACGCCTGCCGCTGGGGGCGCTGCTGGACGATATCGCCGCGCCTCACAGGGGCGAGGATATCGCCATCAAAGTGACTGTGGTGCCGCCGGCCGAAAATGATCTCGTGCCCCAGGTATGGCGGGCGCCGGAACTGCTGCACGGCCTTGGCAACATCATCGAGAATGCCGCCGATTTCGCCGCCACAGAGGTGCGGGTACGGGCCCGCTGGGACGCCGCCAGCCTTTATGTCGACGTCGAGGATGACGGCCCCGGCTTCGCGCCGGAAATCTTCGATGCCTTGGGGGAACCTTATGTCACGTCGCGGCCGGGCCATCACGCTTTAGGAGAGACGGAGATGGGGCCGCAAGGGCCGCTGGAACATGAGGGCATGGGGCTGGGCTTTTTTATCGCCAAGGTGCTTCTGGAACAGACCGGAGGGATGGTCACGGCAATCAATCCGCCTGGCGGCGGCGCGCGGGTGGCGGTGCGCTGGGCGCGCGGGGTCATCGATGGCGGGGAACCGCCGACACCGCCAATGGAATGATCTCAAATGTTAGCAATTGGGCTCGATTGACGCACGGCCAAAAGCCCTTTACGTCCGGGGCGGATGACGGAAGACAAGACCCTGTTGCTGGTCGAGGATGACCGGCCTTTACGTGAGCGCCTCGCTCGGGCGATGGAAGCCCGAGGTTTCGCCGTCGCCATCGCCGAATCCGTGGCGGAGGGCAAGACCCGCGCCAAGGAAGCCCCGCCCGCCTATGCCGTGGTCGATCTCAAACTGGACGATGGCAACGGGCTGGATGTGGTGGAGACCTTGCACACGATCCGGCCCGAGAGCCGGGTGGTGGTGCTGACCGGCTTCGGCAATATCGCGACCGCCGTGGCGGCGGTGAAATATGGCGCGATCGACTATCTGCCCAAGCCTGCCGACGCCGACGACATTCTCGCGGCCCTGATGGCGACGCCGGGCTCCAAGCCCAAGCCACCGGAGAATCCGATGTCGGCCGACCGGGTGCGCTGGGAACATATCCAGCGCGTCTATGAATTGTGCGGCCATAACGTGTCGGAGACGGCGCGAAGACTGAATATGCATCGGCGCACTTTGCAGCGCATCCTGGCCAAGCGCAGTCCGCGCTAAAGCAGTGCTGTCCCGGTCGTTTGCGGCAGGGATTGCGGTGTGGCGAGCATCGCGCGTGACCGCCACAGGCGCGGCGCCCAAGTCACCGCCGCAATGCAGGCCAGAGCCACGCCCGCGATCATGTCGACCAGATAATGGCCGCCCACGAACGGAATAGCCAACAGCATGACGAGATTGAGTCCCATCGCGCTCAGGCCGATCGGGCCGGTCCCGCGAAACGCCCAGGCATAGGCGATGGCCATGGTGGTGTGGAAGGAGGGAAAACAGATCACACCGGTCAATTCCGCCAAGGCGAAAGTGAGATCGCGGCCGGTACGCAGATGCTCCATGTCGGGCAGGAAATGACCGCGCGATTCCAGGCCGAACATTTTGAAGGGGCCGTAGGCAGGCAACAGCCAGACGCCCGCGCAGGTGATGAGCCCCGCGATCAGGATCATCCAGAAAAGCTGGCGAAGGCGCGTCCCGTTCCCCATCAGGCCGAACAGAAGCGCGCAATAGAAATACTGGAAAGGCAGGCTTTGATAGACGAGCTTGAGGACCGCCGCCACTTGCGGATGCGCTTCGAACAGGCGGAATCCGGCCAGCCAGTCGAAGCCCAGCATCCGGTCGAAGGCAAGAAGCCGGTCATCGGCCAGCGGCCCTGACGCGGCTAGGGACAAATAGGTGAGAACACACAGCGCCATCACCGCCGTCAAACTGAGTGCGACATATTCCAGGACGAGGCGGCCCCGGTGGCGGCCGGCCAGACGCAGCAGCAGGGCCAAGCCCAATAAGGCACACACGGCCGTGCCGTTGCGCCAGGTGAACAGCAGATGGAAATGAAGCGGCGGCGCCAGAAGCAGATCCAGCAATGTCACGCCTCCGATCGCCAGCCATTCGGGGCCAAAGAGCAGAAGGCTATCCCCGCGGGCGCGGCAAGGACGCGACAATGACGAAAGGGAAAGACGCGCCATGGTCCGGTCCGAAGCGATGCGGTCACAGTCTGACCCAGCCGGCGTTAGCGTTCGGTTAGGGCGGTCCTGGGAAACGCGCTGACGCCTTGCGCAATGGCGCATCATTCTGGGACAGCCAGCCGTCAGGCCTGGGCGGACGCACCAGCGGCGAGCATGGGCGCATCACCCGGCGAGCCTGCGTTGCTCAGCGCCTGACCGTCTTGCTTTTCCGTTTCGCGGGTTTTTTCCTGGCAGCCGATTTCTGCGCGACCCGCAGCAGCCGGGCCGCCAGCAAATCCTTCAAGGTCTTGCGGTCCAGAGCCGACAGGCGCGCGAGCAGGACGGGGAAATTCCGATAATGCGCGGTGATGTAAAACAGCTCCGGCTCGGCCTCCAGCATCATGTCGCGCATTTCGATGCCCGCTACAGGCAGCACCATCGCGCTTTCCTTGTCATGCACGCGGGTGATGAAATCCTCGCCCACGAACACGGACGGCTTGTTGAAATAGGGCCGCTCCTCGGCGCCCTCCAGCGACAGCGCGATCTTGCGGGCTTCAGCTTTGGTCAACATCGGGTTCGAGAACGATCAGATTGGGAGTTTGCGACAAGGCGATGGCATCCGACATCCGTGACAACCGCTCGGCGGCGACGCGGGCAAAGCCGATGGTCACCGCCTTGCGGCGGCTGGCATGGAGGGATTGCACCTGCGCCTGTTTGACGATCTCCCCGCCATAACGGTCGGCCACCATCAGCCCGGTTTGCGGTGGGACATGCTCGGGCGGAAAATCCGGCGGGATGGCGAAATAGAACAGGTCGCAATAATCCAGATATTCCGGCCATTTGCCGTCTCCCTTCAGATCGGCGAGCGTGACCTTGATCTCCACGCCGAGCATTTCGCCGCCCGGCCCGATGGCGGCGACATCCAGCCTCCGCCCATTGGGCAGGGTGAATTCGAGGATCGGCGAATAGCCGTCTTCCAGCAGGAGCCGGCTGACCCCGCGCGCGACTTCGGCGGCAGTGGATGAAGAAATCAAACCATCTCCCACTCTCCATGGGCGGGCCCGCGGGCCGGCCATGGTGAGATTTGCGCCTTAAAGCGAACCCTTGCTCGATGGACTCGCCCCATCCAACCGTTCATCCGGTGCCACCGCCATGCGCAGCGCGCGCGCCAGCCCCTTGAAGCAGGTCTCGACGATGTGATGGCTGTTGTCGGCATAGAGATTTTCGACATGCAGGCACACGCCGGCGTGCTGGGCGAAAGCTTGAAACCATTCCTTGAACAGTTCGGTGTCCATCTCGCCCAATTTCGGCTTGGGGATTGCGACCTTCCAGATCAGATAAGGCCGGTTGGAAATGTCGATGGCGACGCGGGTCAGCGCCTCGTCCATCGGGATCAGCGCCCAGCCGAAACGGGTGATGCCGGAAAAATCGCCCAGCGCCTTCTTGATCGCCTGGCCGATCACGATCGCGGTGTCTTCGGTGGTGTGGTGGAAATCGACATGCAGGTCGCCGGTCGCCCGCACCTTCAGGTCGATCATCGAATGGCGCGAGAAGCTCTCCAGCATATGGTCCAGAAAGCCGATGCCGGTATCGATGTCGCTCTCCCCGGTGCCATCCAGGTCGATGGAGACGGCGATCTCGGTCTCGCGGGTCTTGCGTTCAACGGTGGCGGTGCGCATAGGCGGTCCTTCGATTTGGGCGCTTATAGCAGCGCCCATCCCAACAATGAATCCCGCGGTTTGCAGCCTTCTACAGAAGAGCATATGCAGAAATCGGCATATCCTGTTGACCCCCCGCCGATTCCCTGTAAAGAGGGGCGCCCAACTTCCCAAGGACTCGTCATGGCGCGGCAGAATTATCTTTTCACCTCCGAAAGCGTCTCCGAAGGCCATCCCGACAAGGTGTGCGACCGAATTTCGGACGAGGTGGTGGACCTGTTCTTCCGGGAAGGTCCCAAGGAAGGGATGAGCCCCTGGGACATCCGCGCCGCCTGCGAGACCTTGGCCACCACCAACCGGGTCGTTATCGCGGGCGAGACCCGCGGCCCCAAGGGGGTCGGCGCCGCCCAGGTCGAGGAAGTGGCCCGCGCCGCGATCAAGGATATCGGCTATGAGCAGGAGGGCTTTCACTGGAAGACCGCCCAGGTCGAAGTGCTGCTGCATGCCCAGTCGCCGCACATTGCGCAAGGTGTCGATGCCTCGGGCAACAAGGATGAAGGCGCTGGCGACCAGGGCATCATGTTCGGCTATGCCTGCCGCGAAACCCCGGCGCTGATGCCGGCACCCCTGTTCTACAGCCACAAGATCCTGGAAGTCCTGGCCAAGGCGCGCAAGTCCGGCCGCGAGCCCAAGCTCGGCCCCGATGCCAAGAGCCAGATCACTTTGCGTTATGCGAACGGTGTTCCGGTCGAAGCCACCCAGATCGTGCTTTCCACCCAGCATCTGGACCCCGACATGTCTTCGGACGATGTTCGGAAAGTTGTGGAACCCTATATCCGCCAGACCCTGCCGGCAGACTGGATCACCAAGAACACCGTTTGGCACGTCAATCCGACCGGGGCCTTCGTGGTGGGCGGCCCGGATGGCGATTGCGGCCTCACGGGGCGGAAGATCATTGTCGATACCTATGGCGGGGCGGCTCCCCATGGCGGCGGCGCGTTCAGCGGCAAGGATTCTACCAAGGTGGACCGGTCCGCCGCCTATGCGGCGCGCTATCTGGCGAAAAACGTGGTGGCGTCAGGCCTGGCCGACCGCTGCACCATCCAGATCGCCTACGCGATTGGCGTGTCCGATCCCTTGTCGGTCTATGTCGATACCCACGGGACCGGCAAGCTGGACGAGGCCAAGCTGGAAACGGTGCTGCCCCAGTTGATGAGCCTGAAACCCCGCGGCATCCGCGAGCATTTGGGCCTCAACAAGCCGATCTATGCCCGCACCTCCGCCTATGGCCATTTCGGCCGTGAGCCGGATGCGGAAGGCGGCTTTTCCTGGGAAAAGACCGATCTGGCGGACAAAATCAGGGCGGCGGTCTAAAGGTTAGGCCAGGATATCGAGCAGGGATTTCTGCATCCCCTCGGCAACCTTCAGCACCGCGAGGTCGGCCCTGGTGCCGACCTCGGCCTGCTTCAGGGTGACGACCTGGCCGGCGGTGTCGCCGTCCTGTTGCTGCGCATCGACCAGCTTGGACGCGGCACCATTGAACTGCGCGAACGCGGTCTGCAACCCGCCGGCCGCTATCGTCATCGCATTGCTCATGGCCATAATAGATAGGACCGGCTTTGCCTCCGTGTGAAAAAGACTGGATGTCTTTGATTCAAAAGCCGCTTACTTGCAGCACCCCTTACTTCTCTCGAAAGAGCATGACGGAGTCAGAACAGCGTTCACATCCACAGCGAGAACGGCCCAGCCTGTATGG
>DATATP010000220.1:0-8154 GCA_036268715.1 Rhizomicrobium sp. | reverse complement strand
AGCCGCTCCAGGTTGGGCACGAAAGCGCCCTCATCCAGCGCCTCCCGCTCGACGCGCTTCTTCTCTTCGTCGCTCATCGGAACGCGCGCCAGTGCCGCTCGCAGCATCGGCGGCATCGCCAGGGTGGTGATGACCGCCATGGTGACAATCATAGTGTACAGATTTTGGCTGAGCGCCCCCATCGACAGGCCGATCGAGGCAACGATCACCTCGGTCGAGCCGCGCGCGTTCATGGCACAACCCAGCGCGACACCTTCGCGCCAGCTCAGCCGGCCGATCATGCTGCCGGCGAAGGCCCCGGCGAATTTGCCGATACTGGCGATCAGAATCAGAGCCGCCGTCAGCAGCGCCAGGCTCGGGTCTCTCAGGATTGTGAGATCGGCCGAAAGCCCGGACATGCCGAAGAAAATCGGCATGAAGAAGGCGGTGATCATGCCACGCAACTGTTGCTGGATATGGTCGGTCAGGATCGGCGACTCGCCGATCAGAATGCCGGCCATGAAAGCCCCGAGCACGGTGCGGACTCCCAACATTTGGGTGATCAGCGCCCCCAAACCCATGATCACCAGGATCATGGTGATGACGGCAAATTCGCTGCGGAACGTGTCGTTGGCCCAGCGGATCGCCGTAAACACAAGCCAGCGCCCGGCCGTGAAGCAAAAGAGGAGAAACAAGACGATTCCAGCCACGGTTTTGGCCAGGCTGAGCAAATCTACGCCGCCCGCGCCGCCGCCCCCTCCGCCTGCGATGCCGAAAGTAATGGCGATGATCACCCAGCCTGCCGTGTCTTCCATGATCGCGGTGGCGACGATGATCTGACCCAGATTGCGGCGCATGAAATTCATCTCCCGCACCACCATGGCAACGATCTTGATGGAGGAGATCGAAAGGACCGTGCCGATGAACAGCGACGGCACCAGCCGTCCGCCTGCCGTCTGCGGCAAAATCGACTGCGGCAGATATTGCCCAAGCAAAAAGCCGCACAGGAAGGGCAGGGCGATGCCGCAGAGCGAGATCGCCATCGCCGCCCATCCCGACCTGCGCACCAGTTTCAAGTCGGTTTCCATTCCCGTCAGCAGCAGCAGCATCAATATGCCGGTCTGTGACAGGCCATCGATCATGCCCTTCTGTGCCTGATCGGACGGGAAAAGGAATTTCTGCGCCTCCGGCCACACCCAGCCGAATAACGACGGCCCCAGCACAATTCCGGCCAGCAATTGGCCCATCAGCGCGGGCTGGCCGATGCGCTGCATTGCTTCGCCCAGCAGCCGGCCCACCACCAGCAGCAGCACCACTTCCGCGACCAGAATGGCCTCGGCGTTGCCGCTGCCGCTGGAGCCGTTGCCGGCCGGGGCGCCATGCTGTGCCATGCCGTGTGCGGCAGTGGCGGCCCAGGCATGCCCTAGGCTGGCAAAACATACTAAAGCGAGACCGGCGGCGAGAATTCCCGCGCTTGTGCGAAAGAATGCCATCAATCAATCTGCAAAATGAGACGGGACGATTCCCCGCCTGGCATAACGCGCGAGACGAAGCTTCGGCTGCGGCTTGCCAGCGGGTGCCGCATCGGCCAAGGTGGCAAAAAAAGGAGCAGGACAATGCGCGCAGGATTGGTCGGGACTTTGCTGTTTTTTGCGGCCGGTGGGGCGGCGTTCGCCCAGTCGGGCGGCCAGATGGCGGTGCCGGCTTCGCCTTCCAACCAAACATATAACGTTCCGGCCGGATCCAAGGACCAGAGCGTGATGATCTTCACCCGCGACATCAAGCCGGGCGCCAGCGCCGGGCCCCATATCCATCACGGCGTGGAAATGTGCGAGGTGATCAGTGGGACAATGGAAGTCTATCGCGCCGGCCAGAAGCCGGAAGTGGTGCATGGTGGCGGCAGTTTTGTGATTCCACGCGAAACACCGCATGACGCCAAGAATATCGGGAACGACGTGGCGCGCCTGTCGATCACCTATGTGATCGACAAAGGCACCGCGCCGCGCACCCCGGTCGCCGCATCGCTCGTTCCCTACAAATAAAGGCAGACCAACTTGTTTCCCGATCGTTTCAAGGACCGCGCCGCCATCGTTACCGGCGGAGCTTCAGGGCTTGGCCTGGAAACCGCCAAGCGCCTTGCCGCCGAAGGCGCGAAAGTGGCGTTATGGGACATCAATCCCGATGCGCTTGCAGAGGCGAAAACCCCGTCCGGCGCGGTGCATACCGAAGCGCTCGACATTTCCGATCCCGATGCGGTGGCACAGGCGGCGAAGGCCACCTGGGCGGCTCTGGGTGGCATCGACATCCTGATCAACAGCGCCGGCATTACCGGCGCCACGGTGCCGCTGATCGAATTTCCCATCGAGAGCTGGAAGCGTGTGATGGACGTCAATGTCAACGGCATGTTCTATTGCTGCCGTTTCGTAGCGCCATACATGCTGCAGAAAGGTTATGGCCGCATCGTCAACATATCCTCGGTGGCCGGCAAGGAGGGCAATCCCAACGCGTCTGCCTATTCTGCCTCCAAGGCGGCGGTGATCGGACTGACCAAATCGCTGGGCAAGGAACTGGCGACCAGGAACGTCCTGGTCAATGCAGTGACTCCGACGACCTTCGAAAGCCCGATTCTTCGGAACGTGCCGCAAAGCCATATCGACTATATGCGTTCGCGCATCCCCATGAAGCGGTTGGGCGAGGCGAGCGAGAACGCCGCGCTTGTGTGCTGGCTGGCGAGCGATGAATGCTCATTCTCCACCGCCGCGACCTTCGACACATCGGGCGGCCGGACGACTTATTAACCTGTCATCCCGGCCAGTGCAGCAAAGCGAAGCGCCTGCTCGGACACAACAAGACTATCGGAACTACGGCTCCGGCACCCGCGCACAAGCTGCCGCCACGGTCTCGAAATCGGCATTGCCCCCGGACAGCACGACCACCGTGCATTTGCTATCGGCTGGCGCCTTGCGGGCCAGCAGTGCGGCCAGTGCCGCCGAACCGCCGGGCTCCACGACCAGCTTCAGCCGGCATGCTGCATAGCTCATTGCCACGTCCAGCTCCGCATCCGTCACGCCAAGCCCGCCCGCCACGTATGTCTTCGCCAGCGCGAAAGGCACTTCGCCGGCGAACGGCGACATCAGCGCATCAGCCTGTGACGGCGGCTTGGCCTGGGCGTTGATTCTCTCGCCTTTCTCGAGCGACAGCTTCATGCTGGCGAAATTCTCCGGCTCAACGCTGAACACCCGTGCGCCGGGCAGCGGGCCGGACAAGGCGAGTGCAATTCCGCTGACCAGGCCCCCGCCCGAGGCGGGCGCCAGCGCGCAATCGGGCTCAGCGCCCAAGGCTCGCGCCTGCGCGGCAATCTCCAGCCCCGCCGTGCCCTGACCGGCGACAACACCGGGATCGTCGAACGGCTTGACCAGGGTGGCGCCGGTCTTGGCCTGAATCGCGGCGGCGATCTCCTCCCGGGATTGCCGGGTCCGGTCATAAAGCACCACCTCTGCGCCGAAATCGCGGGTCGCCGCGATCTTGGCGCGCGGCGCGTCGGCCGGCATCACGATGGTGGCCTTCATTCCGAATAGTGTCGCCACCGCCGCCACCGCCTGGGCGTGATTGCCGGAAGAAAAGGCGACCACACCGCGGCCGCGCTCCGCCTCGGGGATCATCAAGATGCGGTTGCAGGCGCCCCGGAATTTAAATGTGCCGGTGCGCTGCAGGGTCTCCAGCTTCAGCAACACACGCTTGCCCATATGTGCGTTCAGCGCCGCATTCTCGATCAATGGCGTGACAAAGGCATAAGGCGCGATGCGCGCCGCAGCGGCCTTTACATCGTCAAGGGTGGGAGTCACGGCAGGCATGACACGGACCCTAATGTAATCGTATCCGATTGAAAGGCCATTCCGCGCCCGTCCGTGCCCGTGACGCCTTGAACCCTTCCGATCGGTTGGCGGCGGCAAACAGCGATAGCGCGAAGCACGACCCGTCGCTAGAGTTGGCATAGAGCCGGTCGGTTTCACAAACCCGGCATGGGGAGCACCGATGGGCAAAGGCCTGACTTTGTGGGTATTCCTGGCAACCATATTGGGCGCCGCGGTCGGACTCTTCTGCCATCGGACGGTGCACGATCCCGCCGCTCTTTCTGTCATCACCGGAACGCTCGGCCTTGTCAGTGAGATCTTCCTGCGTCTTATCAAGATGCTGATTGCGCCGCTGGTGCTGGCGACCCTGGTCTCGGGCATCGGCCGCATGGGGGACTCAGGCGCAGTGGGACGGGTGGCGTTCAAGGCACTCGCCTGGTTCATCGCCGGCTCGGCGGTGGCCATGGCGATCGGGCTCGCGATGGTGGAGTTTCTTCAGCCAGGAGCGGGACTGCATCTGTCGGCGGTGGCGGTCGCCGGTGCGGAAGGCTTGAAGCCCCCGCCCATGACCGTGTCCGGCTTTCTTCTCGATCTGGTACCGAATTCCATCCTGGACGCGATGGCCCGCAATGAGGTGTTGCAGATTGTGGTGTTCTCGCTTTTCGCCGGTGTCGCGCTGACGCGGTTGGGCGAAGCGGGCAAGGAATTGCTGCATCTCGCCGAGACGCTCACCAATCTGATGCTGAAGATGGCGGCCTTCGTGATGAATCTCGCGCCTGTCGCGGTGTTCGCCGCTGTGGGCGTGGCGCTGACCGAACAGGGCACCGAAGTGGTGGCGAAATACGCCGCCTATGTCGGCGGCTTTTATGTCGCGCTGGCCCTGCTATGGGGGATCATCATTGCGGCGGGGGCGGCGGTGCTGGGGGGAGCCCGGCAATGGACGTTGATGAAGGCGGTGCGCGAGCCGGCACTGATCGCGCTTGCCACCACCAGTTCCGAAGCCGCGTACCCGGTGCTGCTCTACAAGCTGGAACAGATCGGGGTTCCAAACCGCATCGCCAGCTTCGTGCTGCCGCTGGGCTATTCCTTCAACCTGATCGGCTCGATGTGCTATTGCACCTTCGCGGCGCTGTTCATCTCTCAGGCCTATGACGTGCCGCTCAGCAATACGCAGGTCGCCCAGCTCCTGTTCCTGGTGTTTGTCGCCAGCAAGGGTATCGCCAACGTGCCGCGCGCCTCGCTGGTCGTGGTGGTGGCGATGCTGCCCTATTTTCACCTCCCCGAGGCGGGGGCGTTGCTGATCCTGGGCGTGGACCATTTTCTCGATATGGGGCGCACCTGCACCAACACCGTCGCCACCGCCATCGCCGCGGCCAGCGTGGCGAAATGGGAAGGCAGCCGCTGGGACGGCAAGCCGCCGGTATAACGGTTGAGGCGGACGTTCCTGGCTGCTAGTTTCCACCAATTCTCGAAAGGATATCCCGTGAAGCTCGACCACACCGCCTCCGGCGTCTATTCCATCGCCCCGACCCCGTTTCTGGAGGGGGGCGCCATCGACTGGAATTCCGTCGATCGCATGACCGACTTCTATTTCGAGTGCGGCTGCAACGGCTTCACGGTGCTGGGCGTGCTGGGCGAAGCCTCCAAGATGGATGCGGAAGAGGCGCTGGCTGTCGCCAGCCGCGTCATCAAGCGGGCGAACGGTAAGCAGATCATCGTCGGCGTCTCGGCGCCGGGATTTGCGGCGATTCGTTCCCTCACCGCCAAGGTGATGGATCTGGGCGCCGCCGGGGTGATGATCGCGCCGGGAGCCGGCCTGAAGACAGACGATTCCATCGCCGCCTATTTCCGCAATGCGGTGGAAGCGATCGGCACCGATGTGCCCTGGGTGCTGCAGGACTATCCGCAATCGACCGGCGTCACCATGACAGCCGGCGTGGTGCGCAGAGTGGTGACAGAAAATCCCTCCCTCGCCGTCATCAAGCATGAGGATTGGCCGGGTCTCGACAAGATCACCACCTTGCGCGGCTGGGAACGCGACGGCTCCATGCGTCCCGTCTCGATCCTGGTCGGCAACAATGGCGTGTTCCTGGATTTCGAACTGGATCGCGGCGTCGACGGCGCCAATACCGGTTATGCCTTCCCGGACATGCTGGTGGAGACCGTCAAACTGTCCAAGGCGGGCAAGCGCGACGAGGCGCACGATCTGTTCGATGCCCATTTACCGCTGCTGCGCTATGATCAACAGCCGGGTATCGGTCTGGCGGTGCGCAAATATGTGCTACAGCGGCGCGGCGTTCTGGCAACGGCGGTGATGCGCAAGCCGGCGCCTGCCTTTACGCCGGAAACCCGGGCCGATGTGGATTACCTGCTCGCCCGGCTCGCCCGGCGCGACCGGCGCGCGATGAAGATGGCGGCCGAGTAGAGGCCGCATCGACCCGGCATGTGGCTTGTCTACGCCTTCAGCGGGCCTGTGCTGTGGGGCGTCTCCACCCATATCGATAAATATCTGGTCGACCGGTACTTCCGGCACAGCGACACCGCCGTGCTGATGGTGTTCACGGCTCTGCTCGGATTGTTGGCGCTGCCGGTGATCTGGGAATTGCAGCCACGCGTTGTCGCCTTGCCGGCTCTCAGCATCGCCGTCATGACGGCTTCAGGCGTCCTCTATATGGGGGCGATGCTGTTCTATCTGCGGGCGATCCAGAGCGAGGAAGCTTCGGTGGTGGCGCCGCTGTTCCAGGCCAACATCCTGTTCACCTTCCTGCTCGGCTATCTGTTCCTGCACGAGACCCTGGGATGGGAACAGGCGAGCGGCGGCGTGCTGATGGGGCTGGGCGCGCTGGTGCTGGCCCTGGACAGGAAATTCCATTTCGGTCATTTCAAGTTGCCCCTAGTCACGCAGATGCTGGGTGCGACCTTTGTGCTGGCGCTGTCGAATGTGGTGTTCAAGATGTTCGCGGTGCATGACGAATTCTGGGGCACGACCTTCTGGAATTTCGTCGGCGAAGGGTTGTTCGGTGGGGCGATCCTGGCGCTGCCGCGCTATCGCAGCCAATTCGTCAGACTCTTCCGCAGCAATCCCGGCGCGGTGATCGGCGTCAATGCCGCCAATGAGTTGATCAATCTGGGCGGCGGTCTGGGTGTGCGTTATGCCTCGCTGCTGGCGCCGGTGGCGCTGGTTTCGGCCATCTCGTCCAGCACGACCTTTTTCGTATTCGCGTTCGGTATTCTTTTGACCCTGTTTTTTCCGCGCCTGGGCCGGGAGAATCTGGCCATGGGCAGCCTGGCCCGCAAAGGCGCGGGCGGCCTTTTCATTGCAGCCGGAGTCGTGCTGATCGAAATGAATCGGCACTAATGCCGGACACTAGCCGAGCGGCCCCGACAGAGTTGCGGGCACCAGGGCCGCCATCACCAGCATTCCCGGAACCGACAGCGCGTATTTGCGATGATTGAGCAGGGTCACCTCCGCGACAAAAGTTATCAGCGCGCCAAGGGCCACGCCCCAGATACGGGTGATGGGATCGGCCAGGAAGGCCGCGACGATCATCGCCATCAGACCGATCACCCGATGCGCCCCGGCCGGAAATCGCCAGCGCTTGTAGACCCGCCGCAGGCCGCTTGGCCCGGCGAGTTGCCATAGGCCAAAGCTCCCGAACAGGCCGGACAGCACAAGTGCATCAAGTGCGGGAATGGACAACATGGTGGACCCCTCGATGAATGGAAACCAGATAGGGATCGGGTGAGGCTGATACGAGCCCCGCTTACGGAATGGTTGGCATTCCCAGCCGGCATGGCCTCGCCTATAGTACAAACAATTCACTGGGGGATCACGCCATGAAGGCTATTTGCGCGGCCATCCTTCTAATCCCCTGCGCCGTCGCTGCCGCTCCCGCTCCTGACTTCACCGGGCGCTGGGAGGTCGCGGTGCGGGAATTCGGCCAGAAGAATTTCTACCTGCCGATGCAGGACGGCCGGTTGGTAATCACCGCAGCGGACGGCCATTACGATGCCAGCTTCGGTCCCCTGACCTTCACAGGCGTCCTGCAACAGGACGGATTGCATCTGGCGTGCCGCAACGGTGCCAAGGATTGCGGCGAGCTGGTGCTGAAAGCCGGCCGGGAGGCCCTGGCCGGCGGCGGCACATTGCTGGGAGCCGACACACAAGATCGCTTTCCGGTCACCATTACCGGCAGGCGGCCGACGCTGCGGCCCGCCGCACCGGCAACCCACGATTATGGTCCAAAGACATTCCGCCCCTTCTATTCGCCGAGCCTGGCGCCGGTGATGCACATTTTCCCCGGCGACACGGTGCGCACCC
>DATATP010000219.1:0-6843 GCA_036268715.1 Rhizomicrobium sp. | reverse complement strand
CGAAGTTTGAAGTGCAAGAACTTCTGGCTTCGTTTCGGCCGCGGTGTCGGCGAAATGTTAAAATGCCTATCCATGGTTGCCTTCTCGACTGGGACCCTGCGACGCCCAGATATCAGAACGGAGGGGTTCGGCCCCGGTTCCCAAGCTGTCTTCGTCGGCCATGCGCGGGAGGGGTTGGTCGGCCACGTTATGGTCATTATCCAGCGTAGCCACTATCGAGCACTACCCCCAAGGCGTGGTTCCAATGCCAGGAATACGTGGTGCGCAACAGACTGGAGTGGGAGGCATAAAGCCCCATACGCGTAATAGGGGGCAGCCTGGAAGCTGAATCGCGCGAAGGACTTCCCTTCTGGCGTGTCCGCCTTGCCGCGCCCGGCCCGACAGGATCGATACATGCAGGCGAGCGCATTCCGCTCGCCTGATTTGAAGTATTTCCAACAAAACTCGGCACGGCGCGGATGGCCGTGCCGATGAGCGGCCTCAATTCCCCGGTGGCTGGTCGGTCTGGAAATAATGGACCTGACCTTCCTTGCTGCGCGGCGTTATTGCCATGCGGATGCTTCTGCCGGTGTTGGGACAGCTTGTGGCGCGGTGCCAGCGTTCTTCATCGGCGTTGATCAGGTCGCCATATTCGCCATGCACGATGCCCTCGCCCGAGATTCGCGCGCAGACATTGCCCCAAACATTCAGCCAGACCTCCTGCATGTTCTCGTGGAAATGGCCCCAGCTGGTATCCGGCGGGAATTGGGTGATGGGCGGACCGATGTTCAGGTTGGAAGATGTGTGGCCGTCATAGAGGAACCGCTCACCCTTGCGGTCCGACGCGCCATATTCGTCGACATTGAAGAACGGCACGTTGAATGAGTCATAGCCGCCGGTCGAGTTGATGCGGGCCTTGATGTAGGTGTAGCCGGGAACAGGGGTCGGCGGTTCGTTTTCCGGATAGGACGGCTCCTGCCCCGCCGGTGTTATGCGGAACATCACCACCGGCTCATTGCCGACGGTTTCCATGCAAGAGGACAGACGTGGCGCCACATTGTACACCCAGCCCTTGGGCAGGACTTTTGGCTCCTGGCCGTCGATGGTGACCTTTACCTGGCCGCTATAGACCCAGCCCCAGGCGCGGTCGTCGGCATAGAACATGCATTTGGTCTTATCGCCCGGCGCCATCTGGACATAGCGGCCGTCGAAGTCGCGGTTCAGGAGCACTCGCTGCTCCCAGCGCGCTTGGCCCTTGTGCGCTTTCAAGACGTCGGCGATATGCCAGATCGGCTTGTTGATCTTGCCATAAGGCGTTTCCGGGTTCTTCTGGGCCGCCCAGACGGTGCGGGACGGACCGTTCTCGCCGCCGGCCTCAGACCACCAGTTCGTCTGTGGCGTTCTGTTGCGGACCCGCGCGGGCGTAGTCGCGTCCTGGGACCAGGCGGTACCGCCCGCCAAAACCAGCCCAAGCGCAATCAATACTGTTTTCTCGAATTTCATTAATCCTCCCGGTCAGTCACGATCCGGTGCCCGAGAGCCCGGATCCATTTTGCCAACATACATACGGGGATTATTTCTGTTTGGATAGGCCGCTATCGCAGGAATCCGGGCTTGGTGCGGAGGCATGATTGATGTGCCGCACGCCGTGCAGCCGCTTTAATCTGATCCCTAGCTTTAACCGCCGGTCGTAGGGCCGTTCCAGACTTGGTCTCCAAGCGGATGGGCGGGAAGACAGTCCTCTGTATGCGGCCTGACATGGCTTGGGACCGTTCCCTCCGGACAATCGTCCCTCGGCTGCATAGGCGGCTGAACGGGATGGGAGGGCCCTGTCCGCTGGGGGGCGGCGCTGCAAAATCCTCCGGTACAGCGGCCCGGCTGAGGCATCGGCATCATTGGTCCGCTTCCCATTGCCGGGCTGCGTGCGGCCAACGCCAACGCGAAAACTGCGACGATCACTGAAAAACCCCCTGTCAATTAAAGCCAAGGGTAGGGCGAAAATCAGTCCAGAACCTCTAAAAACGAATCCACAATGACGTTTGTTTTTTGCCGAATTCTGTCCGGGAGCTCCAACGGCCGCGATGAACGCGGCAAATTCTAAAAATTGTGCCGGATACCCAAGCCGACCGCCAATCCGTCATCATCGCTTTCGGAAAATAAGCCGAATGCGCCGGAGCGGTGATAGAGCCGGAACACGCCATCCCATTTGTGGGACTCCGAAAGCGAAACGGCATACTCCAGGCTGATATAATTCAGAAATTTTGTCCGCCAGGACGGCCACAAATGCCTGCTATAGCCGATCGACGTGTAAGGCGGATCGAGCGCATAGGACGGGCCATCATAGAAGGACAGGGTCGTCCCTGAGATGCCGAACGGCGCATTGGCCTCAAACCCTAGTCCGGCGGCGAAGCTGGTATCGCGATGGCCGAACAGATATTGCGTCACTTGCCCTTCGCCAGCCAGCGAGACATCCCATCCCAAATCCAGAAAGGGGCGGTCCGCGGCCAAGCCAATCATCACGCCGGTCGGCTCGAGATTGAGATTTTGCAGCGCAGCACCAAGGAATTTGGTGGTCGAAGGGCCGGCATACAGGGTGGCTGACCAGTCATGCTGCGGATAATCCGCCTTCGCGGCCGCAGAAAAAACGACAAACATGGCGGCCGCGCCTTGCAGCGCAATAGCGAGGTGAATCCCCTTCATGATGGTAGAACGAAAAGGAAGCTGCTTTCGGTGCCTTCACCAAGTTAAACATCAGTATGATTGTCGGCGGAAAAATACTTGGTAGACGGATTATCCCGGCCGCGCCGTCATCAGATAAAGCAGGCAAAGCACACTTGCCGCGCTTAGCAGATTGGCGATGCGGTGCGCTGGCGCGTTTAACACCGTTTGTAACTCCGGCCCCGCCGAAGCGGATGCGGCGATCACCTTGGCTTGCCAGGGGGCATGCATGGCAAAACCGACGATGATCAACACGGCGAAGGCCGCGTAAGATCCGAGTAGCCAAGGCGCGGTCATGTCGAAGCTATAGATGGCTGCGAGCGCACCGCCTGTCGCCGCGGTCAGCAGCCATCCGATACCGCCGGCCATCGAAAGCGGTCGCGCGGCGCTGAAGACGGCGTAGATCGTCTTGGCGTCGCCGCCGCGCGCGACCCGGTTGGTCAGGAAAGCGATGCCCGCGGTAAGGGCGAAGGAAAACATGAAAAGCAAAATGTGCAGCAGCAAAAGAAATTCGGTCATGATGGCCCCCCGATCGCGCGTACCCCACCCCGAATTCTATACTATGACAAAGCAATTGGTCGGAGAGAGAGGATTCGAACCTCCGGCCCCCACGTCCCGAACGTGGTGCTCTACCAGGCTGAGCTACTCTCCGGTCAAAATGTTGGCAGGAATATCCCGCCCCCGGGAGGGCCCTTATAGCCATGGCCCCATGCACCCGCAACCGGCTGGCAAATCCTTAAATTCTCGGGCTTCTTACGTTTGCGGCCCTGCCGGGGGCGGGATATAGGAGGCGTCCTTATTGGGGCGTCGCCAAGCGGTAAGGCACCGGATTTTGATTCCGGCATACGGAGGTTCGATCCCTCCCGCCCCAGCCACACAGTCCGGTCTCGGACCGGCTGTACCGGGTTTTCCCGATAGCCCCGGCTTTCCCGGCGGTTAGCTAACCGTTTCCCGAGAGGAGCCCGGGAAAGCGCATGTTCGTCCGGCTGAAACTCGCGTTTTAGGCCCGACGTCTCCGGTCCGAAATATTCAATTTCCGGAATTTCGTTTGGGTAGGTGTCGAGACCGTTTCGAGAAGGGCGGAGACTTGAGGGCGTGGTGGCGGCCTAAGCGGGACGGGCTGCTTCTGGCGCCAACGGGGCATCCTCTGTCCCTGCCCAGAAATAGGGCACGCGTTTCGCAAGGCCAGTGACGGTCAAATGAGCGGGCGCCGATCCACACGCAATTGCCCTTACCAGCCCTGGCGAGACGAACGCCAAGGGCAACAGCAGGCGAATATGCCGCTCTATTTTGCCCTCTCGCTTGGCGATTTGGGCGACCGAGGCCTGTTCCTGAACGAGTTCGTCTAGCCACACCCGCGCCTTGGAAATTGCCCGAAGTATCGTATCGCGGTTCTCGGGCTTTAATGCTGCTACCGTTTCTGGTGGATCCAGAACGATGCCCTTTACGGCAAAGAATTTCTCAGGCTCCCATGGCACCAATACGACAGCCGGCTCCTGGCCAAACATACCGAGAGTAGCATCTTGGCCGGAATTCGGCGCTGGCAGTTCCGAAGCAGAGTCAGCAATGTGAACCCTAATTCCGGTCGGCGTTATGACAACACGCAATAACCGAGCCAGCAGGTCACCCTGGGTTTGCTCGGCGGTTCCAGTTTTTTGCCGGCAAAATTCCCCAACCGCATTGATAACGAGTTTTTCCATTTCTGGGGCCCGCACGCGCGGCACTGAGCCGACATCACTATCCCGCTTCTGCTGAATGGCGTTTGAAACATAATAACGATACCGGACACCATCCTTGACCGTGTGCGACGGCGACATGCAATTGCCGCGGTCATCGTAAATGCGGCCGGCAAGAAGTGAAAGCGATCCTTTCAGCTTCAACTGACGCTCCACATTGTTGCTCGCGAGCTTTGCCTGGACCTCTTCGAACACGGAGCGATCCACGATAGGTTCATGCTCCCCAGCATGAGCTTCACCGCGATAGACAATCTCGCCGATATAGAAGCGGTTCTTCAGGAGATGAGACAACGCTCCCACGCCGAGGCGTCCTCCCCCTGACGTCCGTCCGCCGGACAAATCTCTAATCTTGGATCGGACACCCTTCTTTAGCCTACGTGATGTGGCGTCTGAACTGGGTCCATCCGTTCGAGGACGGAAACGGCCGAACGAACCGTGCGGTATCGTATCTGGTTCTCTGTACCGAGATGCGGCTTATGCTGCCGGGGAGCCCTACGATTCCTCAGCAAGCGGACAGAACTGATGATGCTTTCGAGACTGGCGTTATCGATGTCTCTGCAATGGAAGAGGCGCTCAAGAACATACTAGCCAAACAATTGCTTGGCATAATCCCACTGGCCGGCGGGAACATTCCCGGCGAGCGGATGTGATAGGGCTCATGCACGATATCTTCCGGACCGGGCGTGCGCGCCAGGTCGCCATCACGTCGAAGGTATTCGGTCAGCCCCGGTTCATCGTCTCATTGCCACCGAGACCAAGCTGACCTCCTGACCATTGCTGCGTGCCCTGCCTCCCCGACGGGGACTTCTCGTTGCCGCCTATAGCGGTATGGTCAATCGTGGCTTGGAAGGGCCGCTGCTCTCACTTTAGCTCGGCGCCCAGCCCCCGACGCCGGGCTTTTTATGCCCCGGCGGCCGGAGCGGCTGCGATAAGTTGCCAGCCGATTCAGCGGGTATTGGCAGCGGCACGTTAAGGCAGCTTCGTTTTTATTCTTTCAGCCATTTTGACGTAGTCGTCCGCCATCCGGAACATGGTCTCGCGCGTTTCAGGGCTTTTCATCGTTTCGCCAACCGCACGAAGTTCCTCGGCGCGATTGAGATAATTTTCATATTTTTCCTGGTCGCTCGCCATTCCCTCTTAACGGCCGGGCACGCCGTTCGTGGCATCTCTTAGTTGCAGGGATCATACTCGGCTTCGGGGTCACAATGGCCCGCCCTGATCGCGTTAATCCAAGGTTTCGCTAGGGCTTGGCTTCTGACGGCCTAAATCGGCTATACGGGCGGCAATGTGATTCCAGACATGAAAACCGTCCTCGCTACCCTGGCCACGCATGGTGACAGCCCGGGCCAGTGCCGCCGACTTTGCATCGGGGCCATGTAGCTCGATCATTTGCTTGGCCGCCCGCCAGATTTCGATTTCGTCCATGGATTGACCATAGCACGGCCTTTCCACTTCCCTGTTTGGATACCTTCTTGCTTCGTTCCAGATGGGCCAAATTCCCCCGCATTCGGGGCGTCACGGATGGCCGTCAAAGCAGCCCGGCGGATCGCTCGTGGTCCACTTTTCCCGCTTCTGCGTTGGATCGACCGCGCGCTATTCCCTGGTCATTTGCCAGCTCCACGCCCTCGACCCCCCTGAGCATCGCCTTCGATTCGGCCGCGGTGGCGGCGTCCTCGCCCAGCTACTTTGGCCAATATTTGTACGCCTGAAATGCGGGCATGCGATCGGTGGGTAAGATATTTACCGCTGCGTTACGGGCACGAGCTATAGTCGCCGGCGCAGTTGGTGGTGGAGAATATGACAGACATAGCTTGGTATTCAGAGGCGTCTCTGGTTGGAGGCAAGCGCATCTTCTGCGTCGGCTCTCTAGCGCAATGTTTGCGCAAATGGAGCAGACTAGCCGAGATTGAGCAGCAGACCGCCTACATTGCGGTTGGCACATGCACTATCAAGCGCGAGAAGCTCGAACAGGCTGAGATCGCAGCCCTTGCAGCGCACCCGGATTTAAAGAAAGTGTAAAAATCGTCTGCCCGGTATGGTCGGCACAGAGAGCATCTTTGAATATCGTGACGTTGTGAACCTAATAGGCACAGACGTTGGGGACACCACGGTCGCACATGGGCTTTAATGCGCCGTCGCTGGCCACGTTAGGGGCGCATCGCAAAGAATGGGGGTCTCCTGGTTCGAATGGCTTGTGCTTTCGATCGAAGAGGGCTGCATCGTGTGCTTCTGCTGGCTGTTCGGATTGCGCAATCCGCGCACGCATCTTTTGATGACCTCGACCGTAGTGACGATGATTGCCTCGATCCTCGTCCTCCTGTTCGAGCTTCAATATCCGTTCCGCAGCGATATCGGCATCAGCTCCGAACTCTGGCAGGGCGCGCATGAACACCTGCAAGAGATGCAGGAC
>DATATP010000218.1:0-1687 GCA_036268715.1 Rhizomicrobium sp. | reverse complement strand
GGATTTCTTCGCGGACTTTTTGGCTTTCTTGGCGCTCTTCTTCGCAGCCTTCTTGGCCTTCTTCGGCATCACCTTCTTGGCGACTTTCCTGGCGGCCCTGCGGACCTTCTTCGCCGCCGTCTTGGCGACTTCCACAGTCGCGGTCGCAGCGGTGCTAACCGCATCGGTCACCTGATCGAGAACCGGTTTATCGTCGTCCATGTCATCGTCCCCCAGTGTTTAAAGAAGGCATGACGATAGCTGGATTTTTTCTTGCGTCAAACGGATGCGTTCGATTCAAGCACTGCGCACCCTGGCGTAAGCGGCGAGCGCGCGCTCACGGCCAGCTCTGTGGTCGACGATCGGCCGGGGATAATTCCTGCCAAGTTCCACGCCCGCGCTGGCAAGTTCGAGCGGCGCAGCGCGCCACGGCTGATGGATCATTTTGTCGGGCAGGCCCGTGAGTTCCGGCACCCAGCGGCGGACATAGGCGCCATCGGGGTCGAACTTCTCGCCTTGCAGGATCGGATTGAACACGCGGAAATAAGGCGCCGCGTCGGCGCCCGAACCGGCGACCCATTGCCAGTTGGCGGGGTTGCTGCCGGGATCGGCATCAACCAGGGTGTCCCAAAACCATTTCTCGCCCTCGCGCCAGTCGATCAGCAGATGCTTGACCAGGAACGAGGCCACCACCATCCGCACCCGGTTGTGCATCACGCCGGTGTGCCAGAGTTCGCGCATCCCGGCGTCGACGATGGGGTAGCCGGTCTGGCCGCGCTGCCAGGCGGCCAATGCCTTGTCGTCGCGTTGCCACGGAAAAGCATCGAACGAGGCTTGCAGATTGCGGGTCGCAAGGTCGGGTACATCGAACAGCAGGTGGCGGCAGAACTCGCGCCAGCCCAGTTCGCTGAGGAATTTTTCCACATCGCCTGACAATTCCGGGCGCTCGTCGGCGGCAAAACGCGCGGCGTGCCAGATCTGCCGCGGGCTCAGTTCGCCGAACCGCAAATGCGCAGACAGGCCCGATGTGCCGGCACGGTCGGGCCGGTCGCGATCGGTGGAATAGCCGGCGAGGCCCGTCTTCAGGAATGCTTTGAGCCGGACCTGCGCCGGCCTTTCGCCCGGTCGCCACGTTTCGCGCAAACCGCCGGCCCAGTCGGGCCGTCCTGGTTCGAGACGCCAGTCTTCGAGCCGGTCGCTGGGAATGCCCGGCGCAGACCCGAGCTTTTTCGGCGCAGGCAGCGGCGCTGGCGGTGGCCCCAGTGCCAGCACGCGCTTCCAGAACGGCGTGAACACCCGCAAGCCACGGCCTTCTTTGGTGCGAATATGCGCGGGCGAAACCAGGAGATCGCCGGGAAAGCGGCGCGAGGCGATGCCGATCGCCTCAAGCTCGGCGACGACGTGATCGGCCACCGCCTGGTCGGGCGCATGCGCAATCTCGTTCCAGAACACCGCCGCGGCCCCGGTCTCGCGCGCCAGGTCGGCGATGACCCTGGCCGCCGGGCTCTTGCGCAGCACCAGTGACGAGCCGATCGCGGCAAGGCTTGCTTGCAGGGATCGCAACGACTGCGCCAGCCACCAGCGCGCAGCGCCGCCCAGCGGCCGTGCACCGGCCTCGTCCAGCGCGTAGAGGCAGATCACCGGCGCGCCGGTCTGCGCGCGGGCTTTGGCGGCGGCATCGAGGGCGGGATGGTCGGCAAGACGGAGA
>DATATP010000217.1:0-3280 GCA_036268715.1 Rhizomicrobium sp. | reverse complement strand
GCAGCCCGCGCCCACATGCAGGCCTTTGTAGACCGCTTCAAGGCCAAGGCGTCCAAAGCGCGCCAAGCCCAGAGCCGCATGAAGATGCTGGCAAAGATGGCCACCGCAGAGGTTCCGGTGGATGAACATGTCGCGCCCATTCGCATTCCTGCCGCGACCCAAGCAAGCCCTCCGCTGATCACCATGGATCGCGCCAGTGTCGGTTACGAATCCGGCAAACCGGTCCTATCGCAGCTGTCCATCCGCTTCGATCCGGGCGATCGCATTGCGCTGCTGGGCAAGAACGGCAACGGCAAATCCACCCTGGCGAAACTGCTGGCCGGCAAGCTGGAGCCGATGGGCGGCGAATTCGTGCGGGCGAGGAAACTCGTCACCGGCTATTTCGCCCAGCACCAGGCCGAAGAGTTGGATGTTTCGCTGACACCGATCGAAACCCTGGCGCGGCTGCGTCCCAGGCTCACCATGGAGCAGATTCGCGGCCAACTCGGCGGCTTCGGCTTTTCCGCCGACAAGGCGTTGACCCGGGTGGGCCAATTATCGGGCGGCGAGCGGGCGCGTCTGATGCTGGCGCTGGCGACACTGGATTCGCCCAATCTGCTGATTCTGGACGAGCCGACCAACCATCTCGACATCGATGCACGCAGCGAACTTCTGACCGCGCTCAACGATTTCGACGGCGCGGTGGTGCTGGTCAGCCATGACCGCCGCCTGATCGAGGCGACCGCCGAGCGGCTGCTGCTGGTGGCGAACGGCAGGGTCGAGCCGTTCGAGGGCGATCTGGAGGACTATCGCAGATTCCTGCTCAGCGCGGACAGCAGCCCGGAGCGGCCGGAGGCGGAGGCCAGGCACAGCCCGGAGGAAAAACGCCGCAGCGGCGCGGGCCGCCGGCAGACTCTGCGACCCTTGAAGGACCGGTTGGAGGCGGCAGAATCCCAGGTCGCCGCCCTGACCGGCGAGATCGCGAAATTCGACCGCGCCCTGGCCGATCCGCTACTGTTTAGTCGCGATCCCGGCAAAGGAAGTGCCGTCTCCAAAAAACGCGCCGATGCCGCGCGCAAACTGGCCGCAGCGGAAAGCCAATGGTTATCGGCGCAAGAAGAGTACGACGCCGCGCTGATGGAACTCGATGCAACCTGACGGATGTGCGCCACAGGATCGCCTCAAAGGTAGAAAAGTCAGGGTTAACCGGCTAAACAATCGGACAGGCCGTAACTTTTCGCGGAAGATGACAATTGTGATAGGTTCGCCCTGGGGGCGGCGCGAGAGATGTCGGACAAGAGATTTTTTCAGGCCCATGGACCTTTCGCCCTTGGGCGGATCGCCGAACAAGCCGGAGCCCGGCTCGCCGCTCCCGAGGAAGCCGGCATCATGGTCCGCGACGTAGCCGACCTCTTCAATGCCGGGGACGGCGATGTCGCACTGTTCTGTGACTCGGCTTTTGCCGATGCCTTCGCGCACTGCTACGCCAGCGCCATCGTCACCTCCGAAAAGCTGGCTTCCCTGCCGCACAATGGCAGCGCCATGCTGCTGGCCGACGATCCGCGCGCCGCGTTCGCCCGGATCGGCCGGATATTTTATCCGGGCAGAGCGCCGACCGGACGGATTCACCCCAGCGCCTGCATCGCTGGCAGCGCCGAGATCGGCGAAGGCGTGGAGGTCGCAGCCGGAGCGGTGATCGGCGAGAACGTGGTGATCGGGGCGCATTGCCGCATTGGCGCCAATGCTGTGATCGATGCCGCGGTGACCATCAGCGAGGGCTCCAGCATCGGCGCCAACAGCAGCATCAGCCACGCCCTGATCGGCAAGGGGGTTACCATCGGCAGCAATGTGAGCATCGGCGGCGAAGGCTTCGGTTTCGTGCCTTGCGCCAATGGACTGGTGAAAGTGTCTCAGCTTGGGCGTGTCCTGATCGGCGATCAGGTGGAGATCGGCAGCAATTGCTCCATCGATCGCGGGTGTCTGGGCGACACGGTGATCGGGGAGAAGACCGCGCTCGATAACCTGGTCCAGATCGGCCACAATGTTCGTATCGGCAAAGCCTGTGTGTTCGCCGGCCAGGCAGGAGTCGCGGGGTCCACAACCATCGGCGACCGCGTGATGGTGGGCGGAGCGGTATCGATCAGCGATCATCTGACCATCGGCGACGGCGCCAAGATCGCCGGCAAGAGTGGCGTGATGCGCGATGTTGCGGCGGGCGAGATTGTGGCGGGGTATCCTGCGGTCCCGGCACGGCAATGGCATCGCCAGACCGCCGCACTGGCGAGGCTGATCGCCAGGAAGTGCGCCGGCAAACCATAAAGCTCTCGGCGGCTTTATCGGAGATGCTGGCGCGCAATGCCGGCCCATTCGCGTTGACGGCGGCGATAATAACTTGGCGCGCCCTTGACCGATTTGAGGATTTCCCGGAACAACGCCTGGGCGCGCTCCTGCTGGCCCATGCTTTCCAATAGCAGGCCGAAGCGGCAGCGCGCCTCTTCGCCGGGATAGCGGCTCACCACCTGCTCATATTGGCGCAGCGCGGCCTCGTTCTTGCCTTGCAATACCAGCGCGCGCGCATAGTCCAGTTCGGCGTCGGCATCGAAAGCATTGGGGTCCAATGCTTTCAGCTTCAGAAACAGGCTTTCCGCCGCCGCTCCGTCACCCGACAGCATCTTCGCCCGCGCCAGGCCCTTGATGAGCGTGACATCGTCCTGCCCGATCGGACCTTGCATCGCGCTTTCATAAAGCTCCACGGCGTCGGCGAAACGGCCCATGCGAATGCACTCCTCCGCCAAAGCGCGTTTGGAATCGGCCGAGCCTACCTGCTCGACGTCGCGCAGTTTCTCGCGATAGCCCCGGCTCGGATCGGCAGCACTGGCAAAATTGTCGGCGAAGCGACGGGCCGACTGAGAGCCGGCGGCCTCGGGCAGGACCGAAAGGAAGATATAGAGGCCCCAGCCGATGGGGCCGAGAAATCCGACGATCGCGATCCAGAAAGGCGAGCGGCCGGTGCGGATGATATGCCAGGCGAAAGCCAGGTCGATCAGGAAAATCGTGCCGAAACCGAGATTGAAAAAACCCACATAAGCCTCTTTCTGACGCGTCAGTTTTGCTTTTCGAATTTTCCGGAAGGGGTTTCCTTCCAATAGGTCACATCATGTCCGGCGGCGCGCGCCTCTTTCCAGGCGGCTCGGGCGGTCGCCAGCATCGCGCTATCGCGGCCATCGAACAACAGCACAATCCGCGCGAGGCCCGTCAGTCTCGCATCGCTCCACTCGGAAGGCTGTGTCCCGCCGACACA
>DATATP010000216.1:0-2479 GCA_036268715.1 Rhizomicrobium sp. | reverse complement strand
CTTCGCGACCACTTTATCCTTGTTGTTCATGTCCAGGATATCAGCGCTGGTGGCTCCGTGAAGGACCAGTCCGGCAATCGCGCTGGCGTGGGTTTCGGGCAGGGACTTGCTCCCCATGAACGTGTCGATGAACTTTCCGTCGTGGAAATATTGGATTCTGTAACTCATGGGCGGACCCTATCCCTACCCACATCCCCCCGCAATCTCAGGATTCAGCCAAACTGTAGCAGGGCCCTCGGTGCGGGATTCAGCAGCAGTCAATGTCCCAAAGCCGCTCGGTAAGGCGCGCAGCCATGGCGGGGGACAGGACCGCTGAATTGATCCGGGCAGGATTGTAGCCGATTTTCGGATCCGGCCCGCGCGCGCTTCTGGCCTTGGGATACTTTGGGCATGGAGCCAATATCCTCAAATCGAGTTCTAAGTGGAATGAGCAGGCAAGCAGTTATCGCTGTTTACGTCCTGGCAATGGTGGCCCTCATTGTCGGGGTGGATTTCGCGTTTTTAAGGGGCCTGTTCTGGCAGCGGCTCCTGGTCAATGTCGCCATCATCTTGGCGTTTGCAGTCTTCTATCTGATATTGCTGCGGCAGCCATGATGTCCAAAATTCAAGCTGTATCGGTGCCCTCCGCATGGCGCTGGTGCAGTTTGACCTAGGGTTGTGGGGCCTTTGCCACTTCATAGGCGCAACGGGCCTGCAGCTCGTGCGCGACATCGGAATTAAGGGTCTTGGCGTATTTCACGCAGCCGGCAAAATCGCCCGCCTTGTAATAGGCCTGACCGATTATCAGCTGATTCTGTGCGTCGAGAGCGCCGGCCTTCTTCAACATATCGGCGTCGGCGATCGCATCGCGCCATTTGCCGGCATTGTAGTCGTTGGCGAACTTGGCCCTGGCGGCCGCGGCGCCGCCTGATTGAGCAACTGCTCCATCAACGAACAGCGCGCTTACGGAGAGTAGGCATAGCGTTGACCGTAGAAGCTTAAGGTTCATCTTTGGCCTCACAATCTTCGATCAGCTTCACGATGTCGCCATCACCGATCCGTTTGGGGTGCCGTTGCGCCGCCATTTGAAGAGAAATAGGGCTGCAACCCTCTGTCGGAGCTAGACCGAACGGCACCGCAATCTACCGCAACATGCGAACCGGGGTAACGGCGGTGCCCCGCGACAGGAATGATAATTGGCCCCGCAGCCGGAGAGAGCCAACGCAGAAAGAGCGATTACCAGAATGCGGCTGGGCATTATCTGGCCCGCCCTTCCTCGTCATAACGACTCCGCATCCCTTTCAGCCCTTCAATAATTTGGGCCTTCCCAAGGAGTTCTGAATAGACCGTCCATTCGACAATCGTCTCATTGCCGGCCCTGAAAACCACGTGAAAGCCGCGAGAACTATGCGGGTCTGGGATAACTTCGCCTGTCACAAATGCCATGGAGGCTCCTATGCTCCGCGCAGCCCAGGCTCGGTCCTAACTGGCTGCAATCTTGGAAAAATCGAAACTGTACCAGTGCCCAGATGCGCGTGCGTAACGGAATAAGCCATTGAAAATATTGATATAGAAATGGCACACTAAACCATAAGTTGCAACCGTTTGACTCGCCGAAGTCCCTGAATATAGTGCGCCGCTTTCCGGCACTTCGCCGGTGACCAAATACCTTCCGAGGACCGATGAGCAAGCGCATAAATTCCAAATACAAGCTCGACCGCCGCGTCGGCGAAAATCTCTGGGGCCGTCCCAAGAGCCCCGTCAACAAGCGCTCCTACGGTCCGGGCCAGCACGGCCAGCGCCGCGCCAAGAAGCTTTCCGACTATGGCACCCAGCTGCAGGCCAAGCAGAAGCTCAAGGGCTATTACGGCAACATCACCGAGCGGCAGTTCCGCAAATATTACACCGACGCCGCGCGCCGCCCCGGCGACACCGGCGAGAACATGATCGGCCTGCTCGAGACCCGTCTCGACACGGTGGTGTTCCGCTCCAAGTTCGTGCCCACCCCGTTCGCCGCGCGCCAGCTGGTCAGCCATGGCCATGTGAAGGTCAATGGCCGCCGCGTCACCATCGCCTCCTATCACGTCAAGGACAGCGACACGATCGAGCTGTCGCCCAAGGCGCGCGAGATGGCGCTGGTGCTGGAAGCCTCCAAGAGCGCGGAACGCGACACCCCGGACTATCTGGAAGTGGCGGAAGGCAAGACCGCCAAGCTGCTGCGCACCCCCAAGCTGGCGGACGTGCCGTTCGCGGTGCAGATGGAGCCGCATCTGATCGTCGAATTTTACTCGCGCTGATCTGAGGCGAAGACAAACAAAAAGCCCGCTCTTACGAGCGGGCTTTTTTATTTCCGATTGATGGAAAGATCAGGCGCTTTCCAGCGCGATGCCCTTGTCGGCGAGCATGGTCTTCAGCTCTCCGCTTTCAAACATCTCGCGCAGAATGTCGGCGCCGCCGACAAACTCGCCCTTGACGTAAAGCTGGGGAATGGTGGGCCAGT
>DATATP010000215.1:0-27159 GCA_036268715.1 Rhizomicrobium sp. | reverse complement strand
CTATAGACGCCGCCGAAGATGCGCCCGCCCGCGACGGTGGGGATGAAGGGGGCATAAAGCGACAGATAGCCACCCATTGCCGCCGTGCCGGTGATGCGCAGGCCGAGAATCTTGCCGTCCTTGTCCAACCCCAGTTCGCCCTTGTGGGTCATGTCGCGGCCGTGATCGTCGGCCAGGAAGCTTTCCGTGCGGTCGGCGCTCCAGCGCACCGGGCGGCCGACTTTCTTCGCCGCGATCAGCACCAGCGCCTGCTCGGGATAGAGAAATCCCTTCATGCCGAAGCCGCCGCCGACATCCTTGCAGATCGCGCGAAGATTTTCGTCGCTGGTGCCCAACACAGCATGAAGCGCCCCGCGCAAATTGCCCGAGCCCTGGTTGCCGGAATAAAGCGTGTAGCGCCCATCCTCATAAAGACCGATGGCGTTGCGTGTTTCCATCGGATTGGCGCTGACCCGGTTCTGCACCACTTCGACGCTGGCCGTGTGTGCGGCGGCGGCAAACGCGGCTGCAACACCCCCTTCGTCGCCTGCGGCCCAATCGAAGCAGAGATTGTTCTTTCCGTCCCAGATCTGCGGCCCGTCATGGGCGGCCGCGAGCGTACCGACGGCCGGCAGGGGCTCGTAATCGACCGCCACCTTCTCCGCCGCGTCCTTCGCCTGGCCCAAGGTTTCGGCGACCACCATCGCCAAGGCCTCGCCGACGAACGTGACTTTGTCTTCGGCCAGCAGCGGCTTGGGCGTGAACACGATCGGCGTGCCGTCGCGGTTGGGCACCGGCGCCATGCAGGGCATCGGGTTCGCCTCCGCTGCAGTCACGTCGGCAGCGGTGAGCACGCCGACCACACCGGGCATACGCAAAGCCTCGGTCGCATCGACACCGGCAATCCGCGCATGGGCATGGGGAGAGCGCATGAAGACAGCATGGATCTCACGCGGAAAGCGCAAATCATCCGTATACTGACCGCTTCCGGTGACGAAGCGGCTGTCCTCGATGCGGCGGACAGGCTGACCGATGCCGAATTTCATAGAACCTCATTGTGCCGGGCAGCGAAAGGAAACCCGGCCATCCAGGAATGCAAATGCGATCCTTATACCCCTTGGCCATTCTGTCCAGCCATTGCAGCACGCCTATCGCACCCGCTTCACCGCCGCGTGCCATCCTGCGTACAGCCTGTCGCGTTCTGCGCGCTTCATCGCAGGCTCAAACCGCCGATCCAGTGCCCAGCGGCTGGCGATGTCTCTTGTATCCTTGAATAGCCCGGCGCCCAGCCCTGCCAGATAGGCCACACCAAGTGCCGTCGTCTCCGTCACCATCGGCCGCTCGACCGCCAGGCCGGTCAGATCGGCAAGCCGTTGGCAAAACCAGTTATTGGTCACCATGCCGCCATCGACTTTCAAGACGCGCAACCGGCGGAGGCCGGCGCTCTTGATGTCCCGCGCCATCGCCTCGAGCAGGTCGCGGGTCTGGTAGCAGACCGAATCCAGCGCCGCCCGCGCAATCTCTGCCGCGCCGACATCGCGGGTCAAACCAAGGATCGCGCCGCGTGCCTGCGGATCCCAATAGGGCGCGCCCAGGCCGGTGAAGGCCGGCACGAAATAAAGCCCCGGCGCGGCTGCCGCGCAGCGCGCCAAATTCTCGCTGTCCGGCGCAGTAGATAGCACACCAAGCTCATCGCGCAGCCATTGGATCACCGCCCCCGCGATAAAAATGCTGCCTTCGATGGCATATTGGGGGATTTGCTTTTTGTCGCTCCGGCTCGCGCCGACGCTCCCGCACAACGCTGTTGCGAGCAATCGGTTCGCCGATCGCGGCACGGCACGTCCCGTGTTGACCAGCGCGAAACAACCAGTGCCGTAGGTCGATTTCACATCGCCGGGCGAAAAACAGGCTTGGCCGAAGCTTGCGGCCTGCTGGTCGCCCGCCACACCCAGGATGGGAATCGCGGCACCGAACAGCTTGGGATCCGTGCGGCCGAAATCCCCAGTCGAGGGCCGCACCTCGGGCAGCATGCAACGCGGCACGCCGAACAGCTTGAGCAACTCGGCATCCCATGCCAGCGTCTTCAGATTAAGCAACATGGTGCGCGATGCGTTGGTGACATCGGTCGCATGGACCGCGCCCCCGGTCAGATTCCAGATCAGCCAGCTATCGATGGTGCCAAAGACAATCTCGCCCTTCCGCGCCCTGTCGCGCGCGCCCTTCACATTCTTCAGCAGCCATTCCAGCTTGGTCGCAGAAAAATAGGGGTCAAGCCGCAGCCCTGTGTTGCGCGAGACTTTCGCTTCCCACTTCGCGCGCCGAAGCGCTGCACAACGTGAAGCTGTACGTCTGTCTTGCCACACGATAGCGTTGTAGAGCGGCTCGCCCGTGGTGCGGTCCCAGATCAGGCTGGTCTCGCGCTGGTTGGTGATGCCGATGGCAGCGATCTCGGAGACCGGCGCAGCGACGGCACGGCTGGCAGCCAGCGCGGCCTGCCAGATTTCGTGTGGATCGTGCTCCACCCAACCATTAGCGGGATAAATCTGCTGTAAGGGCACCGCATGGCTGCGGACCGGCCTCCCTCGCGCATCGAACAGGATGGCGCGGGTCGAGGTGGTGCCCTGATCGATGGCGAGGATGCAGCGACGACTCATCGGTGATGAACCGGATACGATCTTTTTCCGCCACACAAGGCTGCTTAAGATGCTGTTAACACCAAGCTTGCTAAAAGTTCCTCGAGGCCGGCATTCGGCTGATGCAGAACGCATGGGGCGCGTTTAGTGGGGCTTACGGCTTACGATATGAGCGACATGGGCCGCTTGGCCCAGCTTGCCGTCAATCCGGCGGCGGGCGCGAGCCGCGAAGAAATCTTTCTCGCGGTCGTCTCGCTCTATCGTATCCAAGGTACTGGCCTCAACGGGCGCGAGCGCGACTTGATGCGCGACATTCTGCGCCGTCTCACCAAAGACGTCGAGATGGCAATTCGCATCGCCCTCGCCCAACGCCTGGCCGACGATGCCTCGGCCCCGCATGACCTCATCATGATGCTGGTGGACGACACGATCGAGGTCTCCCGTCCCCTGATCCTCAAAAGTCCCCTGTTGCGGGAAGAGGATGTACTGGACCTCATCGCCCGCGCCGGTGTTGCCCATCACGAAGCGATCGCAGGCCGTCCCAATATCGGCGAGCGGGTGAGCGAGGCACTCGCGGCAAGCAACAATGAATCGGTGCTGACGGCGCTGGTGCGCAACGCGACCGCGAAAATCTCCGGCGCGACTTATGCCACCTTGATCGAAAAATCGCGCCGCATCGCCAGCCTCCAGGACCCTCTTATCCGCCGCCCCGATCTGCCCGTCGCGCTGGCGGACAAAATGTGCGAATTCGTGTCGGAAGCGCTCAAGAGCTATATTCAAACCCGTTACAAAGTCGCCCCGGTCGTACTAAACAACGCTCTGGCCGCGGCCGAGCGCGCGGTCAAAAGCGAACCGGCCGTGCTGGGCGACTCGCCCGAGAACAGTGCCCAAAAACTGATCGACAAGCTCGCCGCCTCCGGCCAGCTCAAGGCGAGCTTCCTGATGCGGGTACTCAGCCAGGGGCAGGTCGATCTCTTTGACCTGGCCTTTGCCCGGCTTCTCGGCGTCGAGTTCGATCGTTTCCGGGCTGCCTTTTACGATAGCGGGGCCCGCACGGTCGCGATGGCTTGCCGGGCCGTTGGCATCGACCGTTCCGTGTTCCCCACGGTCTACAATTTGTCGCGCCAGGCGCATGGCCGGCTGGCAGCGCTTACCAAGGCCGATATCGCCGAAGCCGACACCATCTTTGCCGGCTTTACCCGCCAGTCCGCCCTGCAAGGACTGAACGCCCGCACGCGGCACTAGCATTCGCCTCGCGGGCCGGGGCCTGCTAATCTGACCCCATGCTCGACCCCTTCGGCCGCTCCATCTCCTATCTGCGCGTCTCCGTCACCGACCGCTGCGATTTCCGCTGCGTCTACTGCATGAGCGAGCATATGGAGTTCCTGCCCCGGGCGGATCTGTTGTCGCTGGAGGAACTGGAGCGCTTGTCGCTCGCCTTTGTCGATCTCGGGGTGAAGCGCCTGCGCATCACCGGTGGCGAGCCCTTGGTGCGCAAGAATGTGATTCGATTGTTCGAGCGGCTGGGCGCCCGGATCGGTCACGGTCTGGAAGAAGTGACCCTCACCACCAATGGCAGTCAACTCGGCAAATATGCCGCCGCGCTGTTCGCGGCCGGCGTGCGGCGGGTCAATGTCTCGCTCGATACGAAGGATCCGGACCTGTTTCACCGTATCACCCGCTGGGGCGACCTCTCCAAAGTGCTGGCCGGTATCGATGCCGCCGCGGATGCGGGGCTGAAGATCAAGATCAACACCGTGGCGCTGCGGGGGTGCAATGAGCAGGAAATTCCGGACCTGATGGCATATGCCCATGGACGCGGCTTTGATTTCACCTTGATCGAGACGATGCCGATGGGCGAAACCGGCGAGGACCGCGTGGAGCATTACCTGCCGCTGTCGCTGGTACGGGCTGGGCTTGCGAAGGACTTCACCTTGACCGAGAGCCTTTATCGCACGGGCGGTCCGGCGCGTTATTTCGACGTGGCAGAGACGGGGGGACGGGTCGGATTCATCACACCGCTCACCCATAATTTCTGCGAGAGCTGCAACCGGGTGCGGCTCACCTGCACCGGCACCTTGTTCATGTGCCTGGGCCAGGAAGACCATGCCGACCTTCGCGGCGTGCTGCGCGCGACCGGCGACGACACGGCGCTGAAGGGCGCTATCCTCGCCGCGATCGCCAACAAGCCCAAGGGCCATGACTTCGTCATCGATCGCCGCCAAACCCGTCCCGCCCTCAAGCGGCACATGTCGCTGACCGGAGGCTGAGATCGGGTCCTCATGACCAAGCTGCACTTCACCGCGGCCACCGACGCCGCCGAAGCCCTTGCGGCGGTGCGGGCGCGCTATCCCGATGCCGGTCCGCAGGCCGCCGACGTGATCGTTGCGCTGGGTGGCGACGGTTTCATGCTGCAGACCCTGCACGCCTTTATCGGCAAGGATAAGCCGATCTATGGCATGAATTTGGGCTCTGTCGGCTTCTTGATGAATGAGTATCAGGAGGAGGACCTGCTTGCCCGTCTGGGGGCCGCCGAGCGCGCCGTCGTGCATCCCCTGCGGATGAGGGCCCATAGCCGTGCCGGCCAGACCGATGCGCTTGCGTTCAATGAAGTGTCACTTTTGCGAGAAACCAGGCAGGCCGCCAAAATTCGTATCATTGTGGACGAGCGTTCGCGGATCGCCGAACTGATCTGCGACGGCGTGCTGATCTCGACGCCCACCGGTTCGACCGCTTATAATCTGTCCGCACACGGACCCATTCTTCCCATCGACGCGGCGCTACTGGCGCTGACCCCGATCAGCGCCTTCCGGCCCCGGCGCTGGCGCGGCGCGCTGTTGCCGCACCGAGCGCGGGTGCGGTTCGAAATCCTGGAGAATGCCAAACGGCCCGTCAGCGCCGTGGCCGACGATTTCGAAGTGCGCGAAGTGATTGCCGTGGATGTGGCCGAGGACCGCAGCATCGCCATGACCATGCTCTATGATGCGGGCCACAATCTGGACGAACGCATCCTTTCCGAACAATTCTCGGACTGAGTTCCCTAGTGTCCGATTTCGAAATTCGGGGCTTGATATCGGTAATATTGCGAACTTCGAAACCGCGGCACGAGCGCACTTAACGCCGCGTTAACGGCGGCTCGCTAGATTTATCGACCTGCGGCGCCCTGGGAACGCGCCGGCAACGGGTCTGCGATGAGTGGGTATCATTTCGAGCTGCTGAAAATACTTGTCGTCGATGACAATGCGCATATGCGCAAGCTCATCGTCACGATCCTGCACGCCTTCGGCGTGGGCCAGGTCGTCGAAGCGGCAACCGGCGAGAAGGCCTGGGCGCTGCTGCGGGAAACAACCCCCGATGTCATCACTCTGGACTGGGTGATGGGCGGCATGAGCGGGATCGAACTCGCCAAGAAGATCCGCACACACCCGCAGTCGCCAAACCCTTTCGTGCCGGTGATCATGTTGACGGGCTATACACAGGTTCACCATGTCGCACAGGCGCGGGACGCCGGCATCAACGAATTTCTTGCCAAGCCGGTCTCGGCGACGGCGATGATGACCCGGCTGACCTCCGTGATCGAGCAGCCGCGCCCCTTTGTGCGCACCGGTATGTATTTCGGCCCGTGCCGCCGGCGCCGCGGCGATGACGATTACAAGGGCCCGGAACGCCGCAACGATCCGGCGCAGCAGGCAGCCGAGTAACCCGATGGCCCGCCAGCTTCCGATCGAAATCTTTATGCCACCCAACATTCTGAAGGCGAAAGTGGGCGGACATGGCGGCCTCGACATGGCTGCGATCCGCCGTGCCGAAGCGGCAGTGCAGGAACTGAAATGCGAATTCCGCGGCTGGGCCGCCGAAGAGCTGAAGAAATTGGGGACGGCCCGCGACCGTTATGCCAAAGGCGGCGGCACCGCTGGCCGCGCCGCCCTGAGCCGTGCCGCCCATGACCTAAAGGGTCACGCGGCAAGCTTCGACTTTCCCCTTATTGGGCATATCGCCGCCTCGTTGGCGCGGCTGCTGAACGAAACCCGGCTGAACGCGCAACTGCCGACCGGCCTGGTGGATGCTCATGTCGATGCGGCGCAGGTTATCTTCCGCGAGAACATCACCGACGGGAACGAGATCACGCGCCTGTTATATACCGAACTGAACGCGCGGGTGACGCAAGCGCTTGGCGCGAGCCCCTGAACGGTCGCGCTTCGGGAATTACCCTTTTGAATCCGACAACAGGCTCAATAATCCGGCGTTGAAAGAGAGCGTCCCCGATTGGGGTCCCGCGCCGAACAAGCTTTGCCCCGGCTGCCAATTGGTCACGCTTGCCAGCAGCATGCGGACTTCGGAATCGCCGGCCTGTGCGGTTGCGATCATCGCCGTTTGTGCCTGGGCCGGCGTGGATGCGACAGCCGGCGCACGAACCGGCACGGCCCGTACAGCGCCTTCGTCACCAGGCTGCCTGAGCGCCCAATCATAGACTTCGCGTACGGTCTTGGCTTCACCGTCGTGGTGATAAAAAACATTGCGGTTGGCATGGGCAGCTTCGGGAAATTGCGCGGCTGCGCTGGCATCTGGCGCATTGCCCGCCAGCCGGATCAGCTTGCAAGCCGCATCGGGGCCGAGGAAATGAGCCGCATAAAGCTCGCCGCCACACACCGGGCGGCCCAGATTCGCCTTCATCTGGTTCTGGGTCGTTTTGGCGTATTCGCCGGCCATCAGCGCCGAGATTCGCGGATCCGACCTGAGAGCGAGGATCGTCCGCCGGTCGCCTTCGGCGGCATGGTAGCGCCCGGCGCCATCCTTGCGGATCGCCTGCGCCAGATCGCCCAAGCCATATTGCGCGCCATGGTCCTTCACCAATCCCAGCCAGGTCTGATCGACAAATTGAAACAGGCCCGCGGCGGAAGATGTGCCGGAGTGGGCATCGGGACGAAGGCTCGACTCCCGCATCGCGGTTCCGAGCAGGTAATGAAAGTCCGACCCCGTGACGGTGGCAGCATTCTTCAGCGCCGCCAAGACGGTCTGCGGGTCGTTGCGGGCGGCTGGTATGTCCATTCCATAAAATTGGCGCGTTATGGTTAACAGCCTCTTAGCGCCGCCAGGCGGGCAGCGCGACCATCATTGTCGTAGGGAAACGCGGGGCTATGTCCCCATACCGGCCCTGGCCAGGCGGGATCGCCGGGAACACGGCCGATAACATGGATATGCAGCTGCGGCACCAGATTGCCCAATGCGCCAATATTGAGCTTGGCCTGAGGCAGCAAGCTCTTCACCGCCGACCCGGCCCGGAGAATCTCATCGATCAAGACGCTGCGATCTTCGGGGGGCAGATCGGCAAGCTCTACCAACCCAGGCCGGCGCGGCACCAGTACCAGCCAGGGATAGCGCGCGTCCTCCATCAGCAATGCCCGGCATAATGGCCAGTCCGCAACCGGACTCGTGTCGGCGGCAAGACGGGGATCGAGCGTGAAGGCGTCCAGGGTCATCCTGCCCGCTCTCACCCCGAGCCTGCCGAAACGCGAGCCAGCTCAAATCGCCGCGGATCGAAAGCAGGGATCACCGCTCCTTTCCCCAGAACAAGATCAGCCATCATCCGAGCGATGGCGGGGGCGAACAGGATGCCATTGCGATATTGCCCGCTCGCCACGAACAGGCCCTCTACCGAAGTAGGGCCCAGCAATGGAAGCCCATCTGGGGAGCGAGGACGCAGACCCGCCCAATGATCCACTTGCCTCCATGTCTTCAGGCCCGGCATCACTGCCTCGGCCTTGGCGCGCAGTAGGGCCGAGGCCTGCTGCGTGAGCCCCGAGTCGAAGCCTGCTTCCTCCACCGTTGCCCCCAGCAGGAGCAGCCGGCCGCGTGGCACGGCATAGACCCCTTCGGCCCAGATGCATGGCCGTGGCGGTGTTGCTTCAATGGGTGACGCCAGTGCGATCATCTCCCCCTTGACCGGGGTGATGGGCGCCAAGTCCGGCTCGAGCACCCCACTCCAGGCACCCGCCGCGAGGACAAAAGCGTCGGCATGGTAAAGGCCGAACGGAGTATGGGCGACGATCGCCTTTTGCCCGCGCCGCTCGATCCGCACGACCGCCTCGTTCGTCTTGAGGGTTCCACCCGCCCGCCGGAAAGCGACGGCGAGCGCTTCGCCCAGGGCGCGGTTGTCCACCTGGGCCTCATGCTCGGCCCAGATTGCGCCCGCGAATTCCCCCGTCAACATCGGCGCGATGGCGCGTGCTTCCGTCGCATTCAACAGTTTCAGGTCGGGCCCGGCACGGTCTTCCAGCGCCGCGAGGGCGGAAGGATCCTGTGCCAACATCAACGCTCCACTCTCCGAATAACCGATGCTTCCACCGCAAGCTTGTTCAAGTTCTGCCGCAAAAGATCGCCATAAGTCGTTGGAATACCCTGCAAAGATAAGTTCGTCGCCCTCTGCTTCCCCCAATTCGGCTGTGGCGGCGATCATGCCCGCAGACGCCCAGGTCGCGCCGGAGGCGGGCTGGCTGCGCTCCAGCACCGTGACCTCGGCGCCGGCCTGGGCCAACCGCCAGCCGATGCCCAGGCCTGCCACACCTGCGCCGATAATGACGATCTTCATGTCCCCTGCCCTGCGCTATGAATCATGGCCTGTCAAACACATAGGCCTAAAAGATGAAGCAAAATGGGAATGTAACGCCCGCCAATCTGGGGCGTATTATGGGAGGCATCGAGCGGAGACAGGCAATGGAAAAGGCTCTTTTTGGCGCAGGGTGTTTCTGGGGGGTCGAGGATTTCTTTCTGCAAGTGCCGGGGGTGATTGACGCGGTCAGCGGCTATGCTGGGGGCACGATCGAACGGCCGAGCTACAAGCAGGTTTGCCAGGGCGATACCAACCATGCCGAAGTGGTCGAAGTGACCTTCGATCCTGCCAAAGTGTCCTATGCCGCGCTGGTCGACCTGTTCTTCCGCATGCACAACCCCACCACCCGCAACCGGCAGGGACCGGATGTCGGCACCCAGTACCGCTCGGTGATCTTCACCCATGGCCCCGAACAGGCGCGCATCGCTGAGAAGCGCAAGGCGGCCGCCGAAGCCTCAGGCAAATGGAAACAGCCTGTCGTGACACAGATCGAACCCGCGCCCCCCTTCTGGTCCGCTGAGGATTATCATCAGCGTTATTTCCAGAAGCATGGCGGACATTGCCATGTCAGCTTCGCGGAACTGCAAAATTCCTGAGCTACTTCCCTGTCGCGCCGCGCACCGCGAAGGCGACGGTGACATGAACACCGTTCGACAGGTCCAAGGTCACCGGCACCCTATTCCCGATTTTCAACTTGGGCTTTGGATTGGTACACATCAGGTGATAGCCGCCCGGCGCGAAGCGTACCATGCCGCCCGGCGCGACGGCGATCTTCTCCACCATGGACATGCTGCTCATGCCACCCTTGTCCTCGGATTTGTGCAGCATCAGCATGCCGCACGCATCTGACTGCGCGCCGGTGATGTCGATCTCGCTGCCGGTGGTGTTCACAGCGGTGAAATAGCCGCCCGCCGGCAGATGTCCCGGCAGGGCCCGGAACCAGGCATCGGTAACATCCACCGGCCCGGCCGCGGCGGCGCCGGCCGAAAGCACCAGAACCGTCGCGCTACAGAGCAAGTTTTTCACGTTCCGCTTTCTCCTCGTTAAGCCGCATTGTCACCAGGACAACGATCATGGCGGCGAAACTGGTCAATGTTCCCGGCAGCCAGATAATAAGACCGCCATAATGCTGGTCGTTGAGCGCGGTCATGTCCATCACCCGGCCGCAGATATTGTAGACCGGATAAAGGTCGGTCATCGACAGGGAAAGCACCGCCCCCAGCACCATCTGCGGCAGTTCGATCACCAGGATCAAGAGCGCGCGGACCAGATGCGACAGGCGGGCGGGCGGCTTCGGCCGCGAATCCAGGATCAGCGACCAGAACATCACGCCATCGGCCGCCATGGTCCAGTTCATCACTTGATAGAGATTGGCATCCAGCATCACTCGCGTATGGATCGGCGGGATCAGCCAGAAATAAAGCAGGCCCACGAACAGGAACGGCGCCATCACCGGATGTTGCAGGAAGGACATCGTCGCTTGCACCGGCCTGGAATCGACCAGGGGCTTCAGGAAATCCGGCATCCCGGCATAGAGCACCGGCCCCCCCATGCCCAGCGCGATCAGGAAGGCGCCGGCATGATGCAGGACGAAATGTGCCCAGCGATGCACGAAAAACAAATGCTGCGCGTAATAATCGACATGGGTCTGCAGCACGACATAGAAGGACACCACGCCTGCGACAAAACATATCTGCCGCCAGAGCGGCGGATGGCAGGCAGCGGGCAGGATTTTGAGGCCGCGCGCGAACCAGGCCAGGACAAGAGCGGCGGTGAGAAATTCCTGCCAATGGAATTCCCAGGGCATCCAGAACGGCAGGCCGGCAGGCCAGAATTTGCAGACGGCGTAGAGAACCGCGCCCAGCAGCAGCAGCGCGCCATACCAGAGCCAGGGCGATATTTTGCTCAAATCCCGGCCATCAGAGCGGCCAGCGTCGCCTGCGCTTCGCCGCCTTCACGCAGCAACCCATCGCGCACGCCCGCAATATCTGCGGGAGAACGGTTCTGGCTCAACTTCCATTTGCCGTCCAACCGCGTGACAGCAAGTTCGAAACCGATGATGGCGCGCAACATGCCATCGAGATAATCCGAAGGCGCATCGGCCAACGACCAGGGCGTTGCTCGCGCCGCTTCATGCACCTCCGTCAGGGCCGCAACGTGAGCGCGCAGCCATGCCGCATCCTGCTGCCGAACGATGGTCCCCTGCGCGTGCACGGCGATGAAATTCCAGGTCGGAACCGCCTTTCCGGTTTCCACCTTGCTGGGATACCAACTGGGGCTGACATAGGCGTGAGGCCCGAGGAAGATCGCCAAAGCCTGCGCGCCCGGCCTGAGGCTACGGGCCTGGGGATTGGCCCGCGCCAGATGTCCCCGCAAAATGCCCGCTTCGGCGTCCAGCAGCATGGGAACATGATTGGCCTCGATGCCGTCATCGTCCAATGTCACCAGGGTGCCAAAGCCGATGCGGCGAATGGCGTCATGCAGGACCGGGACACGATCTTCGCGGAAATGGTCTGGCACATACATGCTGCGATCTTACGCGCCGGGGACGGGGGCGCGGAAGCGTGATATGGACGCGGCCCATGCGCGCGTTCCTTCTGATCCTGGCATTGCTGAATCTGGCGGCCTGCTCGCGTGCGCCCTGGCACATGACCAATATTTCAGGGGCCATGCCGCGGCTGGATTTTCACCTGACGAGCAGCGACGGCGCGGCGGTGACGGGCGCGAGCTATCGCGGCAAGGTTGTGGCGCTGTATTTCGGCTATACCCACTGCCCGGATGTATGTCCGGCCACGCTGACAAACCTCACCGACATGATCGGACGGGTGAAGAGCCCGGATGTGCGGGTGCTGTTCGTCACCGTCGATCCGGACCGCGACACTGCCAAGGTGCTAGGTGCCTACACCGCCGCCTTCTCGCCGCAGATGGACGGACTGCGCGGCACGGCGAACCAGCTTGCCAAGCTGGCGCGGCGCTATCGCGTTGCGTACACCGTGGACAAGGGGGCGCCCTACACCGTGATGCATTCCAACGCGGTGTTTTTCTTTGCCAAAGACGGCCGCGCGCGACTGGTCACCACCGATACGACCGACACGGCGGCCATGGCGGAGGATGTGCGGCGCCTTTTGAAGTCGTAGAGTTCGCGGGGAAGTCCAAACCAAAAATCAACGTTTGATTTTCGACGTGTTCAACGTCACGGCGGCACGGATAAGCGCCTTCAATGCCTTCTCGTTGACCTTTTCGTCCTCGTGCAAATCGATGGCACGCCTGGTATTGCCTTCAAGGCTGGAGTTGAAAAGGCCTGACGGGTCTGGCAACGACGCCCCCTTGGCGAAAGTCATCTTCACGACGGTCTTGTAAGTTTCACCCGTGCAGATAATTCCGTCATGCGACCACACCGGGACCCCTCGCCACTTCCACTCCTCGATGACTTCGGGATCGGCTTGCTTGATCAACGCCCGGAGCAGGCCAAACATCTCGCCCCGCCAGTCGCCCAATTCCTTGATTCTTGCGTCTATCAGCTGGGAAGCAGACTTGCCTTCCGGCGCCCCGCTTTTCGTGACGCTCATTGTTTACTCTCGCGCCAGAACCTGCTCGAGATTAGCAAAAAACTTCTGCCAGCCATATTTCGCACCCTGGTAAGCCTGCTGCTGATCGGCGCGGAAGCCCGACTGCTCCATGCGCAGGTGCGTTCCCGTGCCCGCAGGCGTGAGAGTCCAGGTGACAACGCTCTCCAGGCCCATAGCTGCCCAAGTGTAAGACAGCGTTTTGTTCGGTTCGACGGCCTGGACCTGACAGTCTACGGAGCCCCAATCGCCGCGAAGACTGAAACGGTGGTTCACGACCGGCTTGAAATCATTCTTCATCAGCCATTCCTCGAGCAAGTGCGGCTGTGTCAGCGCGCGCCAGATTTTTCCCGGCGGATAAGGTATCTCGCGTTCGACGATGACGGAGCGGGTTTCGGTGGCAGCATCGGTCATTGGTCCATCCTTTTAAGCAGATTTTCGAGCTGGTCGAACCGGCTTTTCCAGAAACCGGCCATCCGGCTTGTCCAGTCGATCAGCGGGGCCAGCGCGCCGAGCTGGGCGCTATAATGGGTTTGGCGTCCTTCATGACGATCGCTCACCAAGCCCGCCTGTTTCAGAAGGCCGAGATGCTTTGAGACGGCCGGTTGTGAAATCTTGGCGCGAGCCGTCAGCGCTCCGACCGTCTGCTCGCCTTCGCGGCACAATCGCTCGAAGATGGCGCGTCGGGTCGGATCGGCGAGCGTCCTGAAAAGAATGTCGTGCGCGTGCGGCATTGGCGATCAATAACCCTATGGCTATTGATTGATATATAACCGTATAGTTATGTGTCCGTCAAGCGTTTAAAGTCATGATCCTCACTGAGAAGCGATGAGGACACGGAATGAAAAGCGACCGACTCCGGACTTGCCAGAAACAGATGTCGTGGCCGGGTCCCCAGGACCACGCGCAGCGCGGCCCGAGGATAAATTTCACGACCTGGCCACCCATGCAAATGACACGTTAGATGGCCGGGTCAAACCCGGCCATGACAGCGGGACTAAATGTGCAATGCCGCTCCATCCGCAGCGAGCACCGCCTCGTGCATCATTTCCGACAAGGTCGGATGCGGGAAGATGGTGTGCGCCAGTTCCTGGTCGGTCAGTTCGCCGGTCTTGGCCACGACATAGCCCTGGATCAACTCGGTCACTTCCGCGCCGACCATGTGCGCACCGAGCAGCTCGCCGGTCTCGGAATCGAACACGGTCTTGACCAGACCCTCCGCTTCCCCCAGCGCGATCGCCTTGCCGTTGCCGATGAAGGGAAACTTGCCGACCTTGACCTTGCGGCCGCTCGACTTTGCCGCCGCCTCGGTCAGTCCCACGCTCGCCACCTGCGGCCAGCAATAGGTGCAGCCCGGCACATTCAAGGTGTTGAGTGGATGGACGCCTTTCACACCAGCGATCTTCTCCGCCACGATGACGCCTTCATGCATCGCCTTGTGTGCCAGCCAGGGCGCGCCGACCAGATCACCGATTGCCCACACGCCGTCCACGCCCGTCTCGCCATATTTGCCGGCCACGACATGGGTCTTCTCCACCTTGATGCCGGCGGCTTCGAGCCCGATATTCTCGACATTGCCGACAATCCCCATGGCCAGGATCACGCGCTCCACCGTGACCTGTTCGGTCTTGCCGTCCTTGGCCTTCAGGGTGCAGGTGATGTTGTCCGCGCCCTTTTTTAGCTCGGTCACCGTAGTGCCGACCTTCAGCGTCATGCCCTGTTTGGCGAACGCCTTGGCGGCGATGGCAGAGATTTCCTCGTCTTCGACCGGCAGCACCCGGTCCAGCACTTCCACCACCGTCACCTCGGCACCGAGGGTGCGGAAAAAACTGGCGAATTCGATACCGATGGCGCCACTGCCCACCACCAGCAGCGATTTGGGGAAGGACGGCGGCACCATCGCCTCGCGATAGGTCCAGACCAGCTTGCCATCGGGTTCGAGACCGGGAAGCGTGCGCGCCCGCGCGCCGGTCGCCAGCACGATGTTCTTCGCGGTGTAGTCGGCGACCTTGCCGTCCTTGGTGACGCTGAGCTTGCCCTTTCCGGCCAGCTTGGCTTCGCCCGCGATGACGGCGATCTTGTGCTTCTTCATCAGGAAGCCGACGCCATTGGAAAGCTGCTGCGATACGGCACGCGAGCGGGCGACGATCTTTTCGATATCGAATTTGAAATTATCGGCACTGAACCCGAACTCGTTCAGCCGGTGCATCAGGTGCCAGATCTCGCTGCTGCGCAGCAACGCCTTGGTCGGAATGCAGCCCCAGTTGAGGCAGATGCCGCCCAGCCGGTCGCGCTCCACCACAGCCGTCTTCAGGCCAAGCTGCGCGGCGCGGATGGCGCAGACATAGCCGCCCGGCCCACCGCCGACGACGATCACATCGAAAGAGTCGGTCATAGCAGCATCGAGGCCGGTTCCTCGATAAAGCGCTTGAAGGTCTGCAGGAATTTCGCGCCGGTAGCCCCGTCCACCACGCGATGATCGCAGGACATGGTGACGGTCATCATGGTCGCCGCCTCGACCTTCCCTTCCTTGACGATGGCGCGCTCTTCGCCTGCGCCGACCGCGATGATGCAGCTTTGCGGCGGGTTGATCACGGCGGTGAATTCCTTGATTCCGAACATGCCGAGATTCGATACCGAGAAGCCGCCACCTTCATATTCCTGCGGCTTGAGCTTCTTGTCGCGGGCGCGGCCGGCCAAGTCTTTCACGGCGTTGGAAATCTCCGCCAGGCCCTTGGTTTCCGCCTTGAATACGATCGGAGTGATCAGCCCGAAAGGCAGCGCCACCGCGATGCCGACATCGGCATGTTTGTGACGCAGGATCGAGGTTTCGGTCCAGCTGGCGTTGACGTCCGGATGCTTCATCAGCGCCATCGCCGACGCCTTCACCACGAAATCATTCACCGACAGCTTGTAGGCCGGGACCTTGTCCTTGCCCTTCGGCGCGGCAGCGTTGAGCGCTTCGCGCACCGCCATCAGTGCCGTCAGGTTGCAGTCGATGGTGAGATAGTAATGCGGGATGAGCATCTTGGCGGCGGCGAGCCGCTTGGCGATGGTCTTGCGCATCGAATCATGCGGGATTTCTTCATATTCGTCCGGCTTGTAGAACAGCTTGGCGTCCGGCAGCGCGGCGCCGGCCATCGCCGCTCCCGCTGGAGTGGGTGCTGCGGCAGCAGGTTTGACGGCGCCGGGTTTGGCGTTCTCCACATCCGACTTGATGATGCGCCCGCGCGGGCCGGAGCCGGAAAGGGCGAAAAGATCGAGCCCCTTCTGCGCCGCGATGCGCCGGGCCAAGGGGGAGGCAAAAATTCGCGCGCCGTTTCCTCCCCCTGCAAGGGGGAGGCGGCTCGGCGCAGCCGAGCCGGTGGGGGTCGGCATTGGACCCCTCCCCGGACCTTCGGTCCGACCCTCCCCTTTCAGGGGAGGGACTTGTTTCGCCGCCGCTTCCTTTTTCACCGCCGCGCCGATGTCCTTCATCGCGGCTTGAATATCGACCTTCGCTTGCGGGGTGGCTCCGGCGACCGAAGCAGGACCACCGACATCGCCAGGCTTCTCGTCCTCGCCCAGCAGCACGGCGATGGGCGCGTTGATCTTGACGCCTTCGGTGCCCTCGGGAACGAGGATCTTGCCGATCTTGCCTTCATCGACCGCCTCGAACTCCATCGTCGCCTTGTCGGTTTCGATCTCGGCCAGGATGTCGCCGGACTTGATGGTGTCGCCTTCCTTCACCAGCCATTTGGAGAGCTTGCCCTCTTCCATGGTGGGCGACAGCGCGGGCATCAAAATGTTTATCGCCACCGCCTAGCTCCTGTAGCAGACGGACTTGGCGGCCGCGATCACATCGTCCACCGACGGCAGCGCGAGCTTCTCCAGATTGGCGGCATAGGGCATCGGCACATCCTTGCCGTTCACGCGGGTAGGAGGAGCGTCGAGATAATCGAACGCCTCCAGTGCCACCACAGCGGCGATCTCCGAGCCGATGGAGCAGACCGGCCAATCCTGTTCGACCGTGACGACACGGCCCGTCTTTTTCACGCTTTCGATCACCGTTGCGGTATCGAGCGGGCGCAAGCTGCGCAGGTCGATGATCTCGGCGTCGATCCCCTCGCCGGCCAGCCTCTCGGCCGCTTCCAGGCACAGCCCCACCGCAATGGAATAGCTGACGAGGGTCACGTCCTTGCCGGGGCGCACTACCCGCGCCTTGCCTATGGGCAGCACGAAATCGTCGATCTTCGGCACCGGAAAGGTCCGGCCATAGACGATCTCATTCTCCAGGAACATGACCGGATTGGGATCGCGGATCGCCGCCTTGAGCAGTCCCTTGGCGTCGGCGGCGAAATAAGGCGCGATCACCTTCATGCCCGGCACATGGGCGTACCAGGACGAATAATCCTGGCTGTGCTGGGCCGCCACCCGCGCCGCCGCGCCATTGGGCCCGCGGAACACGATAGAGCAACTCATCTGGCCGCCCGACATATAGCGGGTCTTGGCCGCCGAATTGATGAGCTGGTCCATCGCCTGCATGGCGAAATTCCAGGTCATGAATTCGACGATGGGCTTGAGGCCGGCGAACGCCGCCCCGATGCCGAGTCCCGTGAAGCCATGCTCGGTAATGGGCGTGTCGATCACCCGCCGTTCGCCGAACTCATCGAGCAGACCCTGGCTGACCTTGTAGGCGCCCTGATATTGCGCGACCTCCTCGCCCATCAGGAACACATCGCCGTCACGGCGCATCTCTTCGGCCATTGCGTCACGCAGGGCGTCGCGCACCGTCTGGTTGACGAACTCCGTTCCGGGGGGCACTTCGGGATCGGCCGCGACTTCCACTTTCGGGGGCGCCAATTCCTTCTCGCCCTTGTCGGCGACGGCTTTCGGGTCTTCCCGTTTTGGCTCCTGCGGCGCGGGCGCTTTCTTCGGCGCCTCGGACTTCTTCGGTGCGGCGGACGCATCCTCTCCATCGCCCAGCAACGTGGCGATGGGGGCGTTGACCTTCACCCCTTCGGTGCCCTCGGGAACCAGGATTTGTCCGATGCGGCCTTCGTCCACCGCCTCGAACTCCATCGTCGCTTTGTCGGTCTCGATTTCCGCCAGGATGTCGCCGGACTTCACCGTGTCGCCCTCTTTGACCAGCCATTTGGTCAACTTGCCCTCCTCCATGGTCGGAGAAAGCGCGGGCATCAGGATTTCGGTCGACATCAGGCGTACACGTCCGTGTAGAGTTCGTTGACGCCCGGCTCGGGGCTTTCAGTGGCAAATTCGGCGGCGGCGGTGACGCGGGCGCGGATATCCCGGTCGATCGCCTTGAGATCGTCTTCGGTCATCACCCCGCCATCGACCAGCTTCTTGCCGAAATGCTCGATAGGATCGCGCTTTTCGCGCACCTCGGTGACTTCCTCGCGCGAGCGGTACTTCGCCGGGTCGGACATGGAATGGCCGCGATAGCGATAGGTCTTCATTTCCAGGATGATCGGGCCCTTGCCGGACCGGCAATAGGCGATGGCTTCGCCCCCCGCCGCCGCTACCGCTTCCACATCCATCCCGTCCACCTGCACGCCGGGAATGTTGAACGACATGCCGCGCTTGGAGAAATCGGCCAGCGCGCTGGAACGCGCCACGCTGGTGCCCATCGCATACTGATTGTTTTCGATGACATAGACCACGGGCAGCTTCCACAGCTCGGCCATGTTGAAGCTCTCATAGACCTGGCCCTGGTTGGCGGCGCCGTCCCCAAAATAGGTGAGGCACACGGCATTGTTGCCGCGATATTTGTCGGCGAAGGCGAGACCGGTGCCGATCGGCACTTGCGCGCCGACGATGCCATGGCCGCCATAGAATTTCTTCTCGGCCGAGAACATGTGCATCGAGCCGCCCTTGCCGCGCGACAGTCCGGTGGAGCGGCCGGTCAGTTCGGCCATCACCGCCTTGGGATCGACCCCCTGCGACAACATGTGGCCGTGATCGCGATAGGCGGTGACCGATTGGTCGTCCGGCCCCACAGCGGCCTGCATGCCGACCACCACGGCTTCCTGGCCGATATACAGATGACAGAAGCCCCCGATCAGCCCCATGCCGTAAAGCTGGCCGGCCCGTTCCTCGAACCGGCGGATCAGCAGCATGTCTGAATACAGTTTCTTGAGGGATTCCGAATTCCTGGGGCCGTCTGTCATCGCGGATGTCTTGCTTAAGAAGCCGGGCGGGGGAAACTTTGCCGGTTTTGGCAGAGCATGGAGGGGTTTGGCAAGGGTTTGTTATTTTATTGCGCTGCAATCTTTCGAACAGCGTTCGGACAAGACCTTTGCAGGCCGTTCCAGTGTTCGGCGTCGGTCAATGCCCGGCGCGGGGGATCGCTACCTGGTTCGGAGCGCCATCCAGCAGCCGGCTGCGGGCCAGCTCTTCCACCAGGTCGGGGTCAGCGCCCGGTTGCTCCATCAGCTGGACGCGATGGACCAGCCGGGCCTTGGAATCTTCAAGCTGGGCGAGCTGTTCCTGGTGGAGGGCCAGCTTGGCCTGGGTGTCCGCCAGCGCCAGTACACCGCGCGTTCCCCAGATCGCATAGGCACCGAAATAGACCACCACCGCAGCCGTGAGGGCCGGAAGCACCAGGACGCTGAAAAAGCGGGCGACCGAACGCTTGATTCGCATCCAGCCAACGAATCACACACTGATTCGGCTGGTCAATGGGCTGGGAGGAATTTAACCCGGCCGGGCCGGTGCGTGGCAGACGACACAAAGCTTGTTGCCGTCCGGATCGCGGAAATAGGCGCCGTAATAATCCGGATGGTATTGCGGCCTCAAGCCCGGTGCGCCCTCGTCGGTTGCGCCTTGTTCCAGCGCATAGGCATGGGCGCGGTCCACGGTGGCGCGGTCCGGTACCAGGAAGGCGATCATCTGGCCGTTGCCCGGCGCGGCGGGGCCGCCATCGAACGGGCGGACGATCACGAATAGCGGCCGCCCGCCTTCGGCCGGTTGCCAACCTGCCCAGCCCTTGGCTGCATCGCTGAAACGCGGCTTGTGGCCCAGCATATCCATCAGCCCGCGATAGAAGGCGAAGGCCCGCTCGAAATCCGAAATGCCGACCGTGGCGTGGCTGAACATCAGGCCCGCAGGATGGAACGGCCCGCATAGATCGCGGTGTCGCCCAGTTCCTCCTCGATGCGCAGCAACTGGTTGTATTTGGCCAGCCGGTCGGAGCGCGCCAGTGAGCCGGTCTTGATCTGCCCGCAATTGGTCGCCACCGCCAGGTCGGCAATGGTGGCATCCTCCGTCTCCCCTGAACGGTGGCTCATCACCGCCTTGTAGGCGGCCCGGTGAGCGGCATCGACCGCGTCCAAAGTTTCAGTCAGGGTGCCGATCTGGTTGACCTTCACCAGGATGGAGTTGGCGATGCCCTCGCGGATGCCGCGCTCCAGACGCGCGACATTGGTGACGAACAGGTCATCGCCCACCAGTTGCACCTTTTTGCCGACCGCCTCGGTCAGCGCCTTCCAGCCTGCCCAATCATCCTCGGCCATGCCATCCTCGATCGAAATGATGGGATAGCGGGCGACGAGATCGGCATAGACCTTCACCATCGCGTCGGGCGCCAGCGACTTGCCCTCGCCTTTCAGTTCATACTTGCCATTCTGGAAGAATTCGGTCGAAGCAGGGTCGAGTGCGAAGAACACATCGTCGCCCAATCTGTAGCCGGCCTTTTCGACCGCTTTGGAGATGAAGGTGAGCGCCTCGTCCGGCGATTTGAGATTGGGCGCGAAGCCGCCCTCGTCGCCGACATTGGTGTTGTGCCCGGCATCGTGCAGCGCCTTTTTGAGGGTGTGGAAAATCTCCGCTCCCATGCGCAGCGCCTCACGGAAGCTGGGCGCACCGGCCGGCACGATCATGAATTCCTGAAAGTCGATGGGATTGTCCGCATGCACACCGCCATTGATGACATTCATCATCGGCACCGGTAGCACCCGCGCGCCCGGACCGCCGACATAGCGATAGAGCGGCAAGCCCGCAGCCTGGGCCGCCGCCTTGGCCACCGCCAGCGAAATGCCCAGAATCGCATTGGCGCCCAGACGCGCCTTGTTGGGCGTGCCATCGAGCGCGATCATCGTCCGATCGATGCGTATCTGCTCGGCGGCGTCCAGCCCGCAGAGTGTGTCGAACAGCTCGCCATTCACCGCCGCGACGGCCTTCTCCACGCCCTTGCCGCCATAGCGTTTGGCGCCGTCGCGCAGCTCCACCGCCTCATGCGCGCCGGTCGAGGCACCCGACGGCACCGCCGCCCGGCCCAATGTGCCGTCTTCCAGCCGGGCATCGACTTCCACGGTTGGATTGCCCCGGGAATCGAGGATTTCGCGGCCGGTGATGTCGATAATCGCGGGCATGTGGGAATCTCCAGAAACCGTGGCCGCGTTCTAGGGTAGCTTTGCCGGAGCGGCAAGCCGATCCGAGGCGGAACAAGACCCTGCCGCAAATCCCACGGGATCGCATTCCTGCAACGCTTGGCGCGCCGTCCCCCGCGCAATAGCAGCGGCTTTGGGATAGGATGGCCCCGCGCCGGGCTCGGCGCGGGCTTTTTTTTGAGGGGACATCATGTTCGTCACATTGCCCACCTTGCTTACTGGCATTTCGACCCTGCTGGCGGTCATTCTGGTCATGTACACATTCGGACAGGCGGCGCGCCTGCGGGCGCGGCACGGCATCCAGGCCCCGGCGATGACAGGCCACCCTGAGTTCGAGCGGGCAGTCAGAGTGCAGATGAACACACTCGAGCAGTTCGCCATCTTCCTGCCCCTGCTCTGGCTGGCGACGATCTATTTCCGTTTATATCCGTGGGTACCGTCGATCCTGGGCGTGGTGTGGGTGATTGGACGTATTCTCTATTCGATCGGCTATATGCGCGATCCCGTGGCACGGCATAACGGCTTTCTCATCGCCTTCATCGCCAGCATGGCGCTGCTGGTCTTGACCGTAGTCGGATTGATCGAAACCTGGATCGTGGTGTCGGCGTCCTAATTCCTGCGCCGTTTGGCAATCGCGTCGATCTCGACCAGTTCGGCCAGCAAGGCAGGAAAGTCCTTGAGCTTGACCATGTTGGGACCGTCGGACGGTGCGTGGTCGGGGTCCTGGTGCACTTCCATGAATATGGCAGCGACGCCCACCGCCACGGCAGCGCGGGCGAGATAGGGCACCATCGCGCGGTCGCCGCCGGTTGAGGCGCCGAGGCCCCCGGGCTGCTGCACCGAGTGGGTGGCATCGAACACCACCGGCGCGCCGAACGCCGCCATGATCGGCAGCGCCCGCATGTCCGACACCAAGGTGTTGTAGCCGAACGACACGCCGCGCTCCGTCACCAGCACATTGGGATTGCCCGCGCCGGTGATCTTGGCAATCACATTCTTCATATCCTGAGGCGCAAGGAACTGGCCTTTCTTCACATTGACCGTCTTTCCGGTGTGCGCCGCGGCGATCAGAAGATCGGTCTGGCTGCTGAGAAAGGCCGGGATCTGAAGCACATCCACTGCCTGGGCGACGGCGGCGCATTGGTCGCGCTCATGCACATCGGTCAGCACCGGCAGCCCGAAATGCGTCCGAAGATCGGCAAAAATCGGTAGCGCCCTTTCCAGTCCCACCCCCCGGGCCGAGGACCCGCTGGTGCGGTTGGCCTTGTCGAAGCTGGTCTTGTAGACGAGGCCCACGCCGGCTTCCGTGCAAGCCTCCTTCAGCGCGCCCGCCATGTCGAAGGCGTGGCTCCGGCTTTCGAGCTGGCAGGGGCCGGCAATGATGGAGAGTTTTCTGGCATTGCCGATTTCCACGTTGCCGAGGGTGATCGTGGCATGGGGTTTTGTTTCGCTCATGGGAGATTCTAAAGCCATTCCAGGGAAAGTGTGTAGCGGTTTTTCGCCCATGTCTTTCCTGTCGTTCCGGCGCCCTAGCTGATTCGCCGGTCCCGCATCAGGAATGTGCCGAACCCCCAGGCCACCGCGCCAGGCGAGCACAATAGAATGGACACGACCAGGATCAGTGGAAACACCACAAGCCCCTCGCCCCTCGTCACGCCGGTGAGAAATCCGATCAGCGCAAGAAATGACACGCCGGCGCAGCCTGCCGTCACCAGACCGACCCAGCAGGCGCCGACGCAGGCGACCGTGCGGGCGGCGGACCAGGATCGGGAGCGCGCCACCAAGCTAGCGCCTCGTCGCCGCAACGAAATGGACTGGTGCCGTATCGGCAGGCTGAAGCAAACCGGCCGGAGCCTGAGCATGCGCATAGCCGAGCAACAGATAAAGCATTGCCGCTGCCGACAGGATGATGCCCAGACGCGCAATCGTGGAAAAAGCCCGGCCCATCCTTTGACGGTACGCGGTCAACCTTACCAATCGGTAGCGCCGCTGGTTTAGGAAATCCTAAACCATGAATGCAGCGATCCTCTGCCTCACGCATTAATACCTGCGATGCGCGGATGCCCGCGTTGCCCGGGCCGGCCGATGCGAATTGTGCGTTTCCTTCTGTTGTTCTTGTTTCCCGTATCGGCGGCGGCACAGACCGAAACGCCGTGGGCGGCAACGCTTTACGCCGGCCCGGCGACTGCCAGCTCCAGCTCGCAGATTTTCTTTCACGGGAATTTCACCCCCGACGCGGCCATGGTGGGCTTGGCGTTGGACCGCCATCTTGTCGACGTCGGCTGGGGCTTCGATCTGGAGGGTGAGGGCCAAGCAACGCATTTCGCCGGCAGACGCAATTACGACACGATGAGTTTGGCGCTCGGTCTGCGCTTTCACGACTTTCCGTGGGACAGGCCGACCAGCATCGCGCTGTTCACCGGCCCCTCCTGGGCAGACAATCCACCTCCGATCGGCACCGGTACTTTTCACGGCGTACCGATCCGGTTCGCCCGCGAGGCGTGGCTGGAATCTGTCGGTGCGGAACTGGCGGTGTCGATTTCCGAGGACAATGCCTGGAGCGCTGCCTTGCGCTTCTATCACCGCTCCGGCGCTTTCGGGCTTTTTGCCGACAACGCTGATGAAGGCAGCATGGTCGGCATCGGAATAAGACGGCAATTCTAGAGAAACTCGCTTTAGCGCAATGTGTCGATCAGAGAACCCAGCGCGCCGGACAGCCGCCGCAACTCGCCACGATGAGCGGCCGTCAGGGCCGCAAGTTTCCTGTCGGCTTTCGCGGTCAAGGTCAGCACCATCCGGCGGCGGTCCGCGGCGTCGGCGCGCTTGTGGACAAGGCCGTGACTCGCCAGCCGGTCCACCAGGCCAACCGCGCTATGGTGGCGCACGCCCAGCCAGCCAGCAAGATCGCCGATGCTGACTGGCCCGGAATGGGGCATTCCTTTTATCGCCAGAAGCGCCTGGTGCTGGACAGGCGTCACCCCCTGCCGGCCGGCCGCCTGCTCGCTGAAGGCAAGGAACTCGCGCAGCGCATGGCGGAAACCCGCCAGCGCCTGGTAATCCTGCTTGCGTAGCGGTTCTCGGCTTTGCAATTTCGTCATGACATCAGGATTGCTTTATATCGCAGCGCGATATAAAGCGCCACCGCATCCTTCTAAGGAAATCTCATGTCGGTCCAAACCCGGGTTTCCGCGGGCCATTCCTTGGGCGACTTCACCGCCACGCCGCGGCTATTGCAGCTCGCGCTGATGGCGGTGGTGGTTGGAAGCTTCGGCGCCTTCTCAGCCTGGGTGTTGTTGCGGCTGATCGCGCTCATCACCAATATTGCCTATCTCGGGCGGCTGAGTGTCGCGCCCGCCGCCATTCCTGCGCATCTGTCGCCGTGGACCATCGCCATTCCGGTGATCGGCAGTCTGATCGTCGGCCTGATGGCCCGCTATGGTTCCGAGAAGATCAGGGGCCACGGCATTCCGGAGGCGATCGAGGCGATCCTGATCGGGCGCAGCCGCATTCAGCCCAAGGTGGCGCTGCTCAAGCCGCTGTCCTCGGCCATCTCCATCGGGACGGGTGGTCCGTTCGGAGCGGAAGGTCCTATCATCATGACCGGCGGGGCGCTGGGCTCGCTGTTCGCCCAGCTTTTCCATATGAGTGCGGCAGAGCGCAAGACTCTGCTTGTGGCGGGCGCCGCTGCGGGCATGACCGCTGTGTTCGGCACGCCGATCGCCGCCGTCTTGCTGGCCGTCGAACTGCTGCTGTTCGAATGGAAGCCGCGCAGCTTCATTCCCGTCACGGTGGCGTCGATCATCGCTTTTGTCTGGCGCCCGTTCCTGATCGCGGCGGGTCCGCTATTTCCCTATGCGGGCGCACCGGCGATGCCCTGGTGGGGCCTCGGCCTTTGTGTGGGGGCGGGTCTGGTCGCGGGCGCGCAATCGGCAGTGCTGACGCTCCTGCTCTATTGGGTCGAAGACCTGTTCCGCAAGCTGCCCATTCACTGGATGTGGTGGCCTGCGCTGGGAGGGTTGGTCGTCGGCATCGGCGGCGTGATCGATCCGGCCGTGCTGGGTGTCGGCTATGACAATATCCGCCTGCTGCTCGCGGGCGGCTTGAGCTTTTCGGCGGCGGCCCTGCTTTTGGGCGACAAGGCAATCGTGTGGATCGTGGCGCTGTCGTCCGGAACGTCCGGCGGTGTGCTGGCGCCGCTGCTTATCATTGGCGGGGCGCTGGGCGCGCTGGAGGCACATATCATGCCGTTCGGCGACACCGGCTTCTGGGCCCTTCTCGGCATGGCCGCGATCCTGGGCGGCACCATGCGTGCGCCGCTCACCGCGATTCTTTTCGCCGTGGAACTGACCGGCAATCTGCATCTGCTGCCGCAACTGCTTTGCGCGTCGTCAGCCGGCTTTGTCTTTACCGTATTGGTGATGCCGCGCTCCATCCTCACCGAGCGCATTGCGCGGCGCGGACTGCATCTGACGCGGGAATATGGCGTCGATCCCTTCGAGGTGATGCGGGTCGGCGAGATCATGGCGACACCCGCCGAAAGCCTGCCCGCTGCGATGACGGTCGAGCAAGCCGTGGCGTTCTTCGGAAGCGGCGAGCGGCACAAAAGCTATCCCGTTGTGACCCCGGATGGGTCGCTGGTGGGACTGATCAGCCGTGGCAATGTGCTGCGCTGGACCCGCGGAGCGGCAAACCAGGACGATAGCCTGGGCGACCTCTGTACCGAGGTGGCCACCGCCTTTCCCGAAGAGACCGCGGGAATGCTCGCCGATCGCATGGCCGATGGCCGTTTTTCGCGGGTGCCGGTGATTGCAAGCGACAGCCGCAAGCTGATCGGGATCGTCAGCCGGCGCGAACTGCTCAGGGTGCGGGCGCTGGCGCTGCGAGCCGAGCATGAGCGCGAGGGCGCGGTGCCGTTGCCGGGATAGCTGCCGGGGTTTATCCGTATACGGACAGGATTACAGCGGGAGGTAGCGCAACCCGCTCGCCAGGCCGAACAGCACCAGCGCTACGGCAGCGACGCCGATGATCCCTGCGGCGGCGCCCAGCACGATGGCGAGCCCGTCATGCTCGATCAGCCCGAGCCCGATCAGGGTCAGGCCGAGCGCGGGAAGGTTGTGCCCGAACGGAATCGGCAGGCTGGAGACAATCGACAGCAGCAGACACAGCACGCCGATGATCTTTTCGCCGCCGGGCCCGATGACTTCGAGCAGCCGCGGCCGCAGCAGCTTTTCGATGCGGGCCATGATTGCCGCCAGCCGGGGTACGAAGGCCTTCAGCAGCTTGGCGCCAATTGTGCGCTTGGCCAGGATCCGCGGCAGCGCCAGGTGCTGCGCGCCTAGCATCAGATGCACTGCCAGGAAAATGACCGGGAGCCCGGCGACAACATTTCCAAACAATATGGTGGAGGGCAGAATGTTGGGTGCGGCAAACACGGCAATCAGCACGCCTAGGCCACGGTCGCCCAACGCGCCGATGATTTCCTCCAAGCTGACGCGTTCCCCGTCCAGGGTATCTGCGAAATCGCGCAACATCTGGGAGGTGCTGGCCGGCCTTTCCTTGCGCCGGAAGCCTTCGCGGGGGTCTGAGTGCATATCCTGGGTACAACGCTTATGGCGTGATGTGGTTACACCAGCCTGCTCTTGCGCACCGCGGCCGCCACAAAGGACGTAAACAGCGGGTGCGGCTCCAGCGGACGGGATTTCAGCTCGGGATGGAATTGCACACCGATGAACCAGGGATGGTCGGGGATTTCCATGATCTCGGGCAACCGGCCGTCCGGCGACCAGCCCGACACCAGCATGCCGTGTTCGGCAAGTTGCCGGGCATAATGGACATTCACTTCGTAGCGGTGACGATGACGCTCGGAAATCTCCGTGGCGCCGTAGACTTCGGCCACGCGCGAGCCCGGCGTCAGCATGGCGGGATAGGCGCCCAGCCGCATCGTGCCGCCCAGGTCGCCATCGGCGGCGCGGGTTTCGACCTGG
>DATATP010000214.1:0-3855 GCA_036268715.1 Rhizomicrobium sp. | reverse complement strand
GCCCAGACCAACGGCATTGCCTCTCCGATTGAGAAAATCACCCCGACCGGGGCGGTGACCATACCCCAGGCCGAGGTCCCCAGCGTCGGCACGCTAGATCCCGTCCAGCCGCACTGGGTGTTCGTCAATCGCGGCAATGGCCAGGATGGCACCCGCATCTTCGACGGCGACACCGGCCGGATGAAGGGCATGGTCAACATGTATGGCCAGGACAGTTTCTCCTTCGATCCCATGGGCCGGAATTTCTACGTGGCCCAGACCATCTGGACGAAGCTGGACCGCGGCACCCGCCAGGACATGCTGCTGGTCTATGATGTGAAGAGCCTGAAGCTGGTGTCGGAGATCCCGATTCCCGGCCGCATGCTGATCGGCAACCGCACCCACAATCTGGTGATCACCAGCGATGGCAAAAAGGCACTGGTCTACAACATGCAGCCGTCCTCGTCGGTCAATGTCGTGGATCTGGACAAGCGCGCCTTTGAAAAGAAGATCGAGCTGCCGGGCTGCGCCACCATGTTCACCAACATGATCAATGGCTTTTCGGCGTTGTGCTCCAACGGCACCCTGGCCACGGTGGCGATGGATGGCGACAAACCCGGCATCACCCGCTCCGCACCCTTCTTCTCGGCCACCGAAGACCCGATCTATGACACCTCGATTCTGGATGCGAAGACCGGCAACGCCACCATGCTGAGCTATAGCGGCATGATCACGCCGGTAACCCTGGGTGCGGTGCCCAAGATCGGTGCGGCCTGGTCCATCCAGCAGGCGGCCCATATGCGCAAGGCGACCTATACCCCGATGGACGTGAACTGGATGCCGGGCGGCCGCCAGCCCATCGCGGTGCATTTCGCCTCCGGCCGCATCTATGTGCTGATGCATATGGGTGAATATTGGAGCGAATATGAGGCGGCCCAGGAAATCTGGGTGCTGGACGGCAATACCCACCGGCTGATCGGCCGCCATGCCCTGCCGGACAGTCTCAAGGACAAGCTCGTCAACATCGCCGTCAGCCAAGACGCCAATCCGCAGGTTTATGCCAGTGACGGCGCCGGCAACACCTATGTGCTGGATGCCGAGACCCTGCAAAAGGTGCGTAGCATGGACAATTCCGGCGGCGGCATTCTCTATACGGTTCAGCCTTGATGGCGGCGATGCTGCATGAACTGCTCGCCGCCGCATCGGTTGCGGGGCGCACAGCTGTCGGGCTGGTCTTCCTGCTGGCGGCGGTGCAGAAAGCCGGCCATTGGCGCATCTTGCCTGGTGTGATCGCCAACTACCGGCTGCTGCCGCGCTGGGCGACGTGGCCCGCTGCTGCGCTATTGCCGCCGGCGGAAATGATTTTGGCGATCCTTCTATTGTCCGCGCAGTTACGACCCTGGCCGGCTCTGGCGGCGATGGCGCTGCTGGCGCTGTTCGCCGCCGCGATGGCGATCAACATCCGGCGCGGCCGCGCCGCTATCGATTGCGGCTGTGGCGAGACGTTTCTGCGCCAGACCCTGAGTTGGACACTGGTGGCGCGCAACGGCGTGCTTGCGGCGCTGCTCATTCCATCGATCGTGATGGAGGGGCCCATGACCATGTCCTTGGCCTTGAGCGGCGTCGCCGCGGGCGTGAGCCTTTTCCTGCTGTATCTGCTGTTCAACATCCTTGCCGCGCTGCCGCCTGCCCAGCGCCGCGATCACCGTTTCGCCTGAAGGGACTTAGCCCATGCTGACCGTCCTGATCGTCTCGCAAATCCTGTCCTGGATCGTGATCCTGGGGCTGGGGCTGGCGCTGCTGGCGCTGGCCCGCCAGGTCGGCGTGCTGCATGTCCGGCTGGCGCCGGCCGGCGCGCTGCTCAGTGGCAAAGGTCCGGTGGTGGGCGAGGCCGCGCCGGTGCTGGATGCCGTGACACTCGATGGTGCGCCGCTGGCCATCGGCAAGCCGGCGGGACGCAGTCAGCTTCTCCTGTTCGTGTCGCCGCATTGTCCGCTGTGCAAGGAGCTGATCCCTGTCGCCAAGAATTTTGCCAGGACCGAAAAGCTCGACATCGTCTTTGTCGGCGACGACGAAGCAGGGGAACAGCGCGCCATGGTCGCGCGGCTGGGCATGGAAGGTCTTCCTTTCGTCAATTCCTCGATCGTGGGTCGCGCCTTCCATGTCGACCGGTTGCCGCACGCGGCCTTGATTGGTGCCGATGGCACCCTGATCTCCAAGGCTCTGGTCAACAGCCGCGAGCATCTGGAAAGCATGATCACCGCCCATGAAATGGGTGTGGTGTCGGTGCAGGACTATCTCAAGAATTCCAAAGCGCCCCATTCCAAGACAAAGGTCGCCTAGCCATGAAACAGATCAGCATCGACAGGATCGGCGAGAAGCTGGTGCGCCGGCTGGCGGGGCATACCTCGCGGCGCGGATTGCTGTCACGTCTCGGCCTGGCGCTGGCGGCGGCGCCGGTCTTTCCCGTGCTGCCGATCAGCCGGGCGCAAGCGCAAGGCAAGCCCGACCGGGGGATGCGGGCGCGCACCCATTTCACCATGAACGCCCAGACCAAGGACGAGACCAAGTGCGATTACTGGCGCTATTGCGGGGTGGACGGCAATCTCTGCGCCTGTTGCGGCGGCGGCACGCATCAGTGCCCGGCCGGTGCGACGGCGTCGACCACGTCGTGGGTCGGCACCTGCGTCAATCCCGATGACAACAAGACTTATCTGATCGCCTATCGCGACTGCTGCGGCAAGCCGGGCTGCGGCCAATGCCATTGCGACAATGAAGACCGCGACACCCAGCTTTATGTGCCGCAGACCAACAACGATATCATCTGGTGCTTCGGTCTCGACAACATGCAGTATCACTGCTCCACCGCGGCGCTGGTGGGCGCGGTGCAGTGAAGCAGGCGTTATTGGCCGCCCTGTTTCTCGCGGCGGCGACAGACATGGCGGCCGCGGATGGTCAGGCGGTGTTCGACAACAGTTGCGCCTTTTGTCATCAGGCCGGCGGCGTGGGTGTGCCGGGCCAGTTTCCGCGCCTGGCGGGCCGGGTGGGGGCGATTGCGGCCCAGCCGGAAGGCAAGGCCTTCCTGTCCAAGGTGCTGCTCAATGGCATGAGCGGCCGCGTCACGGTGGATGACCAGCCGATCCTGGGCATCATGCCGGCGTTCGACAGCCTCTCTGATGACGATATCGCTTCGGTGCTGACCTATCTCTCCGGCCTCGATCACGCGCCGGTCGCCTTCACCGCCGACGACATCAAGGCGGCGCGGGCCGAGCCCAGACTGTCGCCCACCGATGTGGCGGCGCAGCGTGCCGATCTTGCGGCCAAGAAGATCGTGCCGTGAGTGTCGTCGCGGCCATGCTGTTCGCCGCGGCCGTGCAAAGCGCGTCTCCCGCCCTGCCGCTGCTGACCACGCCGGAATCCGACTATGTCGAATATTGCAGCGGCTGCCATGGCATGCAGGGCAACTCCGCCCCGGCCGAGATTCCGGTGCTGCGCGACCGGGTCGGCTATTTCATGTGCACCAAAGACGGCCGCGATTACCTGATCCGGCTGCCCAATGTCGCCTATTCCGCCATCACCGATAACCAGGAACTGGCCGAGATGATGAACTTCGTGGTGTTCGGGTTGGGCGGCAACAGCGCGCCCAGGGGAACAAAGCCCTTCACCGCCGCGGAAGTCGGCCGGTTGCGGGCAAAGGCGCTGGGTACGCAATCTCTGATCGCGGCACGCGCGCAAGTCGTGGACAAGTTGATCTCCGGTTGCGCGGCGCCGCAAAGCATGCGGCTCTTTTACGATTCACAAGCGCGTGCCGGGCGGTGACCGGCGAGGCGTTTTTAAATGAGAGCGAGAGACGAAGGAATGAGCGACGGTAAGCCC
>DATATP010000213.1:0-3444 GCA_036268715.1 Rhizomicrobium sp. | reverse complement strand
GAAGCCGTCACCACCCGTTGCCCCGCCGCGACATCGCCGCGGCGGCGAAGAGTCACGCGATAATTGGTAACGGAATCACTGCGGTCCGGTCCCATCGCGTCCGTGCCGCTGCCGGGCGCGACATTCGCCCACACAGAGGCGAACTCCGTCCAGGTCAGGCTCGCGCCACCGCCGCCATCGCCGGCGCGCGCCGCCGCTTGCAGCGAAACATGCTGGTCCAGTTCGCCGATCATAGTTTCACGATCCGGTAAGGCGCGAGCAGGGACAGGGTCGCATCGTCCAGCGGCGGTGCGTCATCGCCGCGATGAACATAAAGCTGCGCCACGATCCGCAATATCGCCTGCACAATCGCAGCCGGCACCGCCGGGGCATCGCCATAACCGGCAGTGAAGGCAATCGCCGTGGCGTTGATGCAGCGCAGATCGGTGAACACGCCCGCGCCCGGCTTAAGCGCGACGCGCCCCGGCTGGGACGCGGCATCGACCTGATAGACTGTTGCGTCCAATACCGTCGCTGCGTCATCGCGGCCATAAAGCGTGACCGTTGAAACAGCTTGCAAAGGCGGCAACGGAATTTCCGCCACCCCATCGCAAGGCCAGTCATCCAGCCACAAGGTCCACCCCTGGGTGACCAGGGCGCGCCCCACATGCCATTCCACCCGCGCCCGCGCCGCGCCGATCAGCGCGGCGATCAGCGCGTCGTCATCGCCGCCATCCACCTTCAGATGCGCCTTGGCCTGGTCGAGCGTAACAGGCTCGGCAGCGGGCGGCGTGTTCAGAACAAGAGACATGGAATTTTCCGAGGAAAAATAAGTGTCATCCCCGGCGAGCATCACATGCGAAGCATGTGATGTGAGGGAAGGGGACCCAGGCGTTAAACACTGGGCGGATTCTTTCCACCTGGGTTCCCTTCCCTCACTTCGCGCCATCGCGCGAAGCTCGCCGGGAATGACACATGTGGTTACGGCGCCTTTCCGTCAGGAAACAGCAAACTTCATCAGCTTGATCGCCTCGAAATTCTGCACCCCGCCGCCGACGCGCTTGGTGGTGTAGAACAGCACATAGGGCTTGGCGCTGTAGGGATCGCGCAGCACGCGGATGCCCACCCGGTCCACGATCAAATAGCCGCGTGCGAAATCGCCAAAGGCAATCGACAGCGAGTTGGCTGCGATGTCGGGCATGTCCTCCGCCTCGGTCACCGGATAGCCGAAGATGGTGGCGGGCTGCTGGGCCGAAGCGCCGGGCTGCCAGATATAATTGCCCGTCGAATCCTTGAATTTGCGGATCGCACTTTCGGTCTTGCGGTTCAGCACCCAGCGGCCATTGGCGCGATAACCCTGCTTGGGCGCATAGGCCAGGTCGAGCAGCGCATCGGACGGATTGGATGAAGCAAACGCCCCCGCCGCACCCGACGCAATGTAACCCAGCTTGCCCCAGACCCAGCTCGCATCGGCGATATTCGTGGCATTGAGAAAGCCGCTGGGCTTGTTGCTGCCGTCGCCGTTGACGAAGGCCGCGCCTTCCTGCTCGGCGAAGATGATCTGCACTTCGCCGGCCAGCCAGGTCTCAATATCGACTTGGCTGTCGTCCAGCAGGGTCTGGGTCGCGGCAGGCATGGCGTAAAGCTCCATGGCCGGGAAATCCAGCGCCGCAAGGGTCGGTGCGGCGGTGGTCGAAACGCTGTCGGTCTCGCCGACCCAGCCGGTGGCCGCGCCCGCGGTGGTGATGGGCTTGCGATAAACGCTGGCGCCGATCTGCTGTACGCTGGCGATGGCGCGAATGGGGGAGGCCGTGGTCAGCACCCGGTCGATGGTGCGCTCGATCTCCAGCGGCACGGTATAGCCGCCATCGGGATTGGAGCCCGCCGAAAGCGCCTTGACCTCGAAAGCGTCAAGCCCGCCCGCATCGCCCTTGCGGACATAGCGGTCGAAGGCGGCTTTCTTCTCGCGCAGGTCGCGCGTATCGGCTTTGCACTCGCCGCCAATCGCGGGACGCGCGGCGGCCAGGGTCAGGTCGTCGATCTTCTGCTTCTGTTCTTCCAGAACGCGGTTGATGCGCGTAACCTTCTCCTCGTCGAGGACATCGCCGGAGCGGCGCTCCAGCCCTGCCAGGCGCTCGTCATTGGCCGCCTTGAAGCCTTCAAAGGCGCGCAGGAAATCCTCGAACGCCTCCTTCATTTCCGGCGAATGCGGCGCCGCGGTAACGGCCTTGGATTCCAGTTCCATTCTCTTTTCTCCTTGGTTGTTTGATGGCGGTCACGCCGGGCGGCGAAAAACCGCGCTGGCCTGACGCAAGCGGCGGGCAAAATCCGCCGTCTTGGTTCCGATGGCGGTGACCTGGCTTCCCGCCAGCAGCGGAAAGGTCACCACTGAAATTTCCCAGAGTTCCACTTCAAGGAGCGTCCGACCGATGACGCCGCGCTTGGCCCGCACGGTGCGAAAGCCGATGGAAAGCCCGTTCAACGCGCCTTCCGCCAGCAGCGCGCGCACGTCGCGGGCGCGCTCCACCTCGCTCACCAGCCGCCCGCGCACATAAAGCCCGCGCGCATCTTCCGCGATCTCCTCCCACACCCCGATGGGGGCATGGGCGAAATGCTGATACAGCATGCGCACCTGCGCGGCGGGCCGCTTGCGCAACGACGCGGCAAACGCGCCGGGCGCCATGGTATCGCCGCCGCCATCGGCCACGCCGAACAGCGAGGCATAGCCCTCGAACTCATCCGGCCCCAGCGGCGTCAGCCGCACGGGCAGGCTCCTGTGTGCGAGGCGTCGCCGCACATGTTCGACAGATGGGGTCATGGTGATTTCAATCAAATTAGCGTGTCATCCCCGGCGAGCGTCGCATCGCAGATGCGGCGCGAGGGAAGGGGACCCAGGTGGAAAACACCGTGCGGATTCTATCTGCCTGGATACCCTTCCCCTCGCGTTACTGTGTAACGCTCAGCCGGGGATGACGATGATGGCTTTATGGGCTACGCGATGAACTCTCCGCCCGGTCCAGCTTGACTTCAATCCGATCCAGCGATTCCTTGATGCCGCGCACCTGCTCCTCCAGCACCGCGACACGCTCGATGGCCGCCTGGTCGCCGGACAAAGTGCGCTCCAGCACTGTGATGCGCTCCGCCGCGCTACCCGCCCAGAACAGCGCACCCGCCGTCTGCAACAAAAAAGCCGCCACAAGGGCGGCCGGAAAGTGTTTGCCGGGTTGGCTTCGCAATTGTTCAATCACCGTCATCGACACTCACATCATTTCCAGTATGCGCGATCAAAGCGGGCGTGAACTCCCAGCCACGCAATCGCTGCACTGTCGCCTCCAGCGCGTCCTTCACCGTCCCGCGCGCCACCGCCGTCAGCATATCCTCGCCGTTCAAACCCGCCGTCGCGGCCTGATAGCCCGGCGGTCCCGGCAGCGACAGAAAAAGCGGCACCGAATTCATGATCCCCGT
>DATATP010000212.1:0-2393 GCA_036268715.1 Rhizomicrobium sp. | reverse complement strand
GAAATGTCCGCCGACACCTTCCACAGGCGCCACGCGTCTTCGTCAGACTGCGCTTGTCGGGTGGGCGCTTCAATCCGGCATTTGTAGAAATATTCTCCGCTCACCTTCGCGACCTCCGGCGAGGAGACGAGATAGATGATTGTCTTGGCACCGTCCTCCGGCGAAATCGCGCCGATCGGTTTGGCGATGCCGACGAGCGCGCGCATGATGCCGCCGGACTGGTCGCCAAAGCGGGTGGCGACAAAGCCCGGATGCAGGCAATTCGCCGTCACGCCCGAACCCTGCAGGTGCCGCGCCAGCTCGCGGTTGAACAGGATGTTGCACAGCTTGGATCGGGAATAAACGCGAAAGCCCGAATAGCCGCGCTTTGATTGCAGATCGTCGAAATCCAGGCTCTCACCACGATGGGCGTTAGAAGCCGTCGAGACGATGCGGGCGCCAGGCGTCGCATTCAGCCGGCCGAGCAGCAGATTGGTGAGGACGAAATAGCTCATGTGATTGAGCGCGAAGGTCTTCTCCAGCCCGTCTTCCGTCTCGGTGCGGCGGTTGAACAACGCGCCGGCATTGTTGACCAGCACATCGATGCGGGGCTCGGCGGCCAGCAAAGCGCCTACGCGCTTCATCTCGGAAAGGCGCGACAGATCGGCTATGTGCACGGCATGGTCGGCCGACGGATTGGCCTTTCTCAGCCTTGCCAAGGTTGTGTCGGCGCGCGCCTTGTCCCGGGCAGTGAAGACAATACGCGCGCCCCGCTCCGCCAACCGGACGGCCGCGACTTCCCCTATGCCGGAAGTCGCTCCTGTGATGATGACGGTTTTGCCGCGCATGAGAGCATTCCTCTGAAGCGCGACTTATATCAGGTTTCGCTGCGTGTTTTTGCCCGACCTCACGCAAAGTATACTCGGCGTTCGCCGGGGCCGAAGGTCCACCGGACCTTCGGCTAGTCCGGCTCACCCCACGATATCCAAATCCCGGAAGAAGAAGCGTATCTCGTTCGCCGCAGTTTCGGGCGCGTCGGAGCCGTGCACGGAATTGGCTTCGATCGACTCCGCAAATTCCTTGCGGATGGTACCGGCGGCGGCATTGGCGGGATTGGTCGCGCCCATCACTTCGCGATTCCTGGCAATGGCATTTTCGCCCTCCAGCACCTGCACCACCACGGGACCGGACGTCATGAACGCCACCAGTCCGTTGAAAAAGGGCCGCTCGCGGTGCACGGCATAGAAGGCCTCGGCATCGGTCTTTGACATCTTCAGGCGGCGGGAAGCGACGATACACAGGCCCGCATCCTCGAACTTGGCGACGATCTTGCCTGTCAGGTTGCGGCGGGTCGCGTCCGGCTTGATAATCGAAAGGGTGCGCTCGACGGCCATTCAAGTCTCCGGTTGGGAAAGCGCGCGCCTTATACCGATGCCTCATCCGAAAGAGCAAGCCGGGAACAGGGGTGGTCGGGCCGCAAGCGGCCCTTGCTGGCCGGCCATGACAAGTTATAAGGCCGCCCGATGCTGGCAATTGATAACATTACAGTCCGGATCGCAGGACGGGAAATCCTTGCGCGGGCGACCGCCAACCTGCCGGCCGGGCGACGGATCGGTCTGGTCGGGCGCAACGGCGCCGGCAAGACCACCTTGCTCAAAGTGATCATGGGGCAACTCCATCCCGATGATGGCTCGGTATCCTGGCCCAGCGCTTGGCGGCTCGGCGCGGTGGCGCAGGAAACGCCGGGCACCGACATCAGCCTGATCGATACCGTGCTTGCCGCCGACCCGGAGCGCACCCGCCTCCTCGCCGAAGCCGAGCACGAGACCGACGGTCATCGGCTAGGCGACATCTATCACCGGCTCTCTGCAATCGACGCCTATACAGCGCCGGCGCGCGCCGCCTTCATTCTGGCGGGCCTTGGCTTTTCGGCCGAGGACCAGCTCAGACCCTGCCGCGAATTCTCCGGCGGCTGGCGCATGCGGGTGGCGCTGGCGGCGATCCTGTTCTCCGCCCCCCAGCTTCTGCTGTTGGACGAACCGACCAATTATCTGGACCTTGAAGGCGTGCTGTGGCTGGAGAATTTTCTCCAGCGCTATCGCGGCACCGTCCTCATTGTCAGCCATGACCGCGATCTTCTGAACACGGCCGCCGAGTTCATCCTGCATCTGGAGAAGGGCAGGCTGAAGCTCTACAGCGGCGGCTATGACATTTTTACCGCGACCCGCGCGGCGCAACGGGCGACGGATGTCGCTTTCGCCAAGAAGCAGGAAGCAGCCCGCGCCCACATGCAGGCCTTTGTAGACCGCTTCAAGGCCAAGGCGTCCAAAGCGCGCCAAGCCCAGAGCCGCATGAAGATGCTGGCAAAGATGGCCACCGCAGAGGTTCCGGTGGATGAACATGTCGCGCCCATT
>DATATP010000211.1:0-8468 GCA_036268715.1 Rhizomicrobium sp. | reverse complement strand
TTTTTATATACGGGATGCCGATATCGATTTGTACCGGCCCGAAGGGCGATTTCCACTGCACGCTGAGGCCGGCCGAGGCGCGGAAGGCGAGATTGTCCTTTACGCAGGTCCCGACTCCGGAATAGGGCAGCCCGGTGGTGCAGTTGCCGGGCTGGACGGTGTCGACGCGGCCCAAGGTTCCGAAGTCGGTAAACAGACCGGCATTGATGCCATAACTTTCAGGCAGCAGCGAAGGCATGCGCACGGCGAAGGTCCCGATGGCATGCACCGTGCCGCCCACTGCACCGTAATTCTTGAACTGGTTGATGTCGCGGGGCCCGATGCCTGCCAGGGCAAAGCCGCGGAAAGTGTCGCCGCCGTCGAAATAGCGGTCCTCGAAAGGTACCGCGGCGCCATCGTAACCGCTGATGATGCCGGCCTTGAGCGAGAACGAGCCGACCATGGCGCCGTCGAACATCGACTTGTAGGAGTCGAAGTTGAGATCGGACTGCAGGAATTTCAGATTGCCGCCAAATCCGGCAAAGCCCTGCTTCAAGGAAAAGGCTACCCCGCTGGTCGGCTTGCGCGCATCGTCCAGGTCGTTATAGCCATAACTGAACGAGATGACCGAACCGTTGATCCGCCCCGCTGCCGCCAGAACTTCCGCCGGCGCATTGGAGAAAGGCAGGATGTCCTCGATCTTGTACATATAATTGAGGCCGACGCTCGAATATTCCGAGATCGGAAACCCGAGCCGCAGCACCCCGGCGATGACGTCGCTCTCATAGGTGGAGAATTCGAAATCGGTCTGCACTTTGTAGATATCGAAACCTGCGGAAAGCGGCCGGTCCAGAAACCAGGGCTCGGTGAAGGAAAGCTGATACTGCTTCTGGATCTGCGAGACTTCCACGCTGGCGCGCAGATTCTGGCCGCGACCAAACATGTTGATCTCGGTATAGCTGAATTCGCCGACCAACTGGCTGATCGAGGAATAACCCAAGCCCAACGACAGTGAACCGGTGGACTGTTCTGTAACGTTGACGGTGATGTCGGTGCGGTCGGGCTGGCTGCCCGGCGTATCCTTGATGTCGACATCCTTGAAGAAGCCGAGGCTGCGGATGCGAGTACGCGAGCGGTCGATCAGAACCCGGTTGAAGGCATCGCCCTCCACCAGACGGAATTCACGGCGGATCACCTTGTCCAGGGTGCGGGTGTTGCCGGCGATGTCGATCTTTTCGATATAGACGCGCGGGCCCTGCACGATATCGAAGCTCATATTGATCGTGCGCGCGGCGCGGTCGCGCTGGATGCGCGGATGCACTTCGGCGAACGCATAGCCCTTGGTGCCCGCCGCATTGGTCAGATTGTCGATCGCCTTCTGTACCTTTTGCTGGGCATAGAGATCGCCGTCCTTGATGCCGACGGAAGGAAGCAGTTGCGAGGGCGGCAATTCCTTGATCTTGGAATCGATCGTCACCTTGCCGAACTTGTATTTCATCCCTTCGTCGACCGTGAAGGTGATGTAGAAGGCGCTGCGGTCCGGGGTCAGTTCAGCAACCGCGCTGACCACCCGGAAATCGGCATAGCCGTGATTGGCGTAATAGCGGCGCAACTGTTCCCGGTCGAAAGCGAGGCGGTCGGGATCGTAATTGTCGTTGCTGGCAAGGAATTTCCACCATCGGCTTTCCTCGGTGGCGATCTGGCCGCGCAACGCATCCGAATCATAGACATGATTGCCGATGAAGTTGATGCGCGCGATCCCGGTGGTGGGCCCGTCGGTGATGGAGAAAATGAGATCGACCCGGTTCTGCGGCCGCTGGATGATCTGCGGATCCACCCGGGCGGCGAACTTGCCGTTGCGCCGGTAGAGCTCGATGATGCGCTGGACGTCCGCCTGCACCTTGGCGCGGGTGAACACCGAACGCGGCTTGATCTGCACTTCCTTGGTGAGATCCTTGTCGCTGACCTTGCTGTTGCCCTCGAACACCACCTGGTTGACGATCGGATTTTCCGTCACCCGGATGGTGAGGGTGCCGTTCGCCTCGTTGAATCGGTAATTTACATCGGAAAACAAGCCGGTGGCGTAGAGCGCCTTCAGCGCCGTGTCGGCGGTGGCCGGATCGTAGGGGTCGCCTTCGCGAATATTGACATAGGTGAGCACCGTCCCCGGCTCGACCCGCTGGGTGCCCGACACCACGATATGCTGAATGGTGCGCTTGGGCGCTTCCGGCGTCGCATTGGGGGTCGCGGCGGGATTGGCCGCAGCCGCCGCGGCAGCGTTATTGGGATTGAGCAGATTGGGATTGGTCTGTTCCTGATTCAGCTCTTTGGCGCGCTCCGCCGCCCCTGGGCGAAGCTGGGCGTCCGCTGGCACCCCTACCAGCGCCAGGGCAAGGACCGTGGAGGTTGCGCACAACAACCTGCTTTTGAGGGCGATGGTCCGCATCCCGGTTCCGGCAAACTCGTCCTTGGGCGCCCGATCTACGGTCGGCCGATGTTACAGAAAAGATTCAGCGCGACAGATCATGGATGGCCGACACCACCAGCAGCCCCACGACCAAAACCACCCCAAACCGAAATCCCAGTTCTTGGGCGCGCTCACCGAGCGGACGCCTGAGAACAGCTTCGCATGCATAATACAGAAGATGCCCTCCGTCGAGCAGCGGAATCGGAAAAAGATTGGCAAGCCCGATGCTTACAGAAAGTATAGCCACGAGATTGAGAAGCGGCAGAAAGCCGAATTCGGCCACTTTCTGGGTTATCTTGCCGATTCCGATCGCGCCCTGGACCTGATCGGCGCTGGCATGGCCCTGGGCCATTTTGACCACCCCCGTTAGAGTGGTGGAGATGATGTCCCAGGTTTCGCCGCAAGCCGCCTGGAACGCGCCCAATGGCGTATAGGGCTGGATCACAGCCTGGAGGCTGGAGCCGCCGATACCGATCACGAAACTGCTTTCCCATTCCCCCAGCATGTTCTTCTGCCGCACCAGATGCGGCACGGCATGAACGGTGAGGGAATGGCCCTGGCGCTCCAGCGAAATCGCCAGATTCTCGCCGCCGCTCATGGAGATGATCTGGGGCAATTGCTGGAAATCGGTGATCGCGTCGCCATCGATGGCGGTCACCCGGTCGCCCGGCTTAATGCCGGCCGCCCCGGCCGGACTGTCCTTGGCGACAAAGCCGACCACCGGCGGGATGATGACATGGCCGCTATACAACAGGAGCCCGGTCAGCATCACGATGGCAAGAATGAAATTGGCGAAAGGCCCCGCCGCTGCAACCAGGGCGCGCTGACCGACCGGCTTGAGCGCCAGGGTCTGGGTGCGCATCTCCGGACTCATGCGCGCAACTGCAGCCGAATCGGGCGCCGAGGCCGCATTGGCATCGCCGGAGAATTTCACATAGCCGCCGATCGGCAGCCAACTCACTCTCCAGCGGGTGCCGCGCCGATCGTTGAAGCCAACGATTTCCTTGCCGAAGCCTATCGAGAAAACGTCCACCTTCACGCCGAAGGCGCGTGCCACCAGGAAATGACCCAGCTCATGGAAGAACACCACTACGGTGATGACGAACAGGAAGGCCGGCAATCCCAAGGGAGTCCACTGGACCAGGCCACGCAACGCATCAATCATCTTGCATCCTTACGCCCCGACCCTTTGGCAAATCTCTTCCGCCAGCACCCGCGCCCGCGCGTCGGCGCCCAGCACGCTTTCCAGATCGCCCGGCACGCCGTTGCCGGCCACGTTATGGTCCAAAGTCTCGCTCACCACCCGCGAAATATCGAGAAAGCCGATCCGCCGGTCCAGGAACGCCTGCACCGCGATCTCGTTGGCGGCATTGAGAACGGTGGGTGCGAAGCCTCCGGAGCGCAGCGAATCGATCGCCAAGCTCAGGGACGGGAAGCGCTCATGCGCCGGACTGTGAAATACGAGTGTGCCCAGCTTGGCCAGGTCCAGCCGCCGCGACGGCGAAGCGATGCGGCGGGGCCACGCAAGCGCATGCGCGATGGGGGTTCGCATGTCCGGCGCCGACAGATGCGCCATCGTGGTGCCGTCCTCGTAGGAAACCAGGCAGTGCACGATCGATTGGGGATGCACCACCACATTGAGTTTTTCCGGCGGCAACGCGAACAGGAAATGCGCCTCGATCAGCTCCAATCCCTTGTTCATCAGGGTGGCGCTGTCGAGGGAGATCTTGCGTCCCATCACCCAGTTGGGATGGGCGACCGCCTCTTCCACCGTGGCGGCGCGCATCCGCTCCAGAGACCATTCGCGGAAGGGACCGCCCGAGGCGGTGATGGTGACGATATCGACTTCGGATGCATCGCCGGAGCCCAGCACCTGGAAAATCGCGTTGTGCTCGGAATCCACCGGAATGACGGAGGCACCTGACGTCTCCAGCGCGTCGCGGAACACCGCGCCCGCCGCCACCACGCATTCCTTGTTGGCCAGCGCCACAATGACGCCGCGCCGGATCGCGGCCAGGGCCGGCTCGATGGCGGCGGCACCCATGATCGCCACCATCACGAAATCGCTGTCGCGCGATGCGGCGTCGATCACCGCCGTGCGACCGGCCGCGGTCTCAATTCCGGTGCCGGCGAGTCCCGCTTTCAGCTCGGCGCCGCGCTTTTCGTTGCCGATGACCGCCAGCTTCGGCTTCAACGCCTTCGCCTGCTCGATCAGAACCGCGACATTGTCCTGCGCCGTCAAGGCGGTGATGGGAAACGCATCCGGGCCATAGACCTTGCGGGCATGGGCCACGCAATCGCAGGTGTTGACCCCGATCGAGCCGGTCGAGCCCAGGATGGTCACGCTGCGCCCGGTCACCGCCTCCAGCGCGGGCAGTTCCTCGAAGCTGCGGGTGGCGGCGATCGGCTTCACTGATGCCCCCAGAACAAGGGATTGAGATGGAAGCAGAACACCAGCACCGTCATCGCCAGCGAGGCGGCGAGCAGGGAATCGATGCGGTCCAGAACGCCGCCATGGCCGGGTATTGCCGAACCGGAATTCTTACGGCCGAAGCGGCGCTTGACGAAAGATTCCAGCAAATCTCCCGCGTGGCCGACGATGCTGAACATGAACGCAAATCCCGCCGCGATTCCCATCGGCCCGCCGAGAAAGGCGACGAACGCGCCATAGACCAACGCGGCGGTCATACTGCCGCCGATGGTGCCGGCCCAGGTCTTGCCTGGCGACAATCGCGGCGCGAGCCGGGGCCCACCGATCAGGTTGCCGAAGATCAGCGCGCCCGTATCGGTCGCCCAGACGATGAAGAACAGTCCCACCACGACTCGCGCGCCGCTTGCCGGATCGGGATGCGCCAAGTCGGGGAAGAATGTGCGCAGCGCCACCAGCGCCAGCACCGGCAGGCCGAGATAGATCGCGCCCGCCCCCTGCCATAGCGGATTGGCGTCCTTCGCCAGGATCGCCGCCAGGGCGAAACCGGCGGCCAACGGCAGGAACGCATAGAGCGGCGGTCCCATGAGCAGCAGGGCCAGTGACCCCGCGCTGGCGAGAACCGTGATCCCCGCCACCAGATGCAGCTTGAGCGGCTCCAGGCGCCCCGCCCCCACCATGCGATGCCATTCCCGCGCCGCCGGGACCAGCAGCACCGCCAGTAGAGCGGCGAACGCCTTTGGCGCCAGTGCGAACACCGCCGCGACCGCCACGATGGCGAGCACGATGCCGAACAGCGGACGCAATATCCAGTCGATGTTCCAGCGGATGGCGCGGAAGCCCGGGGCATGATCGCTGCGGGGATGCTGCGGGGATGCCAGTTCTTCGTTCACGCCACGGCTTCCGAATTGAGCGCTCCGAAGCGGCGCTCGCGCTGGGCAAAACAATCCAGCGCCTCCAGCAACGGCTTCCGTCCGAAATCCGGCCACTGGATGTCGAGGAACAGGAGCTCGGCATAGGCCGACTGCCAAAGCAGGAAATTGGACAGCCGGTGTTCGCCCGACGTGCGGATAATGAGGTCCGGTTCGGGCAGCGCGCTGGTGAAAAGACGGGTCGCAAACAGCTCCGGCGTGATCGTCTCGGGGTCCAGCCTCCCGTCGCGCGCCGCGCGCGCCAGCTCCCGGGCGGCGCTGGCGATCTCCTCCTGCGCGCCATAGTCGAAAGCGAAGGTGAGATTGAGACCCTTGTTGTTCAGGGTGCGGCGCTCGGCGTCCTCGATCATGCCGCCGATGTCGCTGGCGACCCGTCCGCGCTGGCCGATGATGCGCACCCGGACCCCGCGCGTCACCAGCTCGTCCATATCGCTGCGGAAAAAGGCGCGGAACAGGCCCATCAGCGCGCCGATCTCGGTCTTGGGCCGCTTCCAGTTTTCGCTGGAAAAGGCGAACAAAGTAAGATTCTGCAGCCCGATGTCCGAGGCCGCCCGCACCGTGTCACGCACCGCACTGACGCCAGCGACATGGCCCGCTTCCCGCGGCAGCATGCGCCGGCGCGCCCAGCGGCCATTGCCATCCATGATGATGGCGACATGGCGGGGCAGATCGGAGCGGTTGGGTGTCTCAGCCATCAGACCTGCATAATCTCCTGCTCCTTGGCGTGGAGCGCGCTGTCGATATCCTTGATATGGCCATCCGTGAGCTTTTGCAGTTCCTCGCCCTTGGTATGCTGCTCGTCCTGGCCTATTTTATGGTCTTTCTCCAGTTTCTTGAGCAGCTCCATTCCATCGCGCCGCACATTGCGCGCGGCGACCCGCGCGGCCTCGGCATACTTGTGCGCCAGCTTGGAAAGCTCTTTGCGCCGCTCCTCGTTGAGCTCGGGCAGCGGGATGCGCAAAAGCTGGCCGTCCATCTGGGGGTTGAGGCCGAGGCCGGCGTCCCGAATCGCCTTGTCTACTGCCTTGGCGAGGGCCTTGTCCCAAACCTGCACTGTCAACATGCGAGGCTCGGGGGTGGAGATGGTGCCCACTTGATTGATCGGCACGGCATTTCCATAAGCTTCCACCTTGACCGGATCGAGCAGGGCCGGGCTGGCGCGGCCGGTCCTGAGGCCGCCAAGTTCCGCTTTCAGGGTGGCCAGCGCCCCGTTCATGCGGCGATTCAATTCGTCCTTATTATATAAGTCAGCCATGGCGTCGCGCTCCCAACTCAAGATAGCCTATTCGTAAACCGGCGCCGCGCCTTATTTTTCTTCAATGATGGTTGCGCGGCCCGTCCCTGTCAGCACCCGGGCCAGGGCGCCGGAATCCTGCAGAGAAAATACCAGGATCGGGATACCGTTTTCCCGGGAAACCGAGATCGCGGACGCATCCATGACCTTCAAGTCCCGGGATAACATCTCGTGATAGCTGAGAGACTCAAATCTCACGGCTTCGGGGAACTTTTTCGGGTCAGCGCTGTAAACACCGTCCACGTTGGTCGCCTTCAGCATGGCATTGCAGACCATTTCGGCGGCCCTTAGAGCGGCGGCAGTGTCGGTGGTGAAGAAGGGGTTGCCGGTGCCGGCGGCGAAGATGACGACCCGTCCCTTTTCCATGTGCCGGATGGCCCGGCGGCGGATATAAGGCTCGCACACGGTCGACATGGGGATGGCCGATTGGACCCGGCTTGGCATTCCGGTCCGCTCGAGCGCCGCTTGCAGGGCGAGCGCATTCATGACCGTCGCCAGCATGCCCATATAGTCGGCGGTCGCCCGGTCGATGCCCCGCGCCGCCCCGGCCAAGCCCCGGAAGATATTTCCCCCACCCACCACCATGCAGATCTGGATGCCGAGATCGGACGCCTCTTTCACGTCCCGAGCGATTCGGTCCACCGTGCCGACATCGATGCCATAGGCGCCCTCGCCCATCAACGCCTCGCCGGAGATTTTCAGGAGCACCCGGCGGTATTTCGGCGTCGATGGCATCTTCGTTCCTATCTCGCCCTCCCTTTGAGGGAGGGTGTAAACCTGCTTTCAGCGCGTGCCCGCCATTTGCGCGACTTCGTCGGCGAAATCGCTTTCGACTTTCTCGATCCCCTCGCCCACCTGAAAGCGGATAAAGCCTTCGATCGCGACCGGCGTGCCGAGATCTTTGGACGCCTTCTCGATCACTTTGGAGACGGGCGTTTCACCGTCGATCACGAAGGTCTGGTTCATCAGCACCGTCTCTTCGTAGAATTTGCGCATCCGCCCTTCCATCATCTTCTCGATGACGGCGTCGGGCTTGCCGGACTGGCGGGCGATTTCGGTCTGCACCGCGCGTTCACGGTCCACGACGTCCTTGGTCAGGTGCTCGGGCGCAATCGCCAGCGGGGCGGCGGCCGCGACATGCATGGCGATCTGCTTGGCCAGGGTGGCCAGCTTGTCCTTGTCGGCGGTGGACTTCAGGCCCACCAGCACGCCGATATTGCCCAGCTCGGGCGACGCGGCATTGTGAACATAAGCGGCGACGGCGCCGGGATTGGCCGACAACGCCACGGCGCGGCGCACCGACATATTCTCGCCGATCCTGGCCACCATTTCCGTTAAGGTCTGCTGCACCGTCGCGGCGCCGTGCTT
>DATATP010000210.1:0-2573 GCA_036268715.1 Rhizomicrobium sp. | reverse complement strand
GACGTGCCGCCGGGGCCCCCCGTGCAGATAGAGCAGCACCGGGCGTGCCGCCCGGGTCGCACCGATTTGGAGCCATTGCGCTATGTCTCCGATCTTGACGAACATGTATGACGCACCGCCCATCCCAGAGGGATTCGGTATCCTAGCGGCGTTCTCCCGATTTCCGCTATAACCGCTCCATGCTCAAACTCTATTTCTCCCCCAACGCTTGCTCCCTCGCCCCCCATATCGCGCTGGAGGAGGCGGGCGCCGACTACGAAGCGGTGCGGGTCGACTTCAAGAGCGGCGAGCAACGCTCCGAACGCTATCTCGCGATCAATCCCAAAGGCCGGGTGCCGGCCCTAGCCACGGACCGCGGCACCCTGACCGAAGTCGCGGTGATCCTGGGCTGGATCGCGCAGACCTATCCCACCGCGCATTTAAAGCCCGAAGGCGACTTCTTCACTTTCAGCAAAATGCAGGAATTCAACATCTATCTCGCCTCGACCGTGCATGTGGGATTTGCCCATCTGTTCCGCACCGAGCGCTGGGCGGACAGCGCCGAGGCGATTACCGAGATCAAGGCCAAAGTGCCCGCGGCGCTGGGCCCGCTGCTGAAACTGATCGAGCAGCGGTTCGCCGATGGCCGCCCCTGGGTGATGGGTGAGCAGTATACCGTTGCCGATCCTTACCTCTATGTGATGGATCGCTGGCTGGAGCGGGACGGGGTGGGCGGCTCCGCGCGTTTCCCCGGGATGGTCGGCCATCGCGGCCGCATGCAGACCCGCCCCGCGGTGCAAAGGGTGTTGGCGGCCGAGGGGCTGGCGCCGCTTTAGCTTCCGGGCCATCCTGCGCCCGGTTCGCTACGGCTCCGCCCGCCAGGGGGGAGTCGCAGAGCGGAGGTTCAATTGGGCGCCCAGCCGGTTGCGCCGTTCCCCGCCATCCGCTAAAAGCCTCGCCTTTCCCGCACCCGTACCGGATTTCCGGCCCCTAGGACGCAGAAAATGGCGCAACTCCAAGAACTTAAGGCCGAAACTCGCAATGGCACCGGCAAGGGCCCGGCCTATCAGGCGCGCCGTCACGGCCTCATCCCCGGCGTGGTCTATGGCGGCAAGGGCAATCCCGAAAATGTCAGCGTCGATGGCCGGATGCTGGAGCGTCATGTGGAGAATGGCCACTTTCTCACCACCCTGTTCCTGCTCGATATCGGCGGCACGAAGACCAGGGTGCTCCCGCGCCAGGTACAGCTCGATCCGGTCAGCGACCGGGTGCTGCATGTCGATTTCATACGACTGGCCGAAGGTGCCACGGTGCGGCTGGAAATCCCGGTTCATTTCAAGGGCCAGGGTGAATCTCCCGGCCTGAAGAAGGGCGGTGTCCTCAATATCGTGCGCCATGAGATCGAGTTGATATGCCCGGCGGAAAACATCCCCAATGAAATCCTGGTGGATGTCTCGGGTCTGGACATCAACGAGTCCCTTCACATCTCGGCCCTGACCTTGCCGGAGGGTGTGAGGCCCGCCATCCATGGGCGCGATTTCACCGTCGCCTCCATTGTGGCGCCCACCAGCGTCGTGGAAGAGCAGCGCGCCGCTGCTGCCGCCGCGGCCACTGCGTCAACAGCACCGGCCGAGGAAGCCGCCGCCGAAGGCGCCGCTGCTGCGCCGGCCGCGGGGGCTGCTGCCCCGGCCGCAGGCGCCAAAGCCGCCCCGGCCGCCGCACCGGCCAAGAAGTAAGGCGGCTACCTGCCCGGCGGGGAGTTGCGCATGCCCGACACGGCTTTGCTCATCGCGGGCCTCGGAAATCCCGGCCCACAATATGCGAAGAACCGCCACAATGCTGGTTTCATCGTGGCGGACGAGCTCGCGGCCCATTACCGCTTCGGTCCCTGGAAGGCCAAGTTCGACGGCTTGCTGTCCGAAGGCCTGCTGGGCGGCCGCAAGACCTATCTGCTGAAGCCGCAGACCTATATGAACGACAGCGGCGTCAGTGTCGGGGCGGCCTTGCGCTTCTTCAAGCTGCCGCTGTCGGCGCTGGTGGTGATACATGACGAGATCGATCTCGCCGCCGGCAAGCTGAAGGTGAAATGCGGCGGCGGCGATGCCGGACAGAACGGCCTGCGCTCCATCACCGCCACTCTGGGGCCGGACTATCGCCGGGTGCGGCTGGGCATCGGCCATCCCGGCGACAAGGCGCGCGTCACCGCTCATGTGCTGCAGAATTTTTCCAAGGAAGACATCGCGTGGCTGCGTCCCCTGGTGGGCGCGGTCGTCGAGGCTGCTCCGCTGCTTGCCAAGGACGACGATGCTGGCTTCATGACCAAGGTGGCGTTGCTGACAAAACCGCCGAAATTTGTGCCGCCGAAATCCGGTCCGCATGATCCGTCTTGACCGCTCCATCACCAACAGCGCAATGGATGGCCGGCTCGCGCTGCGGCCGCAAAACTGGCCTTGCTGGCCGGCCATGACGAGGTTTTAAAGCATGGGATTCAAGTGCGGCATCGTCGGCCTGCCCAATGTCGGCAAATCGACCCTGTTCAATGCCCTGACCCAGACGGCGGCGGCGCAGGCGGCGAATTACCCCTTCTGCACCAT
>DATATP010000209.1:0-10613 GCA_036268715.1 Rhizomicrobium sp. | reverse complement strand
TTGAACAATTTCGTCGTCTTGGCTTGACGATGGACGACCTTCGGCCGCGTCGGCGGAACATAGTCCCCCTGCCCTTGGGCCAATGCTGCACCGCTTGAAAGAAGCGCCAATCCGGCGCCATTCAGCAATTGCCTCTTGTTCCAATCCTTCATGAATTCTCCCCTTCAGCGAGACCACTGGATTATTTTGCGAATTTGGTCGAGCGGCCACGTCGCGATGGCGAACCTTAACACGGCGTCATAGCCCCGTCGATCCGCAAGGCTTTAAGCGCTTCCGCCATGCGCATTTAGCGCCGCACGGACCGTCTGCATGTCTTCCAGCAACCCCTGCGTCAGCGAACCGGCGACAACGACGGTGTGGACTGCCGGATCATATTCACCGGCCTTCGGCAAACGGATAAGTCCGACCGAGGCGGAGCAAAGCCATACCGGCGTGCTGTCAGGCCGCGTCAGATTCGCAAACCCGTTCAGCAAGGACAGCCGGGTAAGGAACGCTTGCGCATCCTCATTGGTGTGCACAGGAGCCGCCGCGATGCCATAAACGCAGGTCACGCTGTCCCCCGTCGCCGCGTCACGATCGGATACCGCGCAGATGTGCGCAGGCGCGAATACGATTTCGTCCCCATCTATAGTCGTCAGCGTAGCCAATTTATCGCTTCCTGCCAGCCGCGCGCGAAGCGGCCCCGGCTCGGGTTGGGCCGCCATCGCGCCGCGGCCGTTATCGTTGATCCGGTCCGAAATTTGGTCCACGGAATAATACCCGCCATGTACAGGCATTTGCCCGCCGGCGAGAATGTCGCCATGGCGGCTGTCCATCAGCAGAAATTCTGCGATCACCCCGCCGGCCGCGAAAAACGGAATTTGGCCGAACAGCGTCGACCAGATGTCTTTTTTGACATAGTTGGAGCCGGCCGCGGTGGCGAGCTTGACCATGAGGACGAGTCCGGGGCGCGCCGCCGCCAGCTTTTGCTCATTCAGCACTTTCATCGCCGCGGGGACGCCATCCTTGTCGGGCGTGGCCAAGCTGGCAATCATGGCGTCAAGATTTTTCTGTGCCGCATCGAACGCCGCAACGCCGCGATCGAACGCTGCCGACAACTGTGTCAGCGCGGTCTTTCGGTCTTCGTCCGGTTCGGCGGCCGCGGCCTTGGCGTATTTGCGGCTTTTGTCCTTGCCGGCCTTGACATCGGGCGCCATGTCGGCCCCCAGATTTTCCAGCGGCGCCAAAAGGCCGGAAAGTCCGTCAGTGTGTCCGGCGCCCGACCACAAGAACGGCATCCGGGCACCGGCAAGTTTCCCGGCGACGGCCAATGCCAGCGACGTGTCGTCCAGGCCGGCAACCGTCGCGCCGGAAAGCTGATAATCGGCGCGGAAATAACTCGCCAGTTTGGATGCAAGATCAAGCGCAGCACCGATGCCTGCGCCAGCACCTGTCGCGCCAAGGAGATGAGCGCCCCCGCTAGGATATAGTCTAACCGATTCCACTTGCCCAAGTTCGACAAGTGAAAGGGGGCGTCCGGTCAAGGTGAGGATATCGTCGTGGTCGGACAAGCCGCCTTCCAGTTCGTCCGCCTGCCGCAGGGCCTGCGCGGCGTGTCGAAATCCCGCCTTCACCAGATCGGACTGGATTTGAAACGCCTGCCAGTTGCCCAGCGACAATGGTTGGATGCCAGCCTGAATCTGCACTGCCTTCCCGCCGCGGATCGCATTCACTTTTGCGGCAATCGCCTGGGCCGCGATTTCGAGCGCCCTTGCGGCTAGAAGTGTGGCCTCGGCATTGCCCGCCCCCGTCGCCGTGGTGACCGAACCGTTGAGACCGCTAGCCTGCAGCGATGCAAAACGCGCCTTTTGAGCCGCCGCATCGGCGTTGATGGACGCGAGCCTTGCGTCCGCAGCCGCTTTCTCTCTGGTGAACTGCGCCAATTCCTTGTCGGTTTCGGCGGCACCCCCATTCTTCCCCTTGCCGTCCATCTTTCCCCTATGCAGATGCCGTTAGGGCGGCAAGCAGGGCTGGAACATCGGGAGATCCAAGGCCCGTGCAGGCATCCCATCCTGTATTCGCCACATAGCCCAAATCGCCATTCCGGTTGTTGCCGCGCGTGATGTCGCGAAACGCTTTGGCGTTGGTATAAAGCTGAGCATGCGGCTGGCCGATTGGCGAACCGCGTTGGCTATTGATGAGCGCGACCAATCCCGCCCAAAGGGGCGCGGCGGCGCTGGTCCCGCCTATGATCTGCTCCTGCCCCGAAACAATCACACGATAGCCGGTGGCGGGATCGGCATCGGCAGAGACATCGGGCACACCGCGCCCGGCCTTGTGGGTGCTGATCGAAACTGGGACGTTGCTGTTCTTCTGATAGGCCGGAAGAGGAAAAAGGCTGCTGACGCCGCCGCCGCTGCCACCACCCTCGCTGTTCCAGACCGTCTCGGCAGTGATCTTGCCGGCGGAACTGTTGATACGCGTCCCGCCACAGCCAAGGACATAGGAATTGGAGGCCGGGAAATCGACATGGACCGAGCCGTCGGTGACGCCATCGGTCGCGAGGCCGTCGCCGGAGGCAGCGCAAACCGTGACCCCCAAAGCGGCGGCATCCGCAAAGGCGGAGTTCATGCTATCCGCGGCCTGCTTCGTCCAGTTCACTTCCGCCGAACCCCAGCTGATGGAAATCACGGAGGGATTGTTTCCTTCGTCATGCACCGCCTGGGTAATCGCATCGACAAACCCCTGGTCGGTATTCGGTGCGAAATACAAAACGAGCTTGGCGCCGGGTGCGACGCCACCCGCCACCTGGATATCCAGTGCGACCTCTCCATCGGAGCCCGAATCCTTGCCCGGCGCATTCTTGCCGCCGGAAACCCCGACCGCCACGACTCCCGGAGCCGGCAGATGCATCGCACCAAAAGCGGCATCCGTGTCAGATGCGGTGAATCCTCCCCCCAGTTCGATCAGCGCTATGCACTGTCCCTTAGCCCCGTAGGACTGGGCGGGCACCTCATAAAGCGCCGCTATCTCATTGGGCCGATGTCCCACAGCGGCCGCTGGCACGCGGGGAAAAACAATCTTTGGCGTTGCCGCCGGGCGGCTATCGAGCCCGAGAACCGATTCGATCTTATCGAGCAGGTCCTGCGGCACGCTCAGTGTCCCCGTGCGGACCCGAAATCGTACATTCCCTCGCTCCACCTCATGCAGCTTTGTGCCGAAGACCTGTTCGAGCTTTGCTGCAGGTCCGCGAAGCTTGATGAGCCGGCGCGCGGGATGCCGTTCGGTGACTTGAAGCCCCTGCTCTGCCGCAAACCCGGCAATGGCAGCGAAAACGCCGGCCAGGCGTTCCGTCCTCGCCTTTCTTAATTCTTCCCGGGATCGGCGAGGCGCGCTGTCGATCTCATCTTTCAAATAAAGACTGATTTCGATTTCCCGGCTGGGATCGGTTTCCCCGATGCGCTCACCCGGCACACTGCGCCGTTCGCTGCCAGGCAGGGGGACGTAATCCTTGGTCATACCGATCCATCTGCGCCCGTGAAAACAATATGAGACATCGCGTCTGGCGTCCAGCATCCGACCGATTCCATCGGGTGCCGGGTTCAGATAGTACCTGCCAAAGTGCGGAAGGTGATGGAGTACCGCAATTGCTCCCGAGGCGGAATGCTGTGTTCCCAATCCTGGCGTACGGCACCGGAGAGCAGATAGGCCGAACGGGGCTGAAGGATTTGGGAGACTCTCTGCCAGCTCGTGTCCTCGCGCCTGCGGCGAAGCCGGAACCTGGCGGCAGAAAGGAGGGACACGCCGACAATCTCGCCGAACTGCGGCTTGTCCCTGTGCCAGCCGATGCCGGCGCCGGGGCCGTATTCGGTGGCCATCGCCTGGATGAAGTCCTGTGCGGGGCGGCGGGCGAAGCGCGCTACTTTCTCGCGGAGTTCGCCAAGGATGGATGGAATCTCCGGCGCCGGTTCCACTTTGGCCCTTGTATAGTCATAGCGGAAGCCGAAGGAAGCGATCCTGCGATTGCCGAGATAGCCATGAAACTCGAACGGCTTGAGCGGAAGCGTAGCGATCCACGCGGCGAGTTCTGCTTCTTCCTTTTGGGAGATCAGATCTTCTTGATAGCAAAGACCCGCCGGCACCTGGGCCAAGCCGGGCAAGAGGGAGGTTTGGGCGGACATTCCCCAGAAATAGGCATGGGTGCCACCAGCGCCAAGAGCGCCTGAACCCTCAGGCCGCGGCCGTTGCCAATTGCTCCTTGGGAAACGGCCTGAAGGTCAAGGCGATCAGGAAAGCGCCGGTGCCGACAGCCCAGGAACCGACATAGAGCCAGACATAGCTTCCGAAGGCGTCATAAATCATACCGCCCACCACAGGACCGGTCGCCATCCCCAGACTGGCGGCCATGGTAATGCCGCCGATGACAGTGCCCATCATCCTGAGCGGGAAATTCTCGCGTATGATGACGGCGTAGAGCGGCATCACGCCGGCATAGATGAAGCCGAACACGGAAGCCGCCGCATAGAAAGTGCCCAGGTCCCGCGCCACGACATAACCCAGCGCGCCGAATGCCTGGGCGAAAAGGCCCCACACCAGCACGCGCTTGGCGCCCAGCCGGTCGCCCAACAAACCGAACGCAATACGGCCTCCCATGCCTGCCAGTCCTTCCACGCTGTAGATGGTAACTGCAGCCATCACCGGGATGCCGCAGGTTATGGCATAGCTCACTGTGTGGAAGATGGGGCCGGAATGGGTAGCGCAACAGAAAAAATTGGTCAGCGCCAGGACAATGAATTGGGGAGACCGGATGGCCTGCGCAAGCGAAAGGCCAGGTTGCGCCGACGCCTCCGTCGCAGCGGGCGCATGCTCTTGCGCGGCCGGTGGCCGGCGGATCAGGAACGCAGCCGGGATCATCACGGCAGCGACAATGCCCGCGATGATGAGCAGCGAGGTTCTCCAATCATGATGCGAGATCAGCCATGCCGCCAATGGCGACATCGTCATGGGGGCCATCCCCATGCCAGCCGAGACCAGCGACACGGCCAGGCTGCGTCGGGTGTCGAACCAGCCGGTGACGGTTGCCATCATGGGCGCGAAGATGGCCGCGATGGACCCGCCCACCGCCAGGCCGAAGATGGTCTGGAAGGCAAGCAGCGATGGCGCCTGGCTGGCCAACGCCAAGCTGGTGGACAGGATCACCGACCCGCTCAATACCACCAGGCGCGGGCCGAAACGGTCGGAGAGCGTGCCCCAGGCCATGCTCGCCAGGGCCAGGGCAATAAAACCGATGGTCATGGCGCTGGAAATGCCAGTGACGGACCAGCCAGTGTCCTTTGAAATGGGCAAAAGGAAAACCGGCAGAGAGAACATCGCGCCCATGGCGACACAGCCCAGCAAGCCGCCGGTCGCGACGATCACCCAGCGATAAAGATGGTTCTGCACTATGCGAGCCTCTCGCGATATTCGTCCCAAGGACGGCCGGAGGGCGGGCAAGCCGACAGGGAGTCCGGAATTATTGCTTCTTTGATAGTCCTAATGCCCCTGAAAGCGGCTAACCCAGAGGCCGACCAACGCCACCAACGACACCAACACCAGCGAACCATTGATCGCAAATAATATCGCCCGAGGAATGCGGTGCGCCTCCGGAACGGGATGCCTGAGGCGGGGCACCAGCTCACGCCAAACTGCTGCACAGAAGCAAAAGATACTGAAAAGAACCAGAATGGTGCTCGCAAACATGATGACAGGTTCGGGAACCACATGCGCCAACAACGCCCTGGCGCCAATCCCGCTCGCGAGAGAGGCGAGGCCCGTGCGCACCCAGGCCGCATACGTCCTTTCGGCGGCAAAAACGGTTCTATTCGCAGCCAGTTCGGTCGTGCGGTCGGACGTTTCTTCAATGCTGCTCGCACTTTGCTCGATATTTTTTGCGCTTTCCTTGACCTTTTCCGTGGTCTTGCGGATTTCGGCACGCTCTTGATGCGCTGTCGCTGACTTGTCGGTGGTCACGATCTCACTCCTTGGACTTGTTCCTATTAGACCCTCCTCGACACCGTGCCGTCATGTCCGAAGGATGTGTGTACGTCCCCGTCAGTGCTGCCATGACCATGCTATCAGCTTTTAGCCGGCGCGGAACGGCAGAAAAGAGCGGCGACCTGCTTTCTCCTACTGCCCTTATTCATTTTCAAAAAAAGCGAAAAATTCGGCACGCTCGCGGTCTCCAGGCATAAAGGCTTTGCCAGACATAAAGATATCGGCCGCTAGAAATACGGCAATTTACGTCGCCAACTCAGGAATATGGGGCTACAAAAATGTCTTGCAATGAAACGAACGCCGCCAACTGTAACGATTCCCTCAAAGTTAAGTTGGTCACGTCATGGGACCAATTCGCTACCGCTATGGAGATTCGGTCCGTCTGCTATACGGATGACATCGATACGAAGTTGCCCTTTGACGAGGCGTTCGATGGCAACGACTTCCAAGCATCGCACATGGTCGCGTATCTCGGAGCCGAGCCGATTGGAGCGCTGAGGATTCGCTGGTTCGCGAACTTTGCGAAAATCGAGCGCACCGGATTCAGGCCCCAATATCGCGATCCTCGGCATTTACAGAGGGCCGCGCCATTCGTTTTCGATCACATTGCCCGAAAGGGCTATACCCGCGCCATTACGCATGCAGCGCCCAAATATGCCGCAGCATGGCGAAGATATTTGGGGTTTAGACCGGTCGATAAACCTGTAGCTGTTTACCAAGAAGGGCACTATGTCGAGCTTGTTAAATATCTCGATATTCCTATGAATGTGATCACCGCGGACAGCAGTATCAAGACGCTTTCCCGGGTTGAAGGAGAGTGGGATATCCCAAACAAGTACGAGATTATCTCGGACGGTGAGAACGTTCCCGGCATTCCGAAAAAGGAGTCGCAGGACTAGCTATTTATTTACGTGAAATGCGTCGAAGTCAGCGACCGCATAGCCGGACTCTCGCCATGTGCGTTACAGACGCGCGCCCGTATCGAATGCGAAAGGCGTCCGGAGAACGAGCTCCACATCCGGCGCATCGCGCGTCACGCCGACATTGAGTCCCAGATTGATGCTGTTGCGCTCCGAGGTGCGCAGGGTGAAGCCCAGCGCGAGCTCGCCCGCGAGCAGCGAGGGCGCCTTCTGCCGGCCGCCGTTCACCCTCTCCGTCGTGGCCTCTATATAGTCCTGCTCGTAGCCCAGGCTGAAGGACACAGTATCATTGAGCGCCATGCCCATGCCGAAGCTGGCGGAATAGGTGTCGCCAGGATTGATGTCGGTGATGGCGGTATTGTTCAAGGTCAGCGTGGCGCCGTCTTGGAAATTGTGAATCCAGCCGGCATTCGCGTAAAGCACGGCCGGATCGCTGGCGAAGATGGCGGTGACGCTGGGATTGAGGGCGGAGAATCCCGAGCCGGTGGGGAGCGTGCGGGGCGAGCCGTTGCTGTTATAGGCGACGTCCCACGGGCTGGAGCCGCTATCGCTCTTGAACCGCAGATTACCGATGACGAAGGGCCAGCTTCCGCTTCCATCATTGAACTGATAGTGCAGCGCTGCCTCGATATCCCCCAAGCCGCTGCCATGCGCGGAACTGCTCACCACCGTGTTGCTCGAATTGAGCAGAACACCGGTGTCTTGCTGCGCCCGGTAGACGTAAGGAAAGCGCGCCTCGAGCTCCAACCCGTCCGTCAAACCATAGCGCAAGGCACCGCCCAGCAATCCAAGGTCCTGTTCGGTGCGCCCGGCGTTGATCACGCCGATCAGCAGTGCATCAATGATCTGCACGCCTTCAAAAGTGAACTGGTTGAGCGAGGTGTGAACATATTCGGCGTAAGGCTCCAGCACCAGTACGCCCGGCCGGGTCAGCACTCCGCCCACCGATGCGATGGTCTGAATTTCCGGGGGATGGTCTTTGTCTTCCGGCGCCTCGCCAACCTGGACTGGCGGCGCCGCGTTGTTGGACGTTCCGGTAGCCGGCTGTGCCTGTACGGGGCTGGCGGGCGATACGGAAGCCACCGCCGGCTGCGATGGTGCGGCCTGGTGTTCGGCGAGCTTGCGCCGCAACTGCTCGATCAATTGCTGCTGCCGGTCCAGTTCTTTGCGTTGCGCTGCTATATCCGAGGCTTGCTGGTCGAGTTGCTGGCGGATCAGCGCGAGGTCGTCGTCGTCCGCGGCCAGCGCGGGACCGCAAGCAAGGCTCAGGGCCAGCATCGCTGCCAGATGAATTGGAATGCCCCTCATACGATCCTCCGTTCGGCGCGCTAATGCGGAAGGCCCGACACCCGGTCGCTTATCAAGGGGCTGAGAGCCTGCCATTGGGCCTGGATGCGGCTGTAATTGGCGACATCGACATTCAGCTGTGTGACTTGCCCGACCGTTACGTTGTTGAGGCTGTTCTGCAGAACGGTATCGATGCCCATCGAAGAGTATTGCACCAAGCTGATCAGAGCGGGGCTGCCATTGACTTGTGCCAGACTGGCGGACGCGACAAGGCCTGGCGGCACGTTCGGTGCGCTATTTGGCATCTGGGGCGAAATCGAAGCCACCAGATCGAGCCCGACGGCGATCTCAAGGCCTGCGGGAGTGGAAAATCCCCCGTGCATTCTGTCCATTTCCGCCTCCGAAAGCGGCGTCAATCCAGCATCGGGCGAAAAAGCGGTTTCGGCGTGGGCAACGCCACTCACCAGCAAAAAAACCGACAAAGGGATAAACCGAACCGTCATCGTCAGAACTCGTTTGCCAGCGGAAGATCGAGAAAAATGTCGGAAAGGAACCGGCGCTGATCGTCAAGGCCGCGCCCTAAAGGCGCCTGCGGTACAAGCGCCCAGTCGGCGGGGTCATTGAAACGTTTCTTGCCGGCATCGACATGGTTACGGACCAGCAGCAGAACACCTGTCCACATCGCTTCGAACGCGTTTCGTGGCACGCCGCGCAGGCCGCGCGAGGGATCGGCGATCAGCACCCGATCGCCGCGTATTCCGCGCAGAACCACGAAATGATGATATGTACCGGTGGTGATAAGTACGATGGCGGGCAGCCCGATACGCGCAACCGTATCGAGGTCGGCCCGGAAGCCTTGCGCCTCATAGCCCTTTTCGGCGAGATAGTTGCGCATGTCCAGCAGCGAAAATCCCACCTTCCGGATCACGTCCTGGCGGCCCTGGGTATACATCTCAAGGAACGGCGCGCGCTCGCTGGTAGGCCGCTCATAGCTGAAGCTGAGAAGCGTCGCGACTGCGGCGGAACCGCAACTGAAATCGAACTGCTGCGGTACCACGCGTGAAAAACGCAACTCGCGCCAGCTCGTCACCTGCGCTTGCACATTGCCGTCCTGCAATATCACAGTGCCCGCCGAGGCCGGTATGCACAAGCCCGCCAGCAGTACCGCTTCCCAGATGCCCAGTCTCACCATCGCGCTAATGCAAAAAGACATTCACGACGGTGGATTGCGAAATCACCACCTGGTTGCCGGTGTTGGCGATCAGGGTGGTCAAGCCGCTATTGTTGGTCAGCCCGTTGCCGCTGGCCGTGCCGGTGGTTCCGATCCCGCCGATCTGGTTGCCGCTCACGCTTGCTTGGTTGGAGGCGAGGCTGATGCTGAACGGCTCCTCGCCGCCCGTGGCCTGCATCATCTCCGTCTCAGACAAGGGCGTCAGGCCTGCCAGCGCTTCCTCCGCCCGGCTGGAACCGGTCAGCGTCGCGCCGGCCAGCAATGCAAATGCAAATATAAATGTCGAGCGCATGCGTCCTCCCCAAATTGCATCACCCGGAGCGGCGGCGCCGCCGCGAACCGGCGGCGCCGTTCACGGACTTAAGGAGTGACATTGACCGGGATAGACCCGGCGGTCACGCTGTTCAGGACGCCCACATTCGATCCCACGCCGGTATTGGCGACGTTCACGACAATGCCGTTCGCGCCGCTCACCGAAGCTGTGGTGATATCGCCCGTCCGCCAGCCTGGCACGGTCGTCGCCGAGCTTGCCGGGATACCGCTGACCGTCTGCGCAAGCGAGGCCGTCGACACGGTTATCGCGCCGGTCGTCAGAGTGGTGTTTCCGGAATCGGTGACAGCATGGCTGTCATTGTGCGAATCGGTCCGGACCGAATTGTCATTGTGACTGTCGGTACTAGTGGTGGTGGTATTTCCGGTGTCGCTGATGGGGAAACTGTTGCCGCTATCGGTGTTATTGGTCGAACTGTTGGCGTGGCTGTCGGTAGTGCTGGTGTTGTGACTGTCGGTGCGATTGGTGGTCGTGGTCGTGCTTGTGTTACCGGAATCGCTGATGGGAAAGCTGTTGCCGCTGTCGGTGTTGTTTGTATGGGTGGAACTGTCGTTGTGACTATCCGTCCTGCTGGTGGTGCTGCTGGTATTGCCCGAATTGCTGACGGTAACCGGAATGGAATTGCCGCTGTCCGTGTTGTTGGTCGTGGTCTTGGTCGAATTATCGGCATGACTATCGGTGCTGCTGGTATTGCCGCTATTCGACACCGGGATGGAATTGCCGCTGTCGGAATTGCTGGTGTTCGTCGAGCTGTTGGCGTGGCTATCGGTGCTGCTCGTGTTGCCGCTATTCGACACCGGGATGGAATTGCCGCTGTCGGAATTGCTGGTGT
>DATATP010000208.1:0-13306 GCA_036268715.1 Rhizomicrobium sp. | reverse complement strand
CCTGCGCGGCCAGCGCCTGGATGCGGTCTTTTTCGGCGTGCGGAGCCAGCAGGGCCGCCAGCACGGCGCCCTTTTTCATCAGTTGGGTTTCGCTCGGCTCCGGACCCCGCACCTTCAAGACGATATCGGCATCGGCTAGAGCGCTCGCCGCATCGGGGACGATGACGGCGCCGGCTGCGGCGTAATCGGCATCGGCAATACGCGCGCCCGCCCCGGCGCCGGTTTCGACCGCGACGTCCAGGCCTAGGCTCTTGAATTTCTTGATAGACTCGGGAGTAGCAGCGACGCGCGTCTCGCCAGCCTGCCGTTCCTTTGGGACCGCGAGTTTCATCTGGCCCCCGGACCCTTCAGATCAGCCGTGGGTACGGAAGATGGCGAGCAGCGCCATGATGATGAAGATGCCCACCAGGGAATATTTGGTGAAGGTCAGGAACCCGGCATAGGAGCGCTGGTGCTGGCTCACGTCCATGGAGCCGGGTTGGTATTCGGATTCGTGCGGCGCGGACATCGGACAGGCCCCTTGGGTAACACCGCTAATGGCGGGAATGCGACAATTCTTAAGATTCGAAGCGTGCGGGACTATAGCAAACTCAACCTCCCCGGCAATGCGGATTTTCCCCGCGTCAGGCCGAATTTGCCGCGATTTCCGGTCTTTGCGGATGATCCGCGGCCCGATTCCCGTTTTCTTAATCGCAATCTGAACTGTACCGGATAAGAACAGACTTAAACGTCACGTTTACCTGTGACCGGACAAATTAGGCTCCCAGCTCCGAGGCCCTTGCCCATGCCGCAGACCGTCCTTGTCGTCGATGATGATCCGGTGCAGCGACGACTGCTCGAGGCGGCGATCACCCGCAGCGGGATGACAGTGGTCACAGCCCCCGGCGGCCAGCCGGCGCTGGACCTGTTGAACGGTCCCAGGGGCGAGCAAATCACCCTGATGATGCTGGACCTGGTGATGCCCGACATGGGCGGGCTGGAAGTGCTGGCCAAGCTGCGCACCTCCAATCCCGACCTGCCGGTGATCGTGCTGACCGCCCGGGGCGGCATCGATTCGGCGGTGGAGGCCATGCGCGCGGGCGCCAATGATTTTCTGGTCAAGCCCGCCAGCCCGGAACGCATCGCCGTATCGATGCGCAACCAGCTCAAGATCGGCACCCTGTCGGGGGAAGTGAAGACCCTGAAGAAGAAGGCGGACAATCGCCTCGACTTCGAAGACTTGATCGCCGAATCCGCTCAGATGAAACAAGCCTTCCGGCTGGGCGAACGGGCGGCGCAATCCACGATCCCGATTCTGATCGAAGGCGAGTCGGGCGCCGGCAAGGAGCTGATCGCACGCGCCATCCAAGGCTCCAGCGACCGTGCCGGCAAACCCTTCGTCACCGTCAATTGCGGCGCCATTCCCGAAAATCTGATCGAAAGTATCCTGTTCGGGCATGAGAAGGGCTCTTTTACCGGCGCCTCCGACAAGCATCTGGGCAAATTCCAGGAAGCCGATGGCGGCACCTTGTTCCTGGACGAAATCGGCGAATTGCGTCTGGACATGCAGGTCAAGCTGCTGCGCGCCCTGCAGGAAGGCGAAGTCGATCCGGTCGGTGCCAAGCGCCCGGTCAAAGTGGATGTCCGCATCATCTCGGCGACAAATCGCGATCTGGCGGCCATGGCGGGCGAAGGGACCTTCCGCGAGGATTTGTTCTATCGGCTGAATGTGTTTCCCATCCTGGTGCCCGCGTTGCGCGACAGGCGGGCCGATATCGGGCCGTTGGCGCGCCATTTCATGGCCCGCTTCGCCGCCGAGGAGAACAAACCGGTCACCGGGCTGACGAGTGAGGCGATGAGACTGCTCGACCGCTTCAACTGGCCAGGCAATGTGCGCCAGCTCGAAAACACCATTTTTCGCGCCGTGGTCCTGTGCGACGGCGCGCTGCTGGACGTATGCGATTTTCCCCAGATCGCAGCCGCGATGGGCGTGGAAGCGGCGCCACGCTTCAGTCCGCCTGTGCCAGCCCCGACGCCCAGCTATGCGGAAGCGATCCAGGCATCGCCCATGCCCGCGCTTTCGCCTTACTGCCTGGACGCTACCGATGAGAGCGGCCATATCCGCAAATTTGAGCAGATGGAGAAAGACATCATCGAAAAGGCGATCAAGCGCTATGACGGCCATATGTCGGAAGTGGCGCGGCGGCTGGGGATCGGCCGCTCGACGCTCTACCGCAAGCTCAAGGAATTCGGCCTGATGCCGGACGGCGCGGCGGAACCGGGCGGCGGGGAAGACGGCGTGCGCAAAGCAAGCTGATCGCCGTCAAGTCCCGTAATCGGGCAGCGTGAATTTATCTTCGACAAGGCTGCGCATCGTCCAGCGCGCGACCGGCGGCAGCGCCATCGCCCGCAATACCATGTCGCGAAAAACCAGACCCAGTTCGGTTTGAGGCGCAAAGGCGCGGGCCAATTTGCGGGCCGAGTCCTGCTTGGGTTCGATAAAATCGCGCAGACGCGCTTCATAGGCGTTGAAGGCTTGGCGAAAATCGCGGGCGCGCGCCAGTTCGCCGGCCAGGACATAGGCGGCGGCCAGTGCCAAGCCGGCACCCTCTCCGGCCAGCAGCGAAGGGCAGAAGGCGGCGTCGCCGATCAGCCCGACCCGGCCCGTAGACCATTGCGGCATGCGAATCTGGCTCACCGTGTCGAAATAAAGTTCTTTCGCCTCCTCAAGGCGGGCGAGGATTTCCGGCAATTCCCAGCCATCATCCTGGAACCGGTCGGCAATCAGCGCCTTGCGCGCCGCCATGTCGTCGGGAGGCGTATCGCCGTCCGCGACGAAGACGAACAGGAACGCGGAGCGGCCGCCGCGCAGCGCATAGCGGCTCGCCTGACGGCCGGGCCTGCCACGGCTGACATAGGCGTGCTCGTCGCGATGGGGATAATCGTCGGCGATGAAGGAGGCCGCCCAATAGCCGAGATGGCGGGCGAAAGATCTTTCGGGGCCGAAAGCGATTCTGCGCACCGCGGAGTGAAGGCCGTCCGCGCCGATCGCCAGATCGAAATAGCGCGGCGCCTGGTGCTCGAAGGTGACGGCGAGTTCGTCGCCCTGCGCGACGACGGATTGCACGCAATCGTCGAATACCGTCTCGATCCGGTCCGAGACGGTGTCGAATATGGCCTTGGCGAGATCGCCGCGTTCGAGGCTGATGAACCGGCCCATCAGGACGCGGCGCAACCGGTCCGCATTGAAGCCGGAAACGCGTCGCCCGGCGCGGTCGACAAACGCCACTTCGCCGATACGATAACCGAGCTCGTTCAGACGCGGCAAAAGGCCCATGCGCTCGGCAACCTCATAGCCGACGCCCCAGAAGTCGATCATGTAACCGCCGGTGCGCAAGGAGGGCGCGCGCTCGACCAGCATGGGCGTGAAGCCGCGGCGCAGCAGCCAATGGGCGAGCGCCGGTCCCGCGATGCCGGCGCCGGAAATCAGGATCCGGGCATCGCGCATCAGCGCCCCGCCGTTCGCGCCCGCGCGAATAGCGCCCCGATCAGGCAGCACAGGCCGAGCAACTGGCAAAGCGCGCCGCAGGCATGGGAATATTCCCAGGCGAGGCGCAACTCCTGCCAGTCCGGCGGAACGCGCGTCCAGTTCTCGGTGGCGACATTGACCGGAAATGTGAACAGCCAGAACAGTATTTGGGCCGCGAGCAGGAAGATCAGGGCAGCCAGGACCGGCCGGAACAGATAATGATCGCGCCACGAGCGCACCGACAGAAGAATCAGCGCTCCCAGTTGCACCAGGATCGCGATCCCGAACAGGTCCCAGCCGCGATAAATCTGCTGCACGGTGAAATAGGCGCGCTGCGAAAGCTCAATCTTGCGCGGCAGTTCGAAAAGATGGGCAAGGCCCGGCGCGAGCGACAGCAGGGTCGCGAAGATGGCGAGGAAAAACAAAACATCATAGCCGGACGAGTGCCGCCGCATCGCTGGTCCTTTCCAAGACCGCGAGGCAATGCCGCGCCCCCGGCCTATCTCATCCCCAGCGCCGACAAATAAAGATCGAGCACCGCTTCCTGTTCCTGGAAATCGGCTTTGTCAAGTTTCCGCATCCGCACCACCTGGCGCATGATCTTGGTGTCGAAGCCGGTGCCCTTGGCTTCGGAATAGACTTCGCGGATGTCGGCGGTCAGCGCCGCGCGCTCCTCCTCCAGCCGCTCGATGCGATCGACGAAGGATTTGAGTTGATCTTTTGCGAAGCCGGACTTGGCCATGACGGAACCCGAGATTTCGAGAAGGCGCGGAAGCTAGCCCGACCCGCCGATGCGAGGCAACGCGGCCATTGGCCCTAGCTGTGGGTCTTTTGGCAAGTGTCCCGATTCCGAAATTCGCATGATCTCTATATCAGGTACTTGGCGAATTTCGGAATCGAAGGACCCTAGCAATCCATTGAATCTAGTGTCGTTTCGGTTTCGAAGTTCGCTTGGAATTCGATATCGGTTAGGTTGCGGACTTCGAAACCGCGACACTAGCGGCGAAAGCGTCAAGTTGTTCTTGTGTCGCCTGCTTCTGGTGTTTCGCCTTCCATTCCTCCGGCGGCATGCCGTAGACGCGTCCCCGGGCTTCGTCTTTTTCCAGCGCGATGCCGCGTCCGGCGGCGGCCTGGCGATACCAGTCGCCCAGGCAATTGCGGCAAAAGCCGCCCGCGATCATAAGATCGATATTCTGCACGTCCTTGCGCGTCTGAAGATGCGCCACCAGCCGGCGGAACACCGCCGCTTCAAGTGCCTCTTTGGTCCTGTCGTCCATCGGCGTTTCCTTTCCTGCAATTCTATCTTCGGCGGCCCATATCGAAAAGCGCCGCGTCGATAATGGGTTTCAACCGGCCGGCAAAAGCCATTGCGGCAGCATCATCGCCGATCAGGTCCTGGCGCAGCTCGATCAGCACATGGGGCAGGCCGCGCCTGGTCCCGTGGATATTGAGCGCGTCGCCCTCAAGCGCGCCGGAATAAGGCTCATTGTCGCCCACCGTGAATCCCGCCTCCGCCAGCCGCGCCATCAGCGGCTTCGCCAACCGCGTATCCCGGTCATAAAGAATGCCGAACTGCCACGGTCGCGGCACGTTCTTCCAGCTCGGGGTGAAGCTGTGGATTGAGATCAGGATCGGAACGGCGCCCGCCGCCTGGATGCGCGCTATCTCTCGCGCAACGGCGCCATGATAGGGCGCATGATAGGTTGCGATGCGATGCGCCACTTCGGCCGCGTCCACGGCGCGGTTACCCGGGACGATGCTGCCATCCGACAATTTCATCACGATGGTGGGGTCGTCCACGCCCCGGTTGAGATCGATCAAGAGACGCGACCAACGCCCCAGCACGGCGGCCGCGCCGTAAGACCGGGCGAGCGCGCACGTCACTTCGGCCGCGCCGATATCATAGGCGATATGAGTCTGGAGCGCCTCGGCCGCCAGTCCCAAAGTGCCATAGGCCGGCGGCAGGCGGTTGGAGGCATGGTCGCACAGCAGCAGCAAAGGGCTGTCGCCGGCGGCGGCAATGGCTTCAAAGGCTGACGCCGTCATGCATCCGTCCTATCAGTTCGGCCCCTCCCATGGGAGACCCGTTGACGGCAAAGCGGTTTCGCGCCAAACCGGCAGGCGATGCGTCGCGCGTTCCTCATTTCCGCCGTGACCCTGCTCGTCCTGGCCTTGCCGGCCGAGGCTGCCTTCAATATCTGCAACAAGACCGGCCTCCCCACCCGGGTGGCGCTGGGCCGGTTCGACGGCCGCCATTGGACTAGCGAAGGCTGGTGGTCGGTGCCCCAGCATACGTGTACCGGGCTCATTAGCGGCCCTCTGAATTCACGCTATTATTACCTTTACGCCACCGACAGCGCGGCAGGCACATGGGAAGGCAAGACCCATTTCTGCGTCGCGCCGGAAGCCAAATTCACGGCGCCGGGGCGAGGAGATTGCGCCAGGCGTGGACTGGACCGGCGGGGCTTTTTCGAAGTCGACACCGGCAAGGCGGCGGACTGGACCCAAACCCTTTCCAATTGAGGTTTTCGTGAGACGCCGGCGCAATACCAAAATCGTCGCCACCCTGGGACCAGCTTCCAACACTTTGCCCACCATGCGGGCCCTGTTCGAGGCGGGGGTGGATGTCTTCCGCATCAATATGAGCCACACCTCCCATGACATGCTGGCGCGCATGCATGGCGACCTGCGCAACCTTTCGGTGGAGGTGGAGCGGCCGATCGGCATCCTGTGCGATCTGCAAGGACCGAAAATCCGTCTCGGCACCCTGCCCGGCGGCTCGCGCCTGCTGAAGGAAGGCGAAAGGGTCCGGCTGGTGCTGGGCGAGACCAGCGACAAGGACAACGAAATCCCCATCCCCCATCCGGAAATCTTCCAGGCGGTGAAGCAGAAGCATGCCCTTCTGATCGACGATGGAAAAATCCGCTTTCGGCTGCTGCGCAAGGCCGACACCTATGCCGACGCGATCGTCGAGGTCGGCGGGGAGATCAAGAACCGCAAGGGCGTCAACATGCCCGACACGTTGCTGCCGCTGTCGGCGATGACACAAAAGGACCGCAGCGACCTGGATGCGGCCCTGGCGCTGGGGATGGACTGGATCGCGCTCAGCTTCGTGCAGCGGGCGGAGGACGTCGCGGAATTGAAGAAGATCGTCGCGGGCCGGGCCGGGGTGCTGGCCAAGATCGAGAAACCCAAAGCGCTGGCGAGCCTGGACCGCATCCTCGAACTGGCCGACGCACTGATGGTGGCGCGCGGCGATCTGGGGGTCGAGATGCCGCTGGAGCAGGTGCCGGGCCTGCAGAAGAAGATCACTCGCGCCGCGCGCAAGGCGGGCAAGCCGGTGGTGGTGGCGACCCAGATGCTGGAATCGATGATCGCTTCGCCCATGCCCACCCGCGCCGAAGTGTCGGACGTGGCGACCGCGGTTTACGATGGAGCGGATGCGGTGATGCTGTCGGCGGAATCGGCGGCGGGGTCTTATCCGGTGGAGGCCGTCGAAACCATGGACCGCATCGCCACCGCCGTAGAGTCCGATCCGCTCTACCGCGAATTCATCGATGCCCAGCGCGGCAGCCCGGAACGCACCACCCCCGACGCGATCATGGCCGCCGTCCATGAAGTGACCCAGACCATCGATGCCAAGGCGATCGTGTGCTGGACCAAGACCGGCATCACCGCGATGCGCGCGGCGCGCGAGCGCTCGGTGGCGCCGATCATCGCCCCCACCCCCAGCATCGAGACGGCAAGGAAGCTCTGCCTGGTTTGGGGCACGCACAGCGTGCTGACCGAGGATATCCGCGATTTCGACGATATGGTGAAGCGAGCGTCCCAGCTCGCGCGCCAGGAAGGCTTCGCGCAAGGCGGCGAGCGCATCGTCATCACCGCCGGCGTGCCGCTGGGTACCACCGGCGCCACCAACATGCTGCGCGTCGCCTTCGCCAGTGACGAGCATTGAGCCTCGGGCCGGTTTGCTTCCGCAACCGATTTGGGACGAAATTCCAGCCATGAAACGCATCGGCATCCTGGGCGGATCGAGCGATCAGGCGACGGCGGATTATTACCGCCGTCTCAATGCCGCGGTGAATGTACGGCTGGGCGGCTGGAACACCGCCGAGCTGCTGATCAATTCGATGAACTTCCAGTTCACCACCGATTGCATCCGCCAGAAGCGCTGGGATGAGGTCGGCGGTTATCTCGCGGAACGCGCCGGAGCATTGGAGGGAGGCGGTGCAGACCTTCTGATCTGCGTGTCCAATACCCTGCACCGCATGGCGCCCATGTTCACCGCGGGGCTTTCGATCCCCTTCCTGCATATCGTCGATCCCACCGGAGCGGCGATCAAACGGACGGGGCTCAGCCGGGTTGCCCTGTTCGGCACCAAGCCCACGATGGCTGGCGATTTCCTTAAGCGCCGTTATGCCGACGGGTTCGGCATCGATATCCTGGTGCCGGAAGCGGACGAGCAGGAGGTGATCGACCGCATCATCTTTGATGAACTCTGCCGCGGCCGGTTCACCGATGCTGCCAGAACCATCTATCTCGACATCGCCGACCGGATGGCGGGGCGCGGCGCCCAAGGACTGGTACTGGGTTGTACGGAAATTCCACTGCTGATCGGGCAGAAAGACCGCCCCGCTTTTCCCATGTTCGACACGGTCGCCTTGCATGTCGAAGCGGCGGTGGAATTCGCACTTTCTTAGAGCGGTTTCAGGAAAAGTGTGCAGCGGTTTTCCGTCCGAAACCGCGACAAAATAAAGGGGTAGAGCAAATTGCATCAGGTATGTCTGTGCCCGCATGCTTCGTCCCTCGACAGGCTCGGGATGAGGAGGCTCAGCATGAGGAATTATCCCCGCATCCTCGCCCTGAGCTTGTCGAAGGGTGAGGACCGTGATTGCGTCGGAACACAACCTGCTCAGCTCATCAATCCGCATTGCGGCATCGGGAATTTGCCGTCCACGCGAACAGATGTGAAGACGAATCCGGTCCGCAGATAGCGATAGACCTGCTTGCGTCCGTCATAGGACAAAAGCCGGTAGCTGTTGTCGTCCTGGCTGGGACGGCCATTCACGGTCCGGGTAAGGAGTTCTTCCAGGCCATCCTTGAACGACCAGGTGCCGGTTTCGAACTGGTCGAAACTCTGGCGGTTGCGGCAGAAGCGAAACTGGGCCGTGAAGCCGCCGTCCGGCGAAAGGCGCACCAGCCACATCGTATTGGGATCGCCCGGCTCGCCTTCCCCGTACCAGACGCCGACAGGCGAGAAAGCCGCGGCCGCGGCAGGCCCGGCCAGCAGCAGATACAGCAACAGATGCCGCAGCATATGTTTAAATGTCCTGCCCCTCGGTCTTGCGGGTGAGTTCGCGCACCTTGGCGGCCGCGCCTTCGAGCTGGGGATCCAGGGCCAACGCGCGGCGATAGAGTTTCAGCGCGCCTGCCTTGTCGCCATAATCCTCCAGCATCCCGGCAAGCTCGTCCATCGCCTCGAACTGTCGGGGGTTGAGCCGCACCGTTTTCTGCAAGGACACCATCGCGCCGCTGTCATTGTTGGCCGCCGCTTCCAGTCCGGCGCGGGCGTGCCAGCCTTCGGCATAGCTGGGCGCGAGATTGGTCACGGCAGCGAGCAATTGTTGCGCGGTCTTGCTGTCCTGAGCCCCCAGCGCCGCTTCAGCGCGGGTCATCAAAAGATCGATGGTGGCGCTGCCCGAGACACGGAACAGGCCGGCGATGCGGTTTTCGATCGGCTTGGCGTCCTCGGCATTGTCCGCCTTGGCGAGCTGGCCGAACAGCTTGTCGAGTTCCGGCTGGGGAGCGGCCCCTGCGGGCATGGCCAATGCCGGTGCAAGCAGCAGCAACCCTGCGAGGAACATTCGTATGGACATGGCGCAAGATTAGCGCGACGAGGCCGGCAATTCCAGATTGGCAGGCTTTAACCCGCCTTCCGCCCAGTCCAGCAGTTCCGCCAGATGCAGCAGGGGCGGCACGCCGGGCCCGGCCAGATGGGTCAGGCAACCGATATTGCCCGACACGATGACGTCGGGATTGGCGGCTTCGATGTTGCCCAGTTTGCGGGCCCGCAAGGCTTGCGACAGTTCCGGCTGCAAAATGGAATAGGTGCCTGCCGAGCCGCAGCACAGATGCGGTTCGCCGAACGGCACCAGCAGGAAACCCGCCGCGCTCAGCAGCGCCTCGCCATAGCCGTTCAGCTTCAGGCTGTTCTGCAGCGAGCAGGCGGGATGATAGGCGACCCGCAAATCCGAAGGAGGAGTGACCTTCATCGGCGTGGCGAGATCGAGGAAATCTTTCGCGGCAGCGGCGAATGTCCGGGCGCGGGGCTCCCATTCGGGATCGCCGGCGAACTGATGGGCGATGTCCTTCAATTGCGCGCTGCAGCCGGTGGCGGTGATCAGCACGCCGTCATAGTTGCCCTGCTCATAGGCGATTATCGCGCGTTTCGCCCACATCCGCGATTCCGCCTCGCGCCCCATGTGATGGGGCAGCGCCCCGCAACAGCCCGCGCCTTCCAGCGCCGACAGCTGGATGCCGCGCCGCGCCAGCACCCGCCCAACCGCCGCATCGATCTGGGGCGCCAGCGCCTGTTGCACGCAGCCGGACATGAGGGCGATGCGCTTGGTGACCTTGGCGGGCTTTGGAAAGATTAAAGGTTCGACGCCGCGCGGCCTGGCGCCCAGGCCCATGCGCGCCACCGCACCGAGCCTGCCGGGCAGATGTCTCGCCACCGGGGCACCGATCCGCGCGAACAGAAGCCCCAGCCGCACCAGCTTGGGCCGCGTCATCACCTTGGCGATGGTCCAGCGCAGCAACCGCTCGCCCCACGGGCGGCGGTAATGTTCCTGGATATAGGCGCGGGAATGATCGACCAGCCGCTGATAATTGACACTGGAAGGACAGGCCGTCTTGCAGTTGAGACAGGACAGGCAGCGGTCGATGTGATGCACCGTTTCCGCCGTCGGAGCGCCGCCCGCCTCCAGCATCTTCTGCATCAGCACGATGCGGCCGCGCGGGCCATCGCGTTCGTCGCCCAGAACGACATAGGTCGGACAAGTCGCGGTGCAGATGCCGCAATGCACGCAGGTGCGCACCGCCTTGGCGGCGGGCCCCAGTTGCGGGTCGGCTCTCTGAGCCGGCGTGAATTCATTTCTCATGGCGCGGTTTCCATCACAGCCGGCCCGGATTGAACAGGCCCAGCGGATCGAACGCCGCCTTCACATTGCGCGCCATCGCCGCCAGCGCGGGCGGCTGCGGCGCGAAAATCCCCAGCGCGGCGCGCGCCTCCGGGCTGGCCCGCAACAGCATGGCATGGCCGTCATGGGCGGCGGCGACCTCGCGAATACGCGCCGCCTCGGCGGCCTTCGCGCCGATCCACAGCAGCCCGCCCGCGAGATCGCCCAGCCACACTCCGGGGGCCAGCGCCGCCGCCACGTGCGGCGCCTCTGACGGCGGCAGCGACATGCGCCACACATCGAGATCGCTGCCCGCGAACAGCGCGCCGCTGCGCACCGTATCGAGCAGCCCGTCGCCATCGGCGATCGCCTGGGTTTGGCCGATCAGGCCATGCGCGATCTCGACCTTCTGCGCCAGCGGCGCCTCGGCGCCTTCCAGCCGGATCACGGCCGCGCCAAGGCCAATCTCCCCTAGCCCAATACCGGCGGCCAGCGATGTGCCAGGAAAATAGAACAGGCCCGCCGGTTCCAGCGCGCTGCGGGCGATCTTGCGCAAAGCGGCGAAGCCTGCCTCCGGCGTCATATCGGCAAGACAAAGCGTGATGGCATGGCTCGCCCTGGGATAGACGCGGAAGGTCAATTCCGTCAGGACACAGAGGGTCCCGAAGGCGCCGCAGACCAGCTTGGGCACGTCGAAGCCGGTGACGTTCTTCACCACCTTGGACCCGGCACGGAAACTCTCGCCCATGCCGTTCACGCCGCGAAATCCCAACAGGGAATCGCGCGCTGCGCCATGGCGCAGCCGTCCCGGTCCGAACGCATCCGCCGACATCGCGCCGCCGAGGGTCGCCGCGCCATTCGATCCCAGCACCGCCGACCAGTCCGCAGGATCGAAGCCCAGGCACTGGTTTCTTTCCGCCAGTACAGCGCGAAGCTCCGCCAAGGGGGTCGCGGGCGCGACGGTGACGACCAATTCCTCCGGCTCGTATTTGAGGATGCCCGACAGGCCGGAGACATCCAGCAGCGGCAGCTTTTCTCCATCGTCCCGGGCCATTGGCCTGCCCACCGCGCGCCGCGTGCCCCCCGCCACGATCTCGAACGGCGCGCCATCGGCGCGGGCGGCGCGCACGAAATCCTGTACCTGTGCTTCGCCGGTGACCGCCGTCATGCCATGGCCATCAGAAGCGCGGCAGATCGGGCCGCGGCATCTGCGCGCCATGCACATGCAGATGGCCTTGCTCGATGCAGGCCGAGAGGGTGGGAAATACTTTGCCGGGATTAAAAAGTCCCTGCGGATCGATGGCGCATTTGATGCGATGCTGCTGCTCAAGATCGGGCTCGGCGAACATGTCGGTCATCAGATCGCGCTTCTCGATGCCGACGCCATGCTCGCCCGACAACACCCCGCCCACCTTCACGCAAAGGCGCAATATGTCCGCACCGAAGGCTTCGGCGCGTTCCAGATCGCCCGGCTTGTCGAGATCGAACAGGATCAGCGGATGCAGATTACCGTCGCCGGCATGGAACACATTGCAGAAACCGAGGCCATAGCGATCCGACAAATTGTCCATCTCCGCCAGGACCTGCGGCAGGGCATGGCGGGGGATGGTGCCGTCCATGCACATCATGTCGGGCGCAAGCCGCCCCATCGCCGCGAAGGCGGCCTTGCGCCCCGCCCACATGCGGGCGCGTTCCTTCTCATCGGTCGCCTCGCGCAGGGTGCCGCCGATGCGCGCGACAATGGCGCCGATGCGGGCGATTGCATCGGTCACATCGGCCTCCACGCCATCGGCGTCGATCAGAAGAATCGCTTCGGCTTTGGGATAGCCCGGCGCGTTGTAGGATTCGATCGCCTCGGCGCAGCGCCGGTCCATGAACTCCATCGCGGCGGGCACCACGCCGTCGGCGATGATGGCGGCGACGCAGGCCCCGGCATCGGGAACCGACTCGAACGACGCCAGCAAAGTGCGAGTGACAGGCGCCTTGCGCAGAATGCGCGCCACGATCTCCACCACCACCCCGAGCAGGCCCTCGGACCCGGTGACAAGGCCGAGCAGGTCGAGGCCGCCCTGCGCACCCGACTTGCCGCCCAGCTTGACGATGTCGCCATCGGGCAGCACGAAGGTCACGCCCAGCAGATTGTTGGTGGTGAGGCCGTATTTCAGGCAATGCAGGCCGCCGGAATTTTCCGCCACATTGCCGCCGATGCTGCAGGCAACCTGGCTGGAGGGATCGGGCGCGTAATAGAAGCCCTGCGCTTCCACCGCCTTGGTGATGTTGAGATTGGTGACGCCAGGCTCCGCGACGACACAACCATTCTCGTAATCGATTTCCAGGATGCGCTTCATGCGCCCCAGTCCCAGCAGGATGCCATCGGCGCGCGGCAGCGCCCCGCCCGACAGGGAAGTGCCCGAACCGCGCGGCACGATCGGGATGCCTTCGGCGCTCGCATACCGCAGCACCTGGCTCACCTGTTCGCGGTTCGATGGCAGCACGCAGACCAAAGGCTGCTGGCGATAGGTGGACAGGGCATCGCAATCGAAAGTGGAAAGGCCGGATTTGTCGGCCACCACACCGTCGGGCACGATCTGCCGCAGGGCGGCGACGATTTCGTCGCGGC
>DATATP010000207.1:0-19841 GCA_036268715.1 Rhizomicrobium sp. | reverse complement strand
CGGCGATGCCCAAAGATGCGCGGGATTGGCGGTTTCCGCCACCAGGCCCAAAGACGCAAGCCGGCCCGAGGATTCATCGTAACGCCAGGCGTAAATTCCTTTCGATGTCGAGGGTTCGGGCGCCGGCCGGGCCGCAGCGCCGGGACGGGCGGCAGGAGGCGCGGCGGGCCTGCCCGAAGACGGTTCGGCGGTGTAGCTGCCGACATAGACAAACAATTCCGCCGCATTTGCGGCCGCGACCGAGACACTGATCAGCAACGCCGCGAATAGTGGAACAGCAATCATCGAAAGAATGCGTCCGGCCATTTTTCCCCCGCCTCAAGGCTTCTTCGGCAAAGCGAAGACATTTCCCGGCGGCGCACCATTCGCCTTCAACAGGAATGCAACAATGTCCGCACAGGTCTCGTCTGGAAGGGAATTGGCCGCCCCCAGCGGCATGGTCAATTTGACTTCGGCCGACAGTAGCCGCGGACCCCTCAAACCAAAACGAGCGCCGGCCGGCGCTTCGCAGAACATATCCAATCCCCTGTCTTCGCATTTATCCGCACGCCGGTAGCGAAGTTGCGGATTGAAGACCGCGAGAGGCCCGCGCGCGTTAACTCTAACGATGACACAGAAAATTTGGCAAATCAACGGCGGCCGACCCTCGCTTTTGGTTTCCAGGAGCAACGATGTGTACTCACGTTGTTCGGCGCTGGAATCACTGACGCCGTGCGGCGCACCGCCCCAAGAAAATGCCGCCAATACAACAAAAGCCGGAACGGCCTCTCGCACGTCCCGCTATCGTTAGGCGCGGACGGCGGTGAGCACTGACGCGCCTACCCGGCAGCGGAGCAAATAGCGGTCCGATCGCAGCGGTTTCCCGGCAACGCCTACGCGGGGATCACTGATATCTCGGTTGCCTGATCGGTATGGGTATGACGTGTGCCGAGCGGGCGCGCCTCCCATTTCGACCATTGGATGTTCCGCCCTCTTCCAGCATGTCGTTGTTCTATGTATGAAGCGGGTTGCAGGAAGCTTTCGCGATGTTGCTTGAAAATTGGGACGCGATAAGTACGTCGCTCGATGCGCGGGGTTGGGCAGTCCTGCAAAACCTGCTGGACGGCCCGGCCTGCGATGAGATTGCTTCCCGGTACGACTCTCATGACTGTTTCCGCAGTCATGTCGTGATGGCGCGGCATGGCTTTGGCCGTGGCGAATACCGCTATTTCTCTTATCCGCTCCCGCAGACCGTGAAGCATCTTCGCGGCGCGCTTTATCCCTTTCTGGTTCCTATCGCCAACCGCTGGCAGGAGCGGCTCGGATTGAAGAGCCGATTTCCGCCTTCGCTCGCGACATTCCTGGAACGTTGCCATCAGGCAGGCCAGACGAAGCCCACGCCGCTTCTCCTCCGGTATGGAGCGGGAGATTATAATTGCCTGCATCAGGATCTTTATGGCGAACATGTCTTTCCGCTGCAGGTTGCGATCCTGCTGTCAAATCCTGGCATGGATTTCGAGGGCGGCGAATTCGTGATGACGGAGCAACGCCCTCGCATGCAATCCCGCGCGGAGGTCGTGCCGCTGACCAAGGGGACCGGCGTGGTCTTTGCCGTCAATGACCGGCCCATCCAGGGCGCCCGCGGGACTTATCGGGTGAAAATGCGCCATGGCGTGAGTACCGTTCGCAAAGGACAAAGGCACACGCTGGGAATCATTTTTCACGACGCAATCTGAATCTCCATCTTCGGCGAAATCTGGCCGTTCGACTCACTCGACAAATGACCGCTATAGTAGGTGGGAAACCGCCATTGCGCCGTGTGCTTGGCGGCCGCTCCCCCTCGGTCAAACTTTAACAGCCCCGGGCGCCAATGCTTCCGAAAGGAACGACGATGAAACGCTTATGGTTTTTGACCGCGTGCATCGTGATGCTTCCCGCAGCGCTTGCCGCTCAGACGCCGCCTGTGGCCGGACCGGCCCGCATGCGATACGCGCCGACTTACAACACGGTCGAGGGCCAGCCGATCGAGAGCCGCGAACCAAACAATCCCAACGAGGTGCCTGCCTTTCCCGGCCAGACACGCGCGCCTTATCACCGGACTGCGCCCTTCAACGTCACAGTGCTGTCGGACAATATGCACGTGCCATACAGCATGGCTTTCCTGCCGGGCGGGAATATTCTTCTGGTCCTGAGGCTGCCCGGTGAAATGCAAATCCTCGACAAGAAAGGCAATCTTTCCGCGCCGCTAAAAGGTTTGTCCGCACTGACCCCGGCGAAGGATTTCGGTCTCCTCGACCTTGCGCTCGATCCCAAATTCGCTACCAATCACCGGATATTTTTCACCACCTTCGACTATCTTCCGGTCACGCCCGGCGGCCCGCCGGTCACCGACAGCAACACCAACGTCGCAAGCGCGCGGCTCGACGAAGCAACCGGCACTCTCACCGACGTGAAAGTCATCTTCCATGCCCAGCCTTACCTTCCGTCCAACCGACTCGGGGGCAAAACCGGCGGCCGCATCGCGATTGCGCGCGACGGCACATTGTTCGTGACATTGGGGGACCGCGATGACGACGATGTGCCGTGGGATGTGGCGCAGAAGTTGGACAATGATCTCGGCAAAATCATTCACATTACGGCCGAGGGCGCGCCCGCGTCCGATAATCCCTTCCTCGACAAACGGGGGGTGCGCCCCGAAATCTGGGCCTATGGTTTGCGCAGCCCGGAAGGCCTTGCCTTCGACCCGAAGACGGGCGAGCTGTGGAATACCGATATCGGTCCGCAGGGCGGCGACGAAATCAACATCATCAAGAAGGGCGCGAATTACGGCTGGCCGGTGATCGGTTATGGAATCGAATATACCCGACCCGCCTATCCCATCGGTGACAACCGGATCAGGGTCGGCAACGGTTACACAAAAAATGACGGGATGGAGCAGCCGGTCTATTACTGGGACCCGTCCTTTACGCCGTCTGGGCTCACTTTCTACCATGGAGGTTTGTTTCCACAGTGGAAGAACAGTCTTCTGAGCGGCGCCTTGAGCGGGGAGGCTCTCGATCGGCTCGAAATCCGTGGCGACAGGGTCGTTGCCGAGGAAGCTTTGCTGACGGAGATGAATATCCGCATTCGCGACGTTGAGGTGGGACCGGATGGCGCGGTCTATGTGCTCACCGACAGCGGGACCGGCAATCCCAATCCCAACACGCCCTGGACGAGCAAGCTGCTCAAACTCACGCCAAAATAAATTTATCCGCCTGTCTGTATCGGCGTTGGCGCCGAGGCGGCTGTAGACAATGCTGATGCAGCAATCGCCGTTGCTCAAAAGGCGTGTTCGTCAAAAAATTCCAACGAGCAGGTCCAACGGAAGGCCTCACTCGGGCGCCGATGGAATTTGGCAAGTCTTCGGCCACAGCCTACGCGGTAGGAAGTGCCGTCATGGCATTCCGATGACGTTTTGCGGTCGAGACACCCCGCTATGGCAGCCTTCCATCGGAATGTCGCTGTCTGGTTGTCGACGGAGCCCCAGAGCCCAAAGACATGTGCCCGTGCTCAAACTCAAACCCGCTTGAGATCCGGGCTACTGGCCAGCGCAGCGATGTGGCCTTTTTCAAATCTCGTCTTGCCGTTGATCGGTTTCTTAACCTCGATATGCACGGTATTCTGTTCGACCTCTGCCATCCGGGTCCACCTCCGCACACACTGCGCCAGCGTACCGGCGCAATAGACGCGGCCCCGGCCGACAAGCGAGGCTTCCGTGTACCAAGGAACTTGTTCCATTTAGACTTCGTCTCGCAGTAGGAAGTTGCGGTGAACCTGCGCGGTGGGACCTAGGCCAAACCCAGGCACGACCGTCCTCAGGGGAATAGCTGATTTTCCCCGGGCAGGGGAGGCTGACTGGGAGCGGAATTCGCTCGGCGCGATTCTGCCAAGCCGCTGCGATCATTAAAAAACCTGGAGCGGGCGAGGCGAATCGAACGCCCGACCCTAACCTTGGCAAGGTTATGCTCTACCCCTGAGCTACGCCCGCATTCCAAGTTTGAGGAGGGGTTATCGCCTATGGCCAGCCCGGATTCAAGCCGGATTCAGGTCGCCTGGGGCGCAGAGCGATCCCTGTCCATCAGCCGGTGGAAGATGTCCCGAGCCTGACGCTGTACCGCTGCCAGATGATGTTCCAGGTCAGGGAAACTCGGCGAGCCGCCGGCCCGCGCCAGCAGCGCCTTCAGGCCGGGAGTCGCGGTTTCGGGCTTCAACGTCTCGTCCAAAGCGATGCGCAGCACCTGGGTCAGGGCATGTTCCAGCCGCGCCGCCGCGATCAGGCTTTCGGCATCGCCGGCATCCAGGCAATTAGCTTCCGCGAGTTTTCCGAGCGCAGCGATCGTGTTGGGGTCCAGCACACCCGGCCGCGCCGGGGCATGGATCAGTTGCTGAATCTGGGCGATGAACTCGATATCGACCAGTCCACCCTTAGTATATTTCAAATCCCACATTTCGTGGTCTGAAAAACTCGCGGCCATCTTCTCGCGCATCTGCCGTCCGTCGTGGCGGATAGCGGCGGCCTCGCGGCGTTCGAGCAGCCGGCGTTCGATTTCCGCCTCGACCTGTCGGCGCAGCAGCAGCGGCCCCGCGACTACCCGTGCCCGGGTCAGCGCCATATGCTCCCAGGTCCAGGCCTCCTTGGCATGATAGCGGGAGAAGGATTCCAAACTCACGGCCACCGGGCCTTTGTTGCCCGTGGGCCGCAGACGCATATCCACTTCATAGAGGCTGCCCGCGGCCGTGGGCGTGGTAAGCCCTGCGATCAGCCGCTGCGCCAGCCGGGCGAAATAAAGCGGCACCGGCAGTGGCTTGGCTCCATCCGACGTTTCCGTGCCCGCGGGCGCATCATAGACGAACACCAGGTCGAGGTCGGAACTGGCGGTCATTTCCTTTCCGCCCAGCTTGCCCATCGCCACCACGACAAGGCCGCCGCCTTTTACCTTGCCCGCGCCCTGTGCCAGCTCGGCTTCCACCCGCAACAACAGGCTGGCAATGACGGTTTCGGCGATGGCGGCGAAAGCGGGACCGGCGGCATCGGCATCAACCGTTCCTTCCACGATCTGCACCCCGACGCGGAAAATCTGCTCCCGCGCGAAGCGCCGCGCCGCGTCCAGCATATCCTCATAGCCGCCCGACATCTGCCGGGCCAACGCCGCATCCAGTGTGGCGCGCTCCGGCAGATGGGTGAGAAAATCCGCATCCAGCAGCGCATCGAGCGTGGAGGGATTGCGCGCCAGATGGGTGGCCAGCCGCGGCGCCGAGCCCACAACCTTCGCCAAGAGCTCCAGAAAGCGGGATTGGGCCAGAAACAGCGAGAAGAGTTGGACACCCGAAGGCAGGTTGGAGAGGAAGCGGTCGAACTGCGCGAAGGCCGCGTCGGGGTCCGCAGTCGCAGCCAGCGCCTTCAGGATCGAGGGCACCAGCTTGGTCAAGAGTTCGCGGGCGCGCTCGGAGCGCATGGCGCGGATGCGGCCATGATGCCAGCCGCGGATCGCGCCGGAGACATGGGCGCTGTCGCGATAGCCCATCGCGGTCAGCGTTTCCAAGGTCTCGGGGTCTTCTTCGACACCAGTGAATACCAGGCTGCCGCGAGCATCGGAGAGATCCTGCTCGCTCTCGAACAGATGCGCATAATGGCCCTGCACGCTTTCCAGCACGCCGGTCAAACCATCGCGGAAGGCGTCCGCGCTGTCATAGCCCATGAAACAGGCGACCTGCGCCAACTCCTGTCCGGCGCACGGCACGGTATGGGTCTGCTGATCCTCGATCATTTGCAAACGATGTTCGAGCTGCCGCAGATAGCGATAGTCGGATTTCAATTCCGCGGCTGTGCCGGCCGTCACCCGGCCTTCGGCCGCCAGCGCATCCAATGCAGTCAATGTACCGGACACACGCACCGCGGGATGGCGACCGCCCAGGATCAGTTGCTGGGTCTGGGCGAAGAATTCGATCTCGCGGATGCCGCCGCGGCCGAGCTTGATATTGTGTCCCGCCACCGCGATCTCGCCATGCCCGGCATGGGCATGGATCTGGCGCTTGATCGAGTGAATGTCCTCGATCGCCGCGAAATCGAGATAGCGCCGCCACACAAAGGGCACCATCGTCTTCAGGAATGCCGCGCCCGCTGCCGGATCGCCGGCGCAGGCCCGCGCCTTGATCATAGCGGCGCGCTCCCAGTTCTGGCCCATCGCTTCGTAATAGTCCGCGGCGGCATCGGTCGAGATGGCGACCTGGGTGGCCCCGGCATCGGGCCTGAGGCGCAGATCGACCCGGAACACATAGCCGTCGCGGCTGGGTTCGGCGATCAGCTTGACCAATCCGCGCACGATGTCGACGGCGGCGCCGCGCGGGTCGCCGCGTTTGGCGAATGGGAATTTGTCCGCGTCATAGAACACCACCAGATCGATATCGCTGGAATAGTTGAGCTCGAAGGCGCCGTATTTGCCCATCGCCAGCACCACCAGCCCGGTGCTGCGCTCGAGCGACGCACCGTCTGTCTCGGCATGATGCTCGCGCGCGGCGGCCTGATTCAGGAGCCAGCGCAACGCCGCGCCGACACAGATATCGGCGAAACGGGTCAGCGCACCCGTCACCTCTGCGAGATTGTATCGGCCTGAAATGTCGGCGAGCGCGATAGTCAGCGCCGCGCGCCGTTTGGCGATACGCAGATCGGCCATGGCCCGGGCCTCGCTATCGGCATTCTCCGCGCCCAGAGCCAATGTCTCGGCGGCCGCCAGCGCCGCTTCCGGGCCGTCGGCGAAGTAACCCGCCAGCGCCGCCTGTTCGCGCAACGCGAGCCGGCTCAGATAGGGACTGTTGCCGAAGGCGCCCTCCAGCAAGGTCCGGGCCGCAGCGCCGGGCGGCCTGAAGCCACCTTCCATCAAGGCATCGAATGTGCGTTGCGCACGCGCAGTGTCGAACGGCAAGGGAGGAATGCGGAGTTCGGCCATGGACAGAGATTGTACGTCTCTTCGGGCTTCGACAAGCTCGGCAAGAAGAGTCGCGGCTCACTCGGCCGCGTTTTTGACCGGCTGCGGGGACGCACGCAGCGCCGTGCGGGGAAAGCGAAGGATCGCCTTCAATCCCGGTTCGTTATCCGCCAGCAGAAGCCGAGCATTGTGGAAATGCGCCACCGCCGCGACCAGCGAAAGGCCAAGTCCGGTGCCTGGCGAATTGCGGCTCGCTTCCAGGCGCACAAAACGCTCCACCACCCGGGTCCGGTCGGTTTCGGGAATACCGGGCCCGCTATCGGCTACCGTCAGGTCGATTCCCAGCGCGGTAATCGCGCAGCGCACCGTCACTCGCCCGCCATGGGGGGTATATTTGATCGCATTGTCCACCAAATTGGCCAGCGCCTGGGCGATCAGGCTGCGGTTGCCTTCGATGGTCACACCCAGTCCCGGCGCCAATACCAGTTCGATGCCCTTCTGCTCCGCCAGCGGCTCGTAAAGTTCGGCCACATCGGCGGCGACCGAGACCAGATCCAAGGGCACCATCGTGCCGCGCGCCGTGCCCGCATCGGCCTCCGCGATCAGCAGCAGCGCGTTGAAGGTGTTGATCAACTGGTCGGTGTCGGCGATGGCGCGCTCGATCTCGCCGGTATCCGAGCCCGAGGCGGACAGCCGGGCCTGCGATTGTTCCAGTCGCTGGCGCAAGCGGTTCAAAGGCGTGCGCAAATCGTGCGCCACCGAATCCGTCACTTCGCGCAGACCTTTCATCAGCCGCTCGATGCGATCGAGCATTAGGTTGAGATTCTCGGCCAGGGCGTCGAACTCGTCGCCGGCGCTGCCCACCGGCACGCGCCGCGACAGGTCGCCGGCGATGATCTCGCCGGACGTCCGGCTGATCGAATCCAGCCGCTGCAGCATATTGCGGCTCATCAGTGCCCCCCCGATCAGCCCCAGCACCAGGATCAGCGTCACGGTCCAGGGCAAGGTCGTGGTAAACATCCGCTGGGTCAGATAGCGGTCATGCACATCCTCCGCGACCAGAAGGTAGAAATTGTCCGGCAGCGGAAACAGCCGGCCCCGCGCGCGGCGCGTCTCGATCTTACCGTTGACGGGGCGCTCGTAATCGAACTCGACGAAATTGTTGGGCGAGACTGCGACCCGGGGCCAGGCGTTGAGATTGCCGGCGAGAATATGGTGCAGACCGTCCGACAGGATATAAAGCGCTTGGCCGCGCTGGGAGCGTGCATTGACCGCCTCGTAAAGGCCGCGCAGGCCGAGATTGTGAAATTGTTCGGCGAGGCCGGTGATCTCCGCGTCAATGATCTGATCGGTCTGGGCGTCGAGGGTGCGCCGGGTATTCCAATAGGTAAAGGCAAGCAGCGCCGTCACCGAGAGGGCGAACAGCAGCACGTAGACAAGAACGATGCGAAAGGCCTGGCTGCGAACGATCCGGAAATTGGTTCGCATGGCTCACCAACTCGGCCGGTAGCGACAGGATTTGCCGCAAAATCCCCGGCCGCGGGCCGGCCTGCAACTTGGCGCGGTGTGATACTCCCTAATGGGCACGGATCATGTAACCGGCGCCGCGAACAGTGTGCAGCAGCGGCGTCTCGAATCCTTTGTCGATCTTGGCGCGCAGCCGGGAGATATGCACGTCGATCACATTGGTCTGCGGGTCGAAATGATATTCCCATACGCTCTCCAGCAGCATGGTGCGGGTCACCACCTGGCCGGCATGGCGCATCAAATATTCCAACAGCCGGAATTCGCGCGGCTGCAATTCGATCGCCTGGCTGTTGCGCTTGGCGGCGCGGGTGAGCAGGTCCAGTTCCAGATCACCCACCTCCAGCCGCGTCTTGACTCCGGCCGGCGTGCGGCGGCGCATCAGGGCGTCGATCCGCGCCAGCAATTCGACAAAGGCATAAGGTTTGGTGAGGTAATCATCGCCACCCGCCTTGAGGCCCTTCACCCGGTCATCCACCTCCGACAGGGCGGAAAGAAACAGCACGGGGGTCGAATTGCCGTGCTCGCGCATCTCGGCGACTACGCCCAATCCGTCCATTTTGGGCAGCATCCGATCGATGATCGCCACGTCATAAGGACGTGAGAGGGCCAGGCTCAGCCCCATATCGCCATCGGCGGCGTCATCCACCACATGGCCCGACTCCTTCAGCCCCTGAACCAGGTATCGCTGCGCCTCCAGATCGTCTTCGACTACGAGTATCCGCATGCCGTCTCCAATCATCGCTTCGAATAAATCCGCGCCGGCGGCGACGGCTGGGGGAGGCTCTGCCGCCGCCAGCGCGGGGGGTCGGGCGGCGCGTTCGCGCACCGCCCGTGAAAGAGTCAGGTCTGGCCGATATCGAGCGCCACAAACACGGTGCCGCCGGCTTGACGGGCGACCAGCATCAAGACGCTTTTGCGGCCGCCCTTTTGGGCTTCGGCGACACCCGACTGAACATCGGCAGGCGTGTGAACCTGATGACTGCCGATCTTCACTACGACATCGCCGGGTTGCAGTCCCTTGTCGGCGGCGTCGCTGTCGGGATCGACCTTGGTGATCACCACACCCGATACGTCGTCGCCGAGATTATAGGCGTGGCGTGCTTCCGGCGTGAGGGATGACAGGCCCAGGCCCATCGCATTGGCGCTGGCCTGACCGGTACCGGCGCCACCATTCATCATATTGGCGGCGACCTTGTCATCAGGCTTTTCGCCGATCGTGACCTTGATTTCCGATGGCTTGCCCTGGCGGGTGATGGTGAAGGTGGAGCTGCGTCCCGCCGGCAGGGCGGCCACGCGGCGCACCACCTCGCGGGAGTCGCTCACCACCTGGCCATCGATGGCAGTCACGACATCGCCCTGCTGGAATCCAGCCTTGGCGGCCGGCCCGTTCGGCACCACCCCCGCGACCAGCGCGCCCTTGTTGTCCTTCAGGCCCATCGCGGAAGCGATCTCCGGCGTCACAGGCTGAATCTCGACCCCCAGCCAGCCGCGGTTGACATGGCCATGTTCCTTGAGCTGGGCCACCACGTCATGAATGAGGCTGGCCGGAATAGCGAAGCCGATGCCGACGCTGCCGCCCGACGGCGAGAAGATCATCGAATTCATGCCGATCACCTGGCCGCGCAAATCGAAAGTGGGGCCGCCCGAATTGCCGCGATTGATGGGCGCGTCGATCTGGATGAAGTTGGTATATTGCTGGCTCGATTCCCCGATATCGCGGCCGATCGAAGAAACGATGCCCGCGGTTACCGTGTTGGACAGCCCGAACGGATTGCCGACCGCGATCACCCAGTCCCCTACCCTCAGGCGCTTGTCGTCGCCGAACTCCACCGTCGGCAGCGGCTTATCGCTTTTGATCTTGAGCAGTGCGATGTCGGTGGAAGGATCGGTGCCGACCAGCTTGGCGGTGAACTCGCGCTTGTCCGGCAAGGTGACGGTGATCTTTTTGGAGGCGTCGATCACATGATTGTTGGTGACGATATAGCCAGTCTTGTCGATGATGAAGCCCGAGCCGGCGCTGATCGCCTTGTGTGGCTGGATATGCTGACCCTGGCCGAACTGGTTGAAAAAATCGCGGAAGGGCGCGGGAAGATTGTCGCCGTCGCTGTCGGACTGGGTGCTGACCGTTTCGGAGCGGATCGAGACCACGGCCGGGCTGACCCGCTCGACCAGATCGGCGAAGCTGAAGGGAGTCCCATTGTCCAGCATGCGGGGTGTGGGGTGGCCGGTCTCGTTGGCGGCGAGCTGCAGGGGGGGCGCATGATCGGCTACCCGGGTCGGCCGCACTTGGGGCAGCAGTGCGAAAGCGCCAAGTCCCACGACCAGGATGGTCGCAGCGCTCGACAGGGCGAATAGACGACGCTGGCGCAGACTGGGCTTCGGAAGACGGGAAAACAGGGACCGGTGTTCGTTTGGCATTTCTGACGCTCCTTACGCGCGGCGGGATTTGGGCAGCCCTCCCTACACCCACAAGCATCATATAGGGGCTAATTCTTGCTGGAAAATATCGAAATAATTAAAGCTAGGAAATATATTGATCTTGTCGGGGTTCCTCCGATGCTCGCGCCCGTGCCTGTGCCCGCCGGATGGTCCAGGTGGCCACGCCCCCGGCGCCCACCAACACCAAGAAGGGTGCGGACCACAGCAGCCAAGTATCGGGCTTCACGGGAGGCTGCATCAGAATGAAATCGCCGTAACGGGCGACCAAATAATCCTTGATCTGGCGGTCGGTCCGTCCTTCCGCCATCTGTTCACGCACCAGATGGCGAAGATCGGCGGCAAGGTCGGCGCCGGACTCGTCAATGCTTTCGCCCTGGCAGACCAAGCAGCGCAGTTCCCGCTGCAAATGCCGGGCGCGCGCCTCCATTGCGGGATCGGCGAAGGTCTCGGGCGCCGGAACCGCAAAGGCCGGCGTGACGAAAAGCCAGAACAGCAGAAGGGTATGAACGAACTTCATTCCGCCGGCACAGCGCTCGGAAGCGGCGCGGCAGCTTCACGCGTGCGCAAGCGACCCCACAGGCTCAATATCCCACCCAAGGCCATCACCAGGCCGCCCAGCCAGATGAAGGGCGCCAGCGGCGAGACATAGGCGCGTAAGATAAAGCGTCCGCCGCCGCGATCATCGCCCAGCGCGAGGTAGAGATCGCGAAAGCCGGTGGTGCGGATCGCCGTATCGCTGACTTCCTGCCTCTCCACCGGATAGAGCCTGCGCTCAGGCTCCAGCGTGGCCGCCACCTTGCCGCCGTCCATCAGTGCGACATGGGCGCGCTGGGCCTGGTAATTGGGACCTTGCACCTCGGTCACGCCGTCGAAGCGCAACGTGTAAGGCCCCACGGTCATCGTATCGCCGGGACCGACGACGTCGAGTGCCTCGCTGCGCCAAAGGGTAGTACCGGCCACACCCATCAAGGTGACTCCCAACCCGGCATGCGCGAGCACCGCCGCGAAGGCCGACGCGCGCGCGCCCTTGCGTTTGCGGATTTCGATCAGGCTCGACCCGATCAGCCAGCCGGCAACCGCAAACGCGCCGGTGCCGGCCAAGGTACGGGGGCTGGCCAGCGCCAGCACCGCGAGGGCGGCGAGCATGGCAATGCCCAAGGCGGGATAGAGCGAGCGTAACGCGGCCTTCCAATCACTCCGCCGCCAGCCCAGCCGCGGCCCCAGCGGCACCAGCAGCAGCAACGCCAGAAAGATGGGCGCGAAAGTCAGCGCGAAATAGGGCGGCCCGACGGAAATCTTGGTGCCGTTCAGCGCATCCAGGATGAGAGGATAGAGCGTGCCGACGAACACGCAGGCACAGGCCGCGACCAGGAACACGTTGTTCAGCAAAATCATGGTTTCGCGGCTGGCGATATCGAACGCCGCTCCGCCTTGCAGTGTCGGCGCCCGCCAGGCGAACAGTGCCAGCGCACCGCCGATGGCGCAGGCGATCAGCACCATGATGAAAAAGCCGCGAGTGGGATCGGTGGCGAAGGCATGCACGGAAGACAGGACGCCTGAACGCACCAGGAAGGTACCGATCAGGCTCATCGAAAAACCGGCGATCGCAAGCAGCAAGGTCCAGGTGCGGAAGGCGCCGCTTTTCTCGGTCGCCAGCGCCGAATGCAGTAGCGCGGTGGCGATCAGCCAGGGCATCAGTGAAGCATTCTCCACCGGATCCCAGAACCAGAAGCCGCCCCAGCCGAGTTCGTAATAAGCCCACCAGCTCCCCAGCGCGATGCCGCAGGTCAGCGCGATCCAGGCGATCAGCATGAAGGGACGCGCCGCCCGCGCCCAGCCTGCCTCCCCCACCAGCAGCGCCGCGGCGGCATAGGAAAAGGACGCCGACAGGCCGACATAGCCCGCGTAAAGCATCGGCGGATGCATCGCCAAGCCCGGGTCCTGCAACAGCGGGTTGAGGCCCGCGCCTTCGAACGGGGCGGGATCGAGCCGCAGGAATGGATTGGACGTGAAAAGAATAAAGAGCAGGAACGCCGCCGCCAGCAGGCCCTGCACGCCCAGCGCCGCGCTGGTGAGACGCGCACCGCCGCGCTGGGCCAGCGCCACGCCGCCGGCATAGAGGGACAGCACCATCACCCATAGCAGCATGGAGCCTTCGTGATTTCCCCATACGCCGGTGATCTTATAGATCAGCGGTTTCAAGGTATGGGAGTTGTTGGCGACATCGGCGACGGAGAAATCCGACGTCACGAACGCAGTGACCAGGGCGCCGAAGGCGAGCGCCACGAACACCAGCATGCCCATCGCCGAGCCGTTGGCGATGCCGCGGGCCATCGCAGCGGCATTATTCCCCCTGTCCGGGCGCGAACCGGCAAGGCCGGCCGCCGCCATCACCAGCGACAGGCCGAGCGCGAAACACAACGCAAGCTGGCCGAGTTCACCGATCATGGTTTGGCGCCTTCATCCGCCTTCCTTCCAGTGGCCGCTGCGCTTGAGCGCATCGACCACTTCCGGAGGCATGTATTTCTCGTCATGCTTGGCGAGCACTTGGGTGGCGTCGAATGTGCCCCGCGCGGTCAAGGCGCCCAGCGCCACCACGCCCTGGCCTTCCCGGAACAATGCGGGCAGTACGCCGGCATACTCCACCGGCACGGTATCTCTGCCATCGGTTACGACGAATTGAACGTCCGCCCCTGTTCCATGGCGGACGCTTGCCTTCTCCACCAGGCCGCCGATGCGGAACGCCACGCCGGGCGCGACGTGCTTGGCCATGACATCGCTGGGGCTATAAAAATAAAGCACATTGTCTTTCAAGGCGCCCACAATCAGCACGGCCGCGCCCGCGCCGGCCAGCACCAGGGCGGCGGCGAAGGCGATGCGGCGCTGTTTCTTGGGTGACATCAGGAGCGGTTCCAGGAAAAGTGTACCGCGGTTTTCCCGTCCGGAACCGCGACAAAAAAGATTAGAGCATTTTTGCAATCACGAAAATGCTCTAATGCGCACCGCCGCGATGCAGGATCTGGTCAGCCAGGCCCGTGTCATAGGCAACGCCGCCGGGCGTCAGCGCGATCTGGTGCGGCCATTCCGCCCGGATCAGTCCTTTGCGGGACAGCGCATTCCACACCGCCCTGTTCTCCAGCCCGGTCGCGTCGGAACCGCGCACCGTGGCATCGCCGAGATGAAAATGATCCCCATGCGCGTGCGGAAACGCGACGATCGTCACATCGCCATTGGTTTGCGGAGTGGCGGCGCCCGGTAGGCGCGCGATGGCCTGCAACAGGGTCAGGGTGCGCAATTGCAGCGGATTGAGCTTGGCAGGATTCAGTCTGGGCGGCATTACGCGATCTGAAATGTTGCGGCCGGGGACCATAGCCCCCGGCCGCAGCAAGCTCAACGCGATCTGTTGTTAGCGATGCCAGCCACGATGCCCACCCCCGCCGAAGCCGAAATAGACGCTTGGCCCGTAATAGGGCGGATAATAATAAGGATATGGCGAAGGCCCATAGCCGTAATAGGGCGGCGGCGGATAAGGTGGATAGCCCGGCGGCGGCGCACCATAGGCGTAACCCGCCGGCGGCGCACCATAAGCGTAACCCGCCTGTGGCGCACCATAGGCGTAACCCGCCGGCGGTGGCGGTGGTCCCCCCGCCTCGTTCATGCAGGCATAATAAGTGTCGGAATAGGCGCGCTGAACATCGCTGGCCGCGCGATCGGCATTGGCCGCGCCGACGGCGGTACCGGCCAGCAGGCCCGCACCGGCACCAATCACCGCGCCGGACCCGGCGTTGCCATGACCTGCGCCGCCGATGATCGCTCCCAAAGCTGCGCCGCCCAATGCGCCGCCGATGCTGCCGCGCGCCTGTGCGTCATGAGCGGCCTGACCTGGTGTCACATAGCCGGTACGGGCTGCGGCATCGCGGCGGCAGAACATGTCGCGGTCGCGCGCCGCCTGCTGGCTGTCGGCCGGTGCATTCTGGGAGGATGGTGGCGGGGCATCGTCATTGTCATAATCGGGTCCGGCGCTGTTGGAATCGTGCGCGCCATCGGAGAGAGAGGCCGGCGGTGCGTCGGCCGGCGCCGCCATCGCGGTCCCGCCCAAAAGGACGGCCGCCAGGGCGGCAAAAAGCGGTGTACGGATCATCGGTATCTCCACGGGATCTACCCCTCCCGTAAACGTAGGAAGCGCCCGCTTCCGTTCAATGTCAAAGACGATTTTACCTCAAAATCTTATGAAGAATATAGTCTGACGGAACTTTAAGGCGCCGTTCTTGTGACAGGGTTGCGCGGCGAGGCGTCTGCTATAGAAGCGGGATGTTCAGGCCGCTCGGCGCCGCCAATGGCGGCACGCCCGCGGCGGCGCAGCAATGCCGCTTCCTGGCCGCTGAACAGCGCTTCCGTGAACTCCACGCACACCGCGAACTGCGCTTCGGCCACGCTCTTGCGGGCCGGATCGGCGCTTCGCAATTCCTTGACCACGTCTTCGTTGTAACGCTGGAGATGGGCGCAAAGTGCCTCCTGCGCGTCTTTTTGCTTGGCGGCGAAACAGGCGGCGGCGGCCGAACGCCGGCAACCGGACACCAGACGCACATAGCGTCGCGCCATCTCGTGCCGGTCGGCATCGATCGGGCGGCTGAAATCGGCGCTGCGGCCGGCACCTTTCTGCATCGGCAGCGCCGCAGCGAATTCCTTCTCTGCCCGCTCCATGAAGCCTTCCATCACCCCGCCCACCGTCTGACGCTCCTTGAGCAGGCGCTGCCCCCATTCGCCGTCCCGGCGGATTTCGATCTCCTTCACCACGGCAGTGGACAATTCGCCGAAGCTGCGCACTTCGTCGATCAGCTTTTCCGCATCGAAATAAGGATGGCGCGTCGCCTGAATGGCCGCCTGCAACCCATCCATCCGCGCGATGAGGATTTCACCGACCAAGCCCATGTCGGTCTGCGAGATCAACGCATCATGGTGCTGGCGCGAAATCATCATCGGCAGCTTGAGCGCTTCCCAGGGTCGCGCCAGCTTGTTCATTGCGATCGCCGCGACATAGGGAGCGGCATCGGGCCTGGTCTGGACCAGGCCGTCATAAACGGCGCGCAATTCCCAGAGCAGCGAGTCGTCCAGGCTCGCCACAGGCCGCGGCACGAGCTCGCCGATTCGCTTCACCGCCTCCCCGATGGGCAGCAGCAGCGCTATCTCGTCTGCATCGGCCAGTACCAGGTCGCCGCCTAACAGGGCACGCGCGGCTTTGCGGCTGGACGGATCAGAGAGGGCCGTGCCGATCGCCTGGGCGGCGGCGGCGCGAAAATCGGCGGCGCGCGCCTGGGCTTCGGCGAACTGGCCGCAGAGAATCATCGCCTTGGTTTCGATCATGAAGGCGGCGCATTCGGCGGGAATGAGCGTCTGGCTCAGCCATTGCCACACCGGCACGACGCTGGTGCGCGCGATGATCGCCTTCTGCTTTTTGCCGCGCGGCGCGTTGGTGAGAATATCCTGGAAGGGCAAACAGAACAGGCGCAGGGGAGTCGGCGTGCGCTCGAGATTGTCGTTGCGCAATTGCGGCCGGAGGCCGGAAAGAATCTCCGCATGGGGCAGGACCGCCCCTTCCATCAGCCGGTCCACTTCCACTGCGCGGGCGAGTCGCGCCGCCATCGCACCGGGAAGGCTGCCCAGCAGCGATTTCAGCAATCCGACCTTGTCGTTGGAAAGCACGCGAATCCGAAGCTCCAGCCGGCGTCCCCCAAAAACGCCGTTTCTCGCGTCCACATTACTCTGGACAGCGTTAACGCCGTATTTCGTGTTAGACGATTGCGGGCAGGGTGAGCCGGGTCTGCAGCCCTCCCAAAGCGGACGCTTCCAGACTGAAAAGGCCGCCATAAAGCTTGGAAATATCGCGCACGATGGCCAAGCCCAACCCGCTCCCTGGTACGGTTTCGTCCAGTCTTTCTCCGCGCTCGCCGACCTGAGTCCGTTCCTGTTCGGTAAGGCCCGGCCCGTCATCTTCGACCGTCAGGACGAAACGGGCGCCCTCGGCCGCCGCGCGCACCCGCACCCGCGTCTTGGCCCATTTGCAGCCATTGTCGATCAGATTGCCCGTCATCTCTTCCAGGTCCTGGCGTTCGCCGCGAAAGCAGAGTTCGGCCGGGCAATCGCAATCGATGGCGATGTCGCGAGCCGAATGGATGCGGGAGAGGACGCGCGTCAGGTCGGCGAGCACCGGCTGAACTTGGGTGCGGTTGCCCAGCACGTCGAGGCTGCCGGCGGCGCGGGCCCGCGCGAGATAATGATCGACCTGGCGGCGCATGGAGAACACCTGACGCTTGACCTGGTCGGCCAGGGGGCCCGGCGTGGCATCGGCTTCGCTCACCAGCACGCTGAGCGGGGTTTTCAGAAAATGCGCGAGATTGGAGACATGGGTGCGGGCACGGCCGACCACTTCTTCGCTGTGCTGGATCAGGGAATTGAGTTCGCCGGCAAGCGGAGCGATCTCGGCGGGGAATTTTCCTTCCAGCCGCCGCGCCTTGCCGTCGCGGATGCGTCCCAACGCTTCGCTCACCTGGCGGAGCGGCAAAAGCCCGATGCGGACCTGCAGCAAGATCGCCACCACCAGACCCAATCCCAAGAGCAGGAACGACCAGAACAATATGCCGTTGAATTCGCGGGTTTGAGCGTCGACGTCCGACAAATCACCCGCCACCAAAAATGTATAGTTGGTCGTGTCGTCGGGTCTTGCGGTCGCGGTGATCGGAAACTGCACCCGCTGCGACAGCACACGCAGCCGTTGATTGTCCGGACCCGCCGCATGGCCCCAGGTCAGCGCCCCCGATTTGGTAAGATCGGTCGGCATGATCTGCTTGTCGAACAGGGAGCGGGAAATCTCTCCGCCCTTGATATTCGGGCCGCCCGGTTTGATCTGATAATAAAGGCCCGAATAGATGCGGTCGAAGCGGTGATTGAGAAACCGGTCCTCCAAGGTCACGCCGCCATTGGGATCGGGATTGGCGGCGGCGATGAGGCCGTCCATGTCGGCTTCGAGCCCGGAATCAAAACTGCTTTGCGCCGCGTTGCGGAAGGCGTTCGACAGCACGAAGCCGCCCACGAGAAGGGCCAGCATGGTCCACACCGCCGCCGCCGCGATCAGGCGGCCAGCAAGCGAATCAAGCCTCGGCCGTTTTGCCGTCAGTCTTTGGATCGTCGAGAGAATAGCCAAGCCCGCGCACCGTTTGAATCAGCCCTGCGTCCAGCTTCTTGCGCAGGCGCCCGATGAACACCTCTATCGTATTGGAGTCGCGGTCGAAATCCTGGTCGTAGAGATGCTCGACCAGTTCGGTGCGCGAGACGACCTTGCCGCGATGATGGGCGAGATAGGCGAGCAGGCGGTATTCCTGGCTGGTCAGCTTGACCGGATTGCCGTTATAGCTGACGCGGCTGGCGCGGGTGTCGATATGGAGATTGCCGATCTCGATATCGGCGGTGGCGAAGCCGGCGGCCCGGCGCAGCAGGGCACGCAGGCGGGCGAGCAATTCCTCGGTATAGAAGGGCTTGGCGAGATAATCGTCGGCGCCGGCATCGAAGCCGGCGACCTTGTCGCTCCAGCGGTCGCGCGCGGTGAGGATCAGCACCGGCATCTTAAGGCCGGCCTTGCGCCACAGCTCCAGCACCCGCACCCCGTCCATCTTGGGCAGGCCGAGATCGAGGATCACCGCGTCATAGGGTTCGGTGTCGCCCAGGAAATGGCCCTCCTCGCCATCGCTTGCGGCGTCAATGACATAGCCGGCATCGGAGAGCGCCTTCTTCAGCAGGCGCTGCAGGTCCTTGTCATCCTCGACCAGCAGAATGCGCATCAGTGTCCCCGGTGGCCGCCGCGACTATATCCGCCGCGGCCGCCATAGCCGCCGCCGCCATAGCCGCGGCCGAATCCGCCGCGCGGCGATTCGAATCCCCGGGGCCCATAGCCGCCGGGCGCTCCATAATATCCGCGATAACCCCGCGCGCCGAAGCGGTCGCCGCCCCGGCCGCCGGGATCGAAATTGTCCCGTCCCGGCGAGACGCCCAGCACCCGGCCGGTGCGCGCATCGGTATCGTACCAGACGATGCGCCCATCGGGGGTCATCCATTTCAGATGATAATGCTGCGAGCCGCCCGCGCCCGGATGCGGTCCGTCCGCGTCGTAGAAATGGCCGGGATGGGTGCGACGAATCTCGGGCAGCAGCCGGTCGAGCGGCTGGACAGGCTGGGCCGCCGCCGCGCCGGCAAACCAAAGCGGCGCCAGCAAAGCCAGAAGGAAGATAAAGGCCGGGCGCATCGCAGATTCCTAGGCTTTGGCAGATGAACCGGGGATGAACGCGGGCCTCAGGCTGCGTTCAGTCAACCCTTTGTAAGGTCCGTGCCATGGAACGGGAATGCCTGTTCCGGAAAATTTGAAGGAGCCGACCATGTATAGCAAAAACATTCTGGTTGCGGCAGCCGCCCTGGCGGTTCTTTCGGCCGCAGGTCTTGTGCCGGCTTCGGCCGCGCCCTGGAACCATCCCCGTCATGAGGCGATGCACCGCCATTACGTCGAGCGCGCCCGCATCGAATCGGCGCTGCGCTTCCATCATTACCGCGTGGTCGGCGCCCCCTATTTCCTGCGCGGCCATTATGTGGTGCGCACCCATGACCGGCGGGGCCGGCCGGTGATCGTGGAAGTCAATCCCTACACCGGAGCCTTCATTGGAGAATTTCGCATCTGACGGATGAATTTGGGCGCGCGGCCCGAGCTGGCCGCCGCTCCCCGAGCTTGGGGCCCAAGGTCCGTGGTATGCCCCTCCCCATAGGACCGGACGGCCGTCAAGTGAACCCCGCGTCGCAAGACGCGGGGTTCTTGTTTGGCCGCAAGACTATCTGGCGTCGCCCCTGATGCTACTTGGCCAATAACAGTGCTTTCCACGCATTTGGGAG
>DATATP010000206.1:0-9327 GCA_036268715.1 Rhizomicrobium sp. | reverse complement strand
TGACCACTTCCTGGGGATTGAGAAAATACCAGCCTAGCGGATTGACGGGCCGGGGTGGTTCGCCCGCAAAAGGCGACCAGGGCAGCTTGCCCGAAATCGTGGCGGCATCGGTGCCCCAGGCGGCCAGGATCGGCAAAACCGAAGCGGACGCGAGGAACCGGCGGCGGTTCAGCTTTGATGGCCGATGCTCCGACATGGCAGTCCTGAATGAATGAACCTGGAACGCCCTGAACGACACTTTATGTGCTGCGATCATAGGACCGGCCTTTTGTCAGATCAATTCCACCCGCGCGGGTGATCCTGCCGGTTTGACGATGCGGTGATGGGCTCTGTACGATCGTCAATCCTGGGTTGCGACGGCCGAAAACGCGGTCCAACACGAAAAGCGGGTGCAAGCCGTTGAAGATTTTGCTGGTCGAGGACGATGCGGAGACTCTGGAGCATGTCACAGATGCGCTCGCGGCGGCCGGACATCGGGTCGATAGCGCGACGGATGGCCTCGATGGCCTCGCCCGCGCCATGAAGGGCGATTATGCGGCGCTCATTTTGGACCGCATGCTTCCCGGCATGGAAGGGCTGGAGATCGTCAAGCGCCTGCGTGGCAGCGGATCGCAAACGCCGGTGCTGTTCCTCACCACCATGTCGGGCATCGGCGACCGGGTGGAGGGACTGGAGGGCGGCGCCGACGATTATCTGGTCAAGCCTTTTGCCTTCGCCGAATTGCTGGCGCGGGTGAATGCCATGACCCGCCGCGCCGACCCGCAGAGCGGTCGCGGCGTTCCCACCAGGCTCAATGTCGGCGACCTGGAGATGGACCTGATCCGGCGCAGCGTGCAGCGGGACGGCAAGCGGATCGAATTGCAGGCGCAGGAATTCAAGCTGCTGGAATATCTGATGCGCAATACCGGCCGCGCCGTCACCCGGGCGATGCTGCTGGAGAATGTGTGGAACCTGCATTTCGACCCGCGCACCAATATTGTGGAGACCCATATGAGCCGGCTGCGCGCCAAGGTGGATCGCGGCTTCGGCGATGAGATGATCCACACCATCCGTGGAACGGGTTATGTTCTCCGCGCCGACTAAAGCGTTTTTGCGTTTCGTTGAATCGCGAAAACGTTCTATCTCCTTGCTTTGTCGCGGTTCCGGACGGAAAGCCGCTGCACACTTTTCCTGGAACCGCTTCAGGCTGCTGCACACCGAAGGCTTCCGCATCTGTGCGATCTTCGTTGCCGTGTTCGCACTGGCGATGGCGGTGCTGGCGAGCAGCGTGTTGTTCATCGTCAATGAGGAATTCCGCGACCAGATCGTCCAGTTCGCGCAAGCCGATATTGCGGCGGTGCGCGACGGCTATCGCATGGAGGGCACTTCGGAGGCGGTCGAAGTGATCGGGCAACGCATGGCCGCGCCCGGCGCTTCGGACTTCTTTCTGCTGGAGCGGGGCCGCGACAGGCTGGCGGGAAATCTGGCGCCCATGCCGGCCCGCGAAGGCGTCGTCGCACTGGCTTACCCGGGCCCGGACCAACGGCATGCAATCCTGGGGATTGGCGCTTTCCTCGCACCCGGCCTCTATGTGTTTTCCGGCAGCGATCTGTTCCATGCCCGGCTGGCGCGGCAGCGCATTGTCGCGACCTTGATCTGGGTTTTCGCCGCCGGACTGGTGCTGGCCGGCGTGGGCGGCACACTGGTCAGCCGCAATTTTCTCCGCCGTACCGACGCGATCGCCTCGACCTGCCGTGCCATCATGGATGGAAATCTCAAGACCCGCATCCCGGTGCGCGGTGCCCAGGACGAGATGGACCGGCTGGCGGAGACCATCAACCGCATGCTCGATCGCATTGCCGGGCTGATGGAGAATCTGCACCAGGTCACCAACGATATCGCGCACGACTTGCGCACGCCCGTCACCCATCTGCGCCACCGGCTGGAACGGGCGCGCAGCCAGGCAGCAACCGTTCAGGATTATGAGCAGGCGCTGGAAGCTGCGATCGCTGCTTCGGACGAAATCCTTGCGCTGTTCACTGCCCTGCTGCGCATCGCGCAGATCGAAGGCGGCGCCCGGCGCAGCGCCTTCGCGCCGGTGGAACTGGCGCCCTTGCTGCGGCATCTGCAGGACGTGTTCGGGCCGGTCGCCGAGGATTCCGGCCATAGCCTCTCCATCCGGCTGGAGGCGATGGCGACCGTGCGGGGAGATCGCGATCTGCTGGTCCAGCTTTTTTCCAACCTGATCGAAAACGCGATCGTGCACACGCCCGGCGGTACCGCGATCTGCGTCGTCCTGGCGCTCACGGACGGGCGCGGGACCGTGACGGTGAGCGACAATGGGCCCGGTGTACCGCTGGAAGAGCATGCCAATCTGTTCCGCCGCCTCTATCGCCGCGAAGCCAGCCGCACCCGGCCCGGTTATGGCCTGGGCCTGGCGCTGGTGGCCGCCATTGCCGAACTGCATGGCGCGAGCATCGGCATCGACCGGCGTACCGGGGCCGGATTCGCGATTGGCCTATCTTTTCTCGTTACGGATAATCGGCCGCCTGACCCGTAGCGGCAGCACATTGGGAAAATTTATTGCGTCGGCGACATTTGCCGGTATTGCCCATCACGGCAAATTGCGAAACTGGGGCATCTGGGAGAAGAGCCATGCGCGCGCAACGCAATCTTGCAGGATTTCTACTGACTGTTCTGTGCATGGCCACCGCGGCTTTCGCGGCCGCTCCCAGCTATCATGTCCTTCGCACCGTCGCCCTTGGCGGCGCGGGCGGCTGGGATTATCTCAATCTCGATCCCACCAGCGGCAAACTGTTCATCACCCGTGGCACACACGTGATGGTGGTCGACCCCGCCAGCGGCAAGCTCCTCGCCGACATTGCCGGCCTTCAAGGCATCCACGGCACCGCTTTTGCCGGCACCCGCGCCTATGTCACCGAAGGCGGCGCCGACCGGTTGGCAGTGATCGATACCGCGACGTTCGCCAAGATCGGCGAGATCGCGGTCGGCAACCGTCCGGATGGCATCCTGTACGATCCCGCTTCCAAGCGCATCTTCACCTTCAACGCGGTCAGCAAGGACGCCACCGCCGTCGATCCCGTCAGCGGCAAGGTGGTGGGGACGGTGGCGCTGGGCGGCAAGCCGGAAGCGGCGGTCAGCGACGGAACCGGTACCATCTTCGTCAATATCGAGGACAAGGACGAGTTGGCGGCGTTCGACGCAAACAGCTTGGCGGTGAAGGCGCATTATCCGCTGGCGCCTTGCAAGTCGCCATCGGGCCTTGCAGCCGATATCGCCCATCGCCGGCTCTTTTCCGGTTGCGACAACAAACTGATCGCCGTCACCGCCATGACAAGCGGCAAGGTCGTCACCACCATCCCGATCGGAGAGGGCGTCGATTCCAACCGTTTCGATCCGGCGACGGGGCTGGTGTTCAGTTCCAACGGGGAATCCGGCACCCTCACCATCGCGCATGAGGACAGCCCCGATAAATTCACCGTGCAGCAAAACCTGCCCACCGCTGACGGCGCGCGCACCATGGAACTGGATCCGAAGTCGCACACGGTTTTCCTGGTAACGGCCGAGCGCAGGGCGGGAACGCCGACCCCCGATCGGCCGCATCCCCGCCCCGATCCGGTGCCCGGCACCTTCAGGCTCATCGTCGTGGGCAGATGATGTTCCGCAGGCGGTTTCTTGCATTCACTCTCCTTCTGGTACTCTCCGGCTGCGGCAAGTCCGATTCCGGCACCAAGCCGGCTGAGAAGGAAGCGGAATCCGCGCCCGGCCTCACCCTGAGCAGCGAGCAGGTCAAGAGCCTTGGCATCACCACTGCGCCCGCCACGGCGGCTCAATATCGCCAGCGTATCGACGGTTATGGGGTGGTGACGTCGCTGGATACCGTCGCCCAGGCGGATGCCGAAATCCTCACCGCCGAAGCCGCCGCCACGCAAAGCCGCGCGGCCGCGGCGCGGGCCCTCTCGCTTGCCTCCGGCGAGGAGGCTGCCGTGTCCCGCGAAGTGGTGGAAACGGCGCAGAGCAAGGCCGCCGCCGATCAAGCGGCCCTGATGCTCGCCCAGCGCAAGGCGGAAGCCGCATTCGGGCGCGGGGCGCCGTGGCATGACGCAAAATCGCGGCAGGCGATCATGGCGCGATTGGCCTCGGGAAAAACCGTTCTGGTGCGAGTCACTTTTCCCTTGGGCAGCCTTGGCGGCGCAACGCCTGGAAGCTTGCAGATTTCGCGCTTAGGGGCGGACGCAAAGACCTGGACGGCGCACACGATCTGGGAGGCGCCCGCCGATCCCACCTTTCCCGGCCGCGGCTTTTATGCGCTGGTGGATGGCAGCGACCTCGTCCAGAACGAGCATATCGCGGCCAGTGTGCCGCTCGGTGTCGCGCAACCGGGCGTCGTGGTGCCGGCAGGCGCGCTGGTTTATGGCGACAGCGAAGCCTTTGTCTATCTCCAGACCCGGCCCGGCAGCTTCCGGCGTGTCCAGATCGATACCTCCCGTTCCATGGACAAGGGATATTTTCTTGCCGCAGGCGGGGGCATCGCGCCGGGGCAGTCGATCGTGGTGAACGGCGCCGGCCTGCTCTTGGCCCGCGAGACCAATCCCAGCACCGAAGCCCCGGATTGAGGTCATGCGCTGGCTCGTCGACCTCTGTGTGCGCTATGCGGGCGCGATCGCGACCCTGACCCTGATCGGATTGCTGGCCGGCTTCTGGGCCGCACGCAACGCGCCGCTGGACGTGTTTCCCGACTTCGTCCCTTCCACCGTCGACATCCAGACCGAGGCTCGCGGATTCACCGCCCAGCAGGTCGAGCAACTCGTCACCAAGCCGATCGAGAATGCGGTGAACGGCGCGACCGGTCTTGCCACCATTCGCTCGGAATCAATTCCGGGCCTTTCCGTCATCAACATCCAGTTCAACGACAATATCGACCTTTACAACGCAAGGCAGGGTATCTCGGAAAGATTGAGTGAACTGGGATCCAGTCTTCCCGCTGGCGTGAGCACGCCGAAATTGTCTCCGCTCACTTCGTCCACCATGGACCTGCTCCTGATCGGTCTCACGTCCAACAAGCTCAGTTCCTTCGATCTGCGCGACCGTGCCGACTGGGTGATGAAGCCCGCGCTTCTCGCCGTGCCCGGCGTCGCCCATGTGATTGTCTATGGGGGCGATGTTCGCCAGATCCAGATTCAGCCCGATCTCGCCCGGATGACGTCCTATGGCGTTTCCTTGACGGACCTGGCCGATGCGGCTCGGAACGCGCTGGCGCTTCACGGCGCGGGCTTTCTGGACATCGCCCATCAGCGCGTCCTGATCCAGACGCCCGTGCCCGCCCCCGACCCTTCCGCCGTCGCCGACGCCGTGCTCACAGTGCGCTCCGGCACGCCTATCACCATTGGTGAAATCGCAAAGGTGGAAGTGGCGCCCGCACTCCGCTCAGGCGATGCGCTCGTGAACGGCAAGCCCGGCGTGCTGCTGTCGCTGGCCAGCCAGTATGGCGCCAACACGCTTCAGACCACACGCGCTGTCGAGGCGGCGCTGGCCCAGATAGACCCGCCGCTCAAGGCCGAAGGCATCGACATTTATCCCGCGCTCCAGCGTCCAGCCAATTTCGTGGAGCGGGCGCTGACATCGCTTGAGAACTCGCTGGCGATCGCGGGGGTCCTGATCCTGATCGTATTGTTCCTGTTCCTGCGCGATTGGCGCTCCGCCTTCATCACCTTCATCGCCATCCCGCTTTCTCTGCTGGCGGCCACCGCAGTGCTGGACCGCATGGGCCAGACCCTGAACACCATGACCTTGGGCGGCTTCGCGGTCGCTTTGGGGGTTTTGGTGGACGATGCCATTATCGGCATCGAGAATATTTTGAGGCGGCTCGCCGAGAACGCCAGGTTGCAGGATCCCCGTTCTCGCCTCAACGTGATCGTGGATGCCACCCTGGAGGTGCGCGGCCCCGTGATCTACGCCACCCTGGTGGTGATCGCGGTGTTCCTGCCTGAACTCTTCTCCACCAGCGTGCAGGGCCATTTCGTCGGACCTTTGGCGCTGGCCTTCATCCTGGCAGTCCTGGCGTCGTTGATCATGGCGCTCACGGTGGCGCCAGCACTCTCGGCCTTGATGCTGCGCGCCCGCGACCGGCACGCGGATTTTGCCTGGATCCGCAAAATGAAGGACTGGCAGCGCCACGGCGTCGCCATGGTTTATCGCCGCTTCCGTTTGGTGATGGCGGCACTGGCGATAGCGACCTTGGCGGCAGTGATCGCGCTTCCCTTCCTGCCTTCCAGCTTCATGCCCGACTTCCGCGAGAATCATTTCGTGGTCCAGGTGGATGCTTCAATCCCAGGCGCGTCGTTGGCCGAGATGCGGACGTTAGGGACGCGCATAAGCGCCGACATCATGGCGCTGCCCTATGTCTCCACGGTGTCGCAGCAGATCGGTCGCGCCGAACTCGGCGAGGACACCAACGGCCCGCACCAGAGCGAATTCCAGATCGAGCTCAAGCCCGGCACCGATATGGATCAAAGCGCTGCCGAAGACGCCATCCGCAAGATTCTGGCAAACTATCCCGGCGTGTCGACCCAGGTCACCACTTTCCTGGGCGACAGGATTGACGAAAGCCTCAGCGGCGACTCAGCGGATATTTCGGTGAAGGTTTTCGGCGACGACCTGAATGCGCTGGACCAGAGCGCCAGCCACATCGTGGCGGCGCTGACTGGCACGGACGGCATCGCCGACCTTCAATTCAAGCCGCAAAGCGGCACGCCCACTTTGGCGATCCAGCTCGATCCGCAAAAGCTCGCCGCCAGCGGGCTCAAAAGCGGCGACGTGCTGGACGCGCTGGAAAGCGATTTTGCCGGAACAGAGATCGGTCAGACTTACGCGGGCATCCGCGCGGTGGACGTGACGATGATTCTGCCGGCCGAGGAGCGGGATCGGCCCGAGCTTCTCTCCAAGTTGATGATCGGGGGGCCATTGGGACCGATCCCGCTTTCGGAGGTCGCCCACGTGGTGCCTACCGACACGCGCTACATGATCGCCCATGATGGCGGGCAGCGTTTCGACGCCGTCACCTTCAATGTGCGAGGTCGCGGCCTCCAGAACACCGTCAACGATGCCAAGGCGAAAGTCTCAGCACTGCATCTGCCTGAAGGTGTCATCGTGGAATTCACCGGCGCTGCCGCCGCCGAGCAGGCGGCGCAGTTGCAGATGTTGCTTTATACGGGCTTCGCCCTGATCCTCATCGGACTCCTCCTCTTCATTTCCTTTCGTTGGCGCCGGCACACCTGGCTTGTGTTGGTCAATGTGCCGTTCAGCCTGATCGGCAGTGTGCTCGCCATTGTGCTTTTGGGTTCCGGACTTTCCCTGGGGGCGATGGTGGGCCTGGTCACTGTCTTCGGCATCAGCGCCCGCAACGCGATCCTGCTGCTCGCCCATTATGAGCATCTGGTGGAATCGGAAGGCGAGCCCTGGAATGTGGAGACGGTGCTGCGCGGCGCGCAGGAGCGGCTGATCCCTATCCTGATGACGGCAGCGGTGACCGCGCTGGGCCTATTGCCCCTCGCCATCGGTATGAACCAGCCTGGCCAGGAGATCGAAGGCCCCATGGCGGTGACGGTGCTCGGCGGATTGATGACCTCGACCCTGCTCAACTTGATGGTGCTGCCGGCTTTGGCCGAACGCTTCGGCGGCCCCAGGCGGAAGGCGGCGGCATGAGGCCCAGGCTGCTCCCGGCTTTTGGATGCGCGATCCTGCTGGCGGGTTGCGCCGCTTCGCCGCCACCGGCGCTGCCGCAAGGCGATGTGCCGGCTGCATTTCAGCAGGCCGTGCCGAGCAATGCGCCGCTCTGGCCCGCTGCCGATTGGTGGCGAAGCTTCGACGATGCGCAGCTTTCCGCCCTCATGGCGGCCGCCCAGGTGAATAATCTCGATCTTGCCCAGGCGGCGGCGCGGCTGCGCCAGGCCGATGCGCGGGCGCGCCAGGCGGGCGCGGTGCTGCTGCCCAGCGTCAATCTCAACAGCGATATCAACTCGCTTTATGGCGCCGCCGATGGCACGTCGCAGCGGGAGACCGACTGGAGCGCGGCGCTGGGGGCGAGCTATGAGCTGGACTTCTGGGGCAAGAATCGCGATGCGCTCGATGCGGCTAATGCTTTGCGCGCCGCGAGCGCAGCGGACCGCGCCACGGTCGCCCTGACCGTCACGGCCGCCGTGGCCGACAGTTATTTCCGGCTGTTGTCCTTGCGCGAACGCATCGGCACCGCCCGGGCCAATCTCAAATCCGCCCAAGACATCTTGAACCTGGTGCAGCGGCGGGTGCAGGCGGGATATGCGGCCAACGCCGATCTCACCCTGCAGCGCGCCGGTCTGGCGGCGGAAGAAGGGGTGCTGCCCGCGCTCGAGCAGCAAGAACTGGAAAGCCGGGATGCGCTGGCGATTTTGCTGGGACGGCCGCCCGAGGGATTCACCGTGACGGGCGAGGACCTCTCCGCCATCACCGCGCCGGTGGTGGCGCCAGGGCTGACCACACAATTGCTCACCCGGCGGCCAGATATCGCCAGCGCCGAAGCCAATCTCATCGCCGCCCATGCCGACCTCAAGGCGGCGCGCGCGGCTTTCCTTCCCGACATCAGCCTGACGGCCACTGCCGGGGCAGCCTATCCGGCCCTGAATGCGGCCATCGCACAATTGCCAGGGACCGGCTTTGCCGCGGGACTGGGCGGCTCGCTGATGCAGGCGATTTTCGATGGCGGAAAGCTTGCCGCGAGGAACGACGAGGCCAAAGCCCGCGAGGACGAACTGCTCGCCACCTATCGGGCCAGCGTGATCGCCGGTTTTTCCGATGTCGAAAATGCGCTGGGCAACCTGTCCCATCTCCAGACGCAGGAAGCCGCGCTGCAAAGCCAGGTCAGTGAATCCGAAAAGGTGCTTGCCGCGGCGCAGCGCAAATATAGCGGGGGGTATGCGGATTTCCTGACCGTGACCGACGCCGAGCGCGCGCTTTATGCTGCGCGCGACCAGCTTTCCGACATGCACAGGGCCCGGCTGTCCGCTTCGGTGGCACTGTACAAGGCGTTGGGTGGCGGTTGGGAGGAAAAGCCCGAACCTCAACCGTAAAAGCGACCTTGTCGTCAGGCGCTGATGGGCTAAATTGGCTATCTATCGCTTCGGAGGGGTCTTCATGAATCGGTTTGCTCTTGCCTGGCTTTGCAGCCTGGCGGCGTATCCTTGCACGGTGCTGGCGCAGACACCGGCACCGACGAAACCACCGCCGGCCAACCAATCCATTCCCGACTATGCCACGGTGCAGGAAGGCAAGCCGATCGATACAAGGCCGCCG
>DATATP010000205.1:0-12184 GCA_036268715.1 Rhizomicrobium sp. | reverse complement strand
CGGCGCGGCCTTCTTCCCCGTATGCCAAGCCGTTGCGGGGCATTCGATAGCGACAGCGTATCGAACAGCGGCTGCGCGTGGCGGGCAGATGGGAAAACGAAAAGGCCGGCGCCAGGCGCCGGCCTCCATTTCGAGCGCGGCGCGGAACGTTAGCCGACGTTGCTCTGCAGGCCCTGCATGATGGTGCGGTTGATCTGGATCAAGGGATCGAGCGGGGCTTTCTCGCGCGTCACCCGGCGGGAATATTTCGACACCCACAGCGAGAGCGAAATGATCTTCGCGCGCACATCTTGGGTTAGAGCGTTGCGGTCATCCATGCAGTCGGCGGCGAGCGTGCGCCACATGCGGCGATTCCAGTCGATTGCTTCCACCAACGGGGTGCCCACCGCTTGGGAGGCCTGCACCTCCAGCAGTTTGCCTGTCACTTGCCCGAACAGCCTGTATTCGGTGGCGCGGGGGTCTTCCGTCGCGGCTTGCGTGTTTTTATAGGCTTGCAGGGTCATAGGTCAGACGCTCCTGTTCGAAATCGAAAAGCTTACGGCAGGCCATCAGCGCCTTGTAATAGGAGCCCTGTGCCACGTCGCGGCTGATGTCCACGCACGCGGTCAGCACCTGGTGGTTGCGCACTGCACCCATGAACTCGGTCATGCGCAGCGCGAATTCGTTGTAGGGTTCTTCGCTCGCCTGGCCGTCCAGATACATCATCATGATGGCAAGATAGATGCGGCGCGCGGGGGTGTTGGCCCCTTCGGGCTGCATGATGTCCTTTTCGCGCAGCAGGCAGGCTTTGTTCTGGATGACCAGGCTGGTGCGTTTGTCGCCATTGGTGAGAACCGCGCCATTGAGCACGAATTTTTCGCCCGGCTTGAGTGACAGTTTGAGCGGCATGAGCCCTCGTCCTTAACCAACCGGCCGCACCCTAGGCCGGTTTAGGTTAACAAAAGCCTCTCCTGTTTCGCGTTCCTCTTCACCGCGGGTTAAACATAAACGGCTTTGATGGGCGCGGAATCGAAGGCCGAGAGACTAACGATGGGTAAAGCCGCCGCCCTGCAAAGGATCGAAACGCTCTCCGGGGTCAATGCGCGGCTGGAAGCGCTCGAGAAGCTGGAGGCGCTGGTCGATCAGGTGGTGGCGGAAAAGGCGCGCCACCGTTCCAACCAGTGCCTGAGGCGCGCCGTTCGTGCGTGGCGCAAAGGCGATATCGTGCGCGCCGGGCAATGGGCGCTGAAGGCGACCGAAACCGATGACAGCAATGCCAAGGCCTTTCATGTCCTGGCGATGGCGCTGGAGCGGATGGGACATCTGCACAAGGCGCTGGTCACCTATGAGCGGGCATTCCAACTCGATCCGCAGGACCCCGAATTGCTGATCAATCTCGGCCTCACCGCCTGGAATCTCAAGCTTACCGAGGCGGCGGCGAACATGTTCCGCCTCTATATCGCCGCCTGCCCGGATTCGCCCCTGGGATACAATAATCTGGGCAGTGTGCAGTGCGACCTCGGCATGCCTGACATGGCCGTCGAAACCTTGCGTGCCGCACTGATGCAGATGCCGCAACATTCCATTCTTTGGAATGCGCTGGCCACCGTGCTCGCCGAGGAAGGCCGGGCCGATGAGAGCCTGGTGTTCTATGACGAGGCGGTGCGGCTGGAGCCCGGCTTCGCCCGCGCTTACCACAATTTGGGCTACGCCTATCAACATCTCGGGCTGCTGGAAGAGGCGCTGGCCAATTACGACAAGGCGCTGGAGCTGGCGGTCGACCCCACCGAGCGGCGCGAGACCGCCCATTCCCGCAGCATCTGCCTGATCGGCGCCGGCCGGCTCGAAGACGGCTTCCGTGAATATGAAATCCGCAACGATCAGCGGTTCCGCGCCTATCTGCACCATCTGATCGACGCGCCCTTGTGGAAAGGCGAAGATCTTCTCGGAAAGAAAATCCTCCTGGTCGGCGAACAGGGATTGGGAGACGAATTCATGTTCGCCAACGTCCTGCCCGATGTCCAGCGGGCGCTGGGACCGACCGGCCAGTTGCAGATCGCCGTCGACCCGCGGCTGGTGCCGCTGTTCCAGCGCTCCTTTCCGGAGGCGCAGGTCGGCACCTATGACGATCGCACCTTGATGGATGCCGACGGCAACAAGGCGCTGAGGCTGATCCCGTTCGCCTCCAAGGACAACAAGCCCGATCTGTGGGCGCCGATGGGCTCGGCGCTGCAATTCTATCGCAAGGCGCTGGCGGATTTCCCCCATCAGGCGTTCCTGGCGCCGGACCCGCTGCGGGTCGCCGAATTCCGCGACAAGCTCGCCGGCCTGCCGGGCAAGACGGTCGGCCTGTGCTGGCGTTCGATGATGCTGGGCGCCAAGCGCGCCAAATATTACAGCCCGATCGACGCCTGGGGGCCGGTCCTCAAAACGCCGGGGACTTCTTTCGTCAATCTGCAATATGGCGACAGCGCCGCCGAGATCGCCCGCGCCGCCGAACGCTTCGGCGTCACCATCCATCAGATGGAAGGACTGGACCTGCGCGATGACATCGACGGCACGGCCGCGCTATGCGCCGCGCTCGATCTGGTGCTGTCGGCGCCCACGGCCGCTGCGGCGACGGCCGCGAGTGTGGGCGCGGAGGTTTGGTTCCTGACGGCGGGTCGCACCTGGCCGCAACTGAACACGGACGAATATCCCTGGTATGCCAGAACCCGCGTGCTGTCGCCGGAGAAGTTCGGCGACTGGAACGCGCTGATGCCCAGGGTCGCCGGCGAATTGACGGCTTTCTCTTCCAGATAACAACTCCTCCCAGCTCGGCAGGCAGAGAACGAATGGCCTGGACCGGCTACCAGCAACCGGCCCAGGCCAGCACATCTCGGACAGGACGGCGACGATCGTTGCCACAGTCTCCGTTTCACTGTCCGCACCGGCTTGAGCATCGGGGAGTGCTCCAGCACCGGTCGCAGCAAAGCTAAAGGTTGCAAGTAAACAAGAACACAACCCGGGCACGCGCCGGCCTAGGTAGATTCCCTTGCCCCCCGGCCGGCCAGGCATGCCAGCAGGGAACACTGATCCGGCCGTGCGGCGATGCGGAATTCCGCGAAAGACAAGGGTGCCAAGGCTGCCGCTGCCGCGCGGCTAATACAGACCGCAATCATTCGCCGAATGTCGTGATCCTTCGCAAGCTGGGCGAAGACGCGCGCGCTGCGCGGGGAAAAAAACAACGCAGCGTCCAATGTGCCTAGCGCCAGGGCCGATGCGGCGGCGGCGGGAAGCGACGGCGCGGCGTCGACGCGGTAGAGCAGGGCTCTGCGGACCTCAAATCCCCGCTCCGAAAGATCCTTCATCAGAAGGCCAGAACTTTCCTCGCCGCAAACATGCAGCAGCGCACCCGTTTCCGGCCTCGCCCAATCGGCGGTCGCCCGCGCCAGGGCGGCGGCATCGCCTTGCGCATTGCGCACGGCCCGAAAGCCTGCCGCCGATGCCGCCGCCGCCGTCTGCGGCCCCACTGCGAACAGGGGCAAGTCGCGTTCCGCCGACAGACGCGCAAAGGCGCGCACGCCATTGGCGCTGGTGGCAAGAATCGCCTGCACATCGGCGAGCGCAGGCACAGGGCGGTCTAGAAAATGCGTTGTCAGCAGCGGCGCGAGCAGCGGCTCATGTCCCAACGCGCGCAGGCGCTCGGCGGTGGCCACACCGTCGTCCGCCGGGCGGGTTACGAGCACACGCATTGCGCTCTCTTTTTGCTAGGTGATCGCTTCAACTCTCGCCGACCCGGTTTAATTGGTCGCTTTGTCGCATGGCGCATTGGGAGTAGACGAGCGGCCCATGACAGACAAGTCCCTCACCCTTCTCGGCATCGAGACAAGCTGCGACGAGACCGCCGCCGCAGTGGTGCATGGTTTTCCACCGGGACCGGGCGAGATCCTGTCCAACATCGTGTTCAGTCAGATCGAAGCCCATGCGCCTTATGGCGGCGTGGTGCCGGAAATCGCCAGCCGGGCACATCTTGAAATACTCGATGAGTGCATCGCGCGGGCACTGGCTGACGCGAATGTCACCCTTGCGGAGATCGATGGAATCGCCGCCACGGCGGGCCCGGGATTGATCGGCGGGGTGATGGTGGGACTGACCACGGCCAAGGCCCTGGCGCTGGCCACGGCCAAGCCGCTGATCGCGGTCAATCACTTGATGGGGCACGCGTTGACGGCGCGGCTGACCGATGGCGTTGCTTTTCCTTTCCTGCTGCTGCTGGTTTCGGGCGGCCATTGCCAGCTTCTCGGCGTCGCAGGGCTCCAGGATTCCCGTCTTTATGGCAGCACCATCGACGATGCGGTCGGCGAGGCGTTCGACAAAACGGCGAAACTGCTGGGCTTGCCCTATCCCGGCGGTCCCAGTGTGGAAGCGGCAGCGCGACGGGGCAATCCGCGTGCCTATGCTCTACCGCGGCCGTTGCTCAACCGCGACGGCGCGGACTTTTCCTTCTCCGGATTGAAGACCGCCATGCGCCAGCTTGTGGGCCGCGGCGTGGAGGTCGCGGATGCAAGCGCTTCCTTCCAGGCGGCGGTGATCGACATCCTTTCCGATCGCACCCGTGCGGCGATGGAAATGTTCCGGCGCGACTTTGGAGGGGACGGACAACAGCTTGTGGTTGCCGGCGGGGTAGCCGCAAACCAGGCCATCGGCGAAAGCCTGCGCCGGCTGGCGGAGAAGGAGGGTTTCACGCTCCACAGTCCGCCGCCCATTCTTTGCACCGACAATGCGGCGATGATCGCCTGGGCCGGACTGGAGCGGCTGGCGGCGGGGGATACGGACACTCTATCCATCTCCCCGCGCGCCAGATGGCCGCTTGCAGTTCGCTAGAGCGGTTCCAGGAAAAGGGTACAGCGGTTTTCTCTCGGAACCGCGACAAAATAAAGAAACAAGGCATTTCCGTGATTCAACGAATCACGGAAATGCTTTAGGCGACGGCAATAAGGGCAACCATGGCGAGAATTCCCGACATGGCAATCACCAGCTTGTCGAGGGCCTCGGCGGCGAACGCGCTGGTTTCATCGTTCTGTTCGGGAAGGCGGAATATGGCGGCAATCATTTCTGGAACTCCTTCAAATGGCGATCCGGGGAAAGTTCCGGTCTCGTCTTGCACTGCAATATATTGCGCGAGTTATGCAAATCAATGAGTAGAAATACCGCGAAAATTGCATGACTGGCATGCCATTTAGCCATACAAGTACTTGTTTTTATAGGAATAGTAATAAAATGTCTCTCTTGGTGACACAAGTGTGCAGTTGCGAAACAGATTGGCTGGCCTGATGAAGATCGCCACCTGGAACATCAACTCGGTGCGACATCGGATCGCGCTGGTGACCCGCTTCCTGCGGGACGAGCAGCCCGATCTTCTGGCGTTGCAGGAGACCAAGGTCACCGACGACTTGTTCCCGGCCGAGCCGCTGCGCAAGCTGGGCTATGTGCATCAGGCGCTGCACGGCCAGAAGGCCTATCACGGGGTGGCAATCCTTTCCCGCCATCCGTTCCGCGAAACCGGCGTGCAGGATTTCTGCCGCGAGGGCCATGCCCGTCATATGGGCGTGACCCTGGAAAATGGGGTGGAGCTGCACAATTTCTATGTCCCCGCCGGTGGCGATATTCCCGATCCGGCGCGCAACGAAAAATTCGCGCACAAGCTCCACTTCCTGCGGCAGATGGAAAAATTCTTCGCCGCGCGCGCGGCGAGGAAGCGCGATCCCGTGCTGCTGGTCGGCGACCTGAATGTCGCGCCGCTGGTAAGCGACGTCTGGAGCCACAAGCAATTGCTCGATGTGGTCAGCCACACGCCGGTCGAGACCCAATTGCTGGGCGAAGTGCAGGCGGCGTTCGAGTGGTGCGATACCACCCGCCATTTCGTTCCGCCCGAAGAGAAGATCTTCAGCTGGTGGAGTTATCGCGCGATGGATTGGGAAGCGTCCGACCGCGGCCGCCGGCTCGACCATGTCTGGGCCAGTCCCGGCATCAAGGGCGCATTGCGTTCGCAGAAGATCGTCAAACGGATGCGCGGCTGGCAGAAAGCGTCTGACCATGTGCCTGTCGTGGTCGAATTGGATGTGTGAATGAAGATCGCCTTCCTCCGTCACGGTCCAACCGAATGGAACCGGCAAGGCCGTATCCAGGGCCATACCGACATCGGCCTATCTCCGGACGGCGCGGCGAAGATGGCGGGCTTGCGCCTGCCCTCCCCTGTCACGGCTGCGCGCGTATTCGTCAGCCCCCTGTCGCGGGCGCGCCAGACGGCCGCGCTCCTGGGCTTGTCGGGCGAAGTGGCCGATGCGCGGCTGATGGAACAGCATTGGGGCGAATGGGAAGGTCTGACCCGCGACGAGATCAAAGCCAAGCACGGCAAGGACTGTTTCGAGCGCGCCGGCCTGGCGGAATCCTTCCGACCGCTGGGCGGGGAATCGACCGGCGAGCTGCACGCCCGCGTGGCGCATTTCCTGCGCGATGTCGCGGCGGGCCCGCTTTACGGCAATGGCGGCGACGCGGTGGCGGTGGCGCATCTTGGGGTGCTGCGCGCCGCCTATACTTTGGCAACCGGCTGGGACATGGCAACCGCGATGCCCGGCGATCTGGACGTATCGCGCATTTTGCTGCTGTCGCTGGACGAGCGTGGAATACCGAGTGTTGCGGTTCTGAATGTGGAGTTCGCCCCGGCGCAGCCGGCTGATGCACTTATGATAGGCGTCGGCGATTCTAATTCCAGAACGGCTTGAGCCGGCGGAACTTGCGGTAGCGCTTCAATGTCTGCTTGACGATGCGGCCTTCCCGCCCGCCATACCAGCCCGTCACCGCGCCGGCCGCGAAACCCAAGTCGCACCGCGCCTCCGTCCTTTCTTCACTCCGCATCAGCTTCGACACGGTGGCGCGCACATGGGCGATGTCGTTCAGTTCGCCCAGATAATCCTGCAGCTGCCGCATCTTTTTCAAGTAACGGCGGGACTTCTTATTCGGATAGAGCGAGGCGAAGAACTCTGCGGCATAACGCAGCTTTTTGAGCGCGATGCGCAAATGATGCAGATCCCGCGCTTCGCGGGAGGCAGCCGTGCGGCCGCGCGTCTTGACCCGACGCGCCTGACGCCGCAACAGCCGTTCCGCCAGGCCGGGCAGATTCTGCTGCCGTCCCAATGGCAGGCGCGACTGTGCCAGCGCGGCGACATCGTCCTGGAACATGGCGAAATCTTCGCCAGTGACGCATTCGCACGCCTCCCCCCATGCAATGTCGCGGGCCCGTTCGGCTTGCGCGCGCAAGGCGTCGAAACTGTCGCGCTCGCCACGGCCGGCCGCGGCTTGTGGAGCATCCAAGAGATCGAAGAGGAACACGTCCAGATCGCGCGCTGACGCGAGGCGGCTGGAGAGGACTTTGCCTCGGCTGCGCAATTCTTCCAGCCACGGGAGTCCGAATTCCTTGCCGAACGCGCCCAATGTCACATCCAGCCGGCGGAAGCCGACGCGCAACTGGTGCAAGCCTTCGACCGAGCGGCCCGAACGCAAAGTGCCGGCATTGGCGGTCACCTGGGCAAGGCAGTCAGACACGGTGGCGCGGAATGCGTCTTCGGGGGTCATTGCGGCTGTCATATACGCCGGCATCGCCTTGACCGGCTGGGCCGGACCGCGGCGGGCGAGGAAATGAAGATCGGCGCGAAAATCGTCCATCGAGCTTTTGCCGGTTTGCTGCGCCCTGCGCCATAGAGGCGGGTCGGTTCCGGAAACTTTCGCATTAGATCGGGCGGATGGGCAATCCCGCCTTGGCAAGCGCGGCCTTGGCCTCCTGCATGCTCACTTCACCGAAATGGAAGATGGAGGCGGCGAGCACCGCGCTGGCATGTCCTTTGGTGACGCCATCGACCAAATCCTGGACATTGCCGACGCCGCCCGACGCGATCACCGGCACGGGTACCGCGTCCGACACGGCACGGGTCAACACCAGGTCATAGCCGGATTTGACGCCGTCGCGGTCCATCGACGTGAGCAGGATTTCGCCCGCGCCATAACCCACCAGCTTGCACGCATGGGCAACGGCGTCGATGCCGGTCGCGTTGCGCCCGCCATGTGTGAAGATTTCATAGCGACCGCTCTCGGCCATTTTAGCATCGATAGCGGCAACAATGCATTGGCTGCCGAACTTCTCCGCGGCCTCGCGCACGAATTCGGGACGCGCCACCGCGGCGGTGTTGATCGAGACCTTGTCGGCGCCCGCCAGCAGCAGGGCGCGAATGTCGTCCAGGGTGCGCACGCCGCCGCCCACCGTCAGGGGCATGAAACACACCTCGGCGGTGCGGCGCACCACATCCAAAAGGGTGCCGCGGTCTTCGTGACTGGCGGTGATGTCGAGAAAGCACAATTCGTCCGCCCCCGCCGCGTCATAGGCCATCGCCTGCTCCACCGGATCGCCCGCGTCGCGCAAGGACAGGAAATTGACCCCTTTGACGACCCGCCCGCCCTTCACATCGAGACAGGGAATGATACGGACTTTCAGCATCACATCCTCCCGCGCGCCATGGCGGCGATATTCATCAGGGTGCGGCCTGTCACCGCTTCGGCGGGAACAGCAGTGGTGCGGGTCAGCGCTTCGGCTTCCAGCAGCATGTCCAGCGCCTCTCCCAGCCTGTCGCTGTTCCAGCGTTGCGCCTGGGCCTTGAAGATGCTGACCCTCGAAAAATGCGGCGGCGGGCGCAGGCGTTTCATTGCCACATCGACGGGTTCGCCGCGTGTGACCGCCTCGCGCACCATTAGCAACTTTTGAAAATGGCCCATCGCGCCACGTATGACGACCGCCGGATTGGCATCCGATACCCAAAGCCGCTCCAGCTCGCGGTCCAAGGCCGCCAGATCGCCATTGCCCGCCGCATCCGCCACCGCGTCGGCGCGCGCCTCGGCCTCGTCGCCCATCACTCCCCTGACGTCTTCCAAGGTGATGCGCTCCGCCCCGTGCGCATAAAGCATCAGCTTTTCCAATTCCCGCCGGTTGACGCCGCGATCGGGGCCCAGCCGGGAAGCGGCATCCTCCAGCGCATCGGGCGCGATGGAGAAGCCTCCGGCCCGCAAAGCATCGCGCACCAGATCGGGCAGGTCGCGCGCCGCGTCGGGGTAGCAGGCGATCGCGGCGGCGCTTTTGCCACCCTCGAAAGTCTTTCGCAGCGCAGAGGTTTTGGCGAGGTCGCCCGCTTCCACCACCACCAGCGCGTCGCCGGCATGGTTTTCCAGAAAGGAGTCGAACAGCTCCGCCAACCCATTGCCGGCGCCCCGCACCCGCACCACCCGCCGCCCGCCCATCATCGAGATCGCGGCCGCCTCGTCGAACAGAAGGGCCGGGTCGGCCGCCAGTGCGGCTTCATTCAGATCGGCGACATTGAAAGGATCGGTCAGATCGGCAACCACCGTTTTCGCCAGCCTTTCGGCGCGCTCCTGCACCAGACCGGCGTCGGGGCCATAGACCAGTGCGGCGGTCAGGGTCTTGGGCGGATTGGCAACGAAACGGTCAGCGGCGCCAGTCTTAACGTCCATGGCCCGACTTCCGGTGCCGGAACCAGGCCCCGAGATCAAGGCGGATGCGATCGGCCATGTCCTGCGCGGCGCGCTTGTCGGCGTCCTGCTGCGCCGCCAAGGTCGAATAGGGCGAGGCCGCGACATTGTAGGACGACAGGCCGATCTGGGAGCCGACCGTCAAGGTCGTGCCTTTGGCGTCGGTCAAGGTATAGGCCGCGGTCAATCGGTCATTATAGCGGGTGATGGTCGCATTGTTCTCAAGTGCCACGCCCTGATTGGTTTCCTTCATCGTGATGGTGAGGCGGTAGGCCTTGCCGGCCATTTCGCCGTTGGAGCCAAGCAGATCGATCAGAGCGTTGCGCAACTCATAGCCGTCGCTTTCCGCGACCGGCTCGACATAGATCGAGGCCAGTTGGGGCGCCAGCCCGTTGGCATACATGGGATGAAAGCCGCAGCCGCCCAGCAGCATGAGGGGCGCAAGGATGGCGCCGCGCTTCATATGACGATGTTCACGACGCGATTGGGCACAACAATGATCTTCTTGGGTGCTTTGCCTTCCAGGGTACGCTGAACAGGCTCGAAACCCAGCGCCCTCTCTTGGACCGCTTCGCTGTTCGTTCCTTTTTCAACCTGAAATGTTGCACGCAATTTTCCGTTCACCTGCACAGCATAGGTGACTGTATCCGATTTCGTAAGGGCGGGGTCAGCCTCAGGCCATTCGGTCTCGGCCACCAACCGGTCATGGCCGAGCGCCTGCCAGCAGCTTTCCGCCAGATGCGGCATCATCGGCGCGATCAGCAGGACGAGGATTTCCAAGGCTTCCCGCCGCGCCGAAGGATTCGCCGCCGCGCCGTCCTGGATCGCATTAGCAAGGGTATAAAGCTGGGCCACGGCGCTGTTGAAGCGCAGGGCGGAGAGATGTTCGGTGACCGCCGCGATCGCGCGATGGCTGGCTTGGCGCAGCGCCTTGGACGCATCATTCGCCGTCGTGATGGCGCCCCCGGGCGGGGGAAGATCGTGCGCCTCATCGACCAGACGCCAGACGCGGTTGACGAAGCGCCAGCAGCCTTCGACCCCGGATTCCGACCAGTCCACGTCGCGTTCGGGTGGCGAATCCGACAGCATGAACCAGCGGATCGCATCGGCGCCATACGCCCCGATCATGCCCATGGGCGGCACGACATTCTTCTTGGACTTGGACATCTTCTCGGACGGACCGATGGTCACTTCCCTGTCCGTGTCGATGAGGAACGCCTTGTCCCCCCGCTTCTCCACCTGCTCGGGCAGCAGATAGGCGCCGTCCGCGCCGGTATAGGTCTCGTGAGTCACCATGCCTTGGGTGAACAGGCCGGCGAAGGGCTCGTCCAGCCCGACAAAGCCGGTCTCATGCATGGCCCGGGTGAAGAAGCGCGAATAGAGCAGATGCAGAATCGCATGCTCGATGCCGCCGATATACTGATCGACCGGCAGCCAGTAATCCGCCGCGGCGCGATTGAGCGGCTCCTCCGCATGGGGATCGGTGAAGCGGGCGAAATACCAGGAGGAATCCACGAAGGTGTCGAGGGTGTCGGTCTCGCGCCGCGCATCGCTGCCGCAATCGGGACACGTCACTTTGGCAAACGTCGGATGGGCATCCAGCGGATTGCCATGCACCTGAAAATCCAGATCGTCGGGCAGCCTTACCGGCAACGCGGAGTCCGGCACCGGCACCAGGCCGCAGCGCCCGCAATGGATCATCGGGATCGGGCAACCCCAGGCGCGCTGGCGGGAGGCAAGCCAGTCGCGCAGACGGTATTGCACGGTGCGCTGTCCGATGCCGGCCGCTTCCAGGCGGCGGGCGACTTCGTCCTTGGCCGCTTCCACCATCATGCCGTCCAGGAAGCGCGAATTGGCGAGCCGGCCGGGACCGACATACGCCTCCTTGCCCACCGCGAATGTCGCCGCATCGGTGCCGTCCGGCACCACCACTGGCGTCACCACAAGCCCGTATTTGCGGGCGAAATCCAAGTCGCGCTGGTCATGGGCGGGACAGCCGAAAATCGCGCCGGTGCCGTAGCCCATCAGCACGAAATTGGCCACCATCACAGGCAGCTTCCAGGCGGGATCGAAGGGATGGGCCGCGGTGAGGCCGGTGTCGAAGCCCAGCTTCTCGGCCTTCTCCATCTCCGCTTCCGCCGTGCCGGTTCTGCGGCATTCGGCAATGAAGGCTTCGAGTTTCGGATTGTCCTTCGCCAGGCGCTGGGTCAGCGGGTGATCGGGCGACAGCGCCACAAAGCTTGCACCGAACAGGGTATCCGGACGGGTGGTGAACACGTCCAGCTTTTCGCCACTTGATAACGTGAACTGGAAGCGCAGGCCCTCACTCCTGCCGATCCAGTTCTTCTGCATCAGCCGCACTTTTTCCGGCCAGCGCTCCAGGCCATCCAGCGCCGCCAGCAATTCCTCGGAATACGCCGTGATACGGAAAAACCATTGGCTGAGCTTGCGCCGCTCGACCAATGCGCCGGAGCGCCAGCCGCGTCCGTCAATCACCTGCTCGTTGGCAAGCACGGTCATGTCCACCGGATCCCAGTTCACATCGGCTTCGCTGCGATAGACCAGGCCCGCTTTGTAAAACGCCAGAAACAGCTTCTGCTGCTGGGCGTAATAGGCCGGATCGCAGGTG
>DATATP010000204.1:0-19315 GCA_036268715.1 Rhizomicrobium sp. | reverse complement strand
GCTCATGCCGGTGGTGCCGCGCTGGGTGGTATCGTTGGTGACGTTGAGCTGATAGCCCGAATAAAGCGCCGACGTGGCGGTGGAAATCGAGCCATCGGAATTGAGTGTGAAGGTCGCCGCCCCGCCCATCGCAGTGTTGAGTGCCGCCACCACATCGCCGATGCTCTGGCCGGCCGTGGTCGTGATGCCGACCTGCTTGACCAGATCGCCGTCGGGCCCCTTCAGCGCCAGGGAAATATTGCCGCCCGGCGCAAGGCCACTGGAATCGGACGCCGACAGGCCGGTCGAAAGGATCGAGGGGGACTGGGCTTCGAACACGTCGTTCAGGCCGAAGAATTGCGAGAAACCGAAGCCGCCGCGGTTGGACGGAGTGCTGGCGTCGTCCTGAACGACAATACCGTTGCCGCCACTGGCCGAAAGGGAAAGCTCGCCGTTCGAGAAGCTGGCGGAACCGTTGGTGCCCAGCGCGCCGTTCAGCGCCGTCGTGAAGCTGCCGATATCGTCATTGAAGCTGGTGGGGGCGCCGCCATCGACCGACAGGGTACCGGCATCAAAATCGACATCGACGCGCGACACGAGGTTGCCGCTGGGATTGGTGACGGCGATCGTCGTCTTGCCGGTGAAATTCAGCGCATCGCTATCGATCAAACCGGTGTCGCGTCCGGTCAGCGAAGTGGGGGGCGGATAGGCGGCATTGGCGTTCGACTGGGCGTTGAAAGCCTGCGCCGTTTGCTGCGCCAGGGTGCCCAGGCTCTGGGCCAGCCCCCCCAGCACCTGGTCGCGCATGTCGATCAGGCCCTTCAGGCTGCCGCCCGATAGATGCGGGTCCAGCGCCTGGGGCGTGCCGATCAACTGTCCCGTCTGGGGATTGGTGTCCTGGATGCTGATGTTGCCATAGCTGCCATTGGTGGCGCCCTGGGCATAGCTGAGTTGGGCATAGGTATTGCTGACCAGATTGATGCCGTCCGTGGTGGACACGTTCATGCTGCCATCGGACTGCTGCGATACCTTGATGCCGATGGTCTGGCCCAGACTGGACAGCGCCACGTCGCGCTGGTCGAGCAGTGCCGAGGCGTCGTCGCCGGTCGCGGAATCGGAACGGATCTGGGTATTGAGGTCGTAGATCTGCTTGATCAGCCCGTTGGTCGATGAGATATCGCCGCTCACCTGACTGTCGATCTGGCCCTGCATCGAAGTAATAGTGCCCGACACATTGGAGATGCTGGAGGCCACGCCGTTCATCGCGTTCAGCACCCCCGTGCGGCTGGCGCTGGTGCTGGGCGCCTGGGAGGCGGTCGCGAAGGCTGAGGTCAGATTGGTGAGGGCTGTGGAAAGAGACTGATTGTCACCCGGTGCGCCGAGCAGTCCGTTGAGCTGTGTGAACAGATTGGCCTGGGTATCATATTGCGAGGCGCTGCCGCTCGCCGACAGCATTTCCTGGGTGAGAAACTGGTCCGACACACGCTGAATGCTGGCAATATCGACCCCCATCAACTGGCCGGCGGCGCTGAGGGTCTGTTCATTGACCACGCGCCGGGCATAGCCGGGGGTGTTAATGTTCGAGACATTGTTGGACACCACGCCCAACGCCGCGCTGTTGGTCTGAAGCGCGGTCAGGGCACTGGCGGCGATTCCATTGAGGCTCACGGGCTTTGAGTCCGATCTGAGTTGCCGAACAAGCTGTCGCAAGGCGCGTGCCAAGCTGGCGGCGGGATTTTCCCTGCTCTGACGGCAGTTTGCGGCACTCAGCACGCGGCAGCTTTTGCCTTACCGGCAGATGCTGCCCCCATCGCGGCGCGGCTGGAGTGTCGTCGCTTCGCAAAAAGCGCAGAAAATCAGGAGCGCCGCAGTTGGTCCGGGGCTTGCTTCCTTGTCCACGCACCCTTTGCGAGACGGCCTTGGCTTCGGCGACTTCCAGAATTTCGGCGCAGGCGGCAGTATATCAGCCGCAGAGCACAGCCGCGAATGCCGCGTCGAATGACAGCTCGGCCTTTGCCATGCTGCTCGACGCTTTGAAGACACAAAGCGTGTCGCGGGACGGCGCGCAGAATGGGACCGCGGACAATGCCGGGGGCGGGGCGGCTGGAAATCCGCCGGCCGATCCAGCCGTCGCCGCTTCGCCCACGGGCGATACGACAGACATTCCGCTCGCCGGCGCATCGCCCCTGCTTGCTCTCGATCAGGCGCAGATCGCAGCGGACCAGCCCGACGATAGCGTACCGGATAGCGACGGCGATGCCGCACCCGCTGCAAAGTCCGACAGCAAAACAAGCGAAGCGACGGCGGCGTCGCCGCCTCCCGTGCCACAGGCGCCCGACCCCAGCGCGCAGCTCGCGCTGGCCGCCGCCATTGCAGCCCCCTTGCAACAGCCCGTTCCGGCTGCGCCGGTACGGTCCGGATCAACACAAGGGTCAGCCGACGCGGTCGACAGCGATGCCGATAACTCCATGGCCGTGGGCAGCGCCGCGTCCGCCAATGTGGCGTCCGCGACTTCGCCGGCAATCCCGAACACGACGCCTCAGGCAGCGGCGACCGGTGCGACACAGACAGCGTCCCAATCACCCACTCCAGCCACGACACCGGCACCGGCGCCACAATCGAGCCAGGTTGCATCCCCGTCGAGCCAGCCTGCGGCATCGGGCGACCAGGCGGTACAGGATCTCGCCTCCCAAATGGCGGGGCAGAATATGGCCCCGCAAAAAACGCAGAACGATACGACCCAAACCGGACAAAGCTCGCCGGCTCCAGCGAACGGGGCGGCGGCCGGACTACAGAATGCGCCGCAAGCTTCGCAGCCCGCCGCGGCTCAGGATGCCGTCAGCATGGCGCCCGCCGATGCAGCTCTCGCTGACGCCAAGGGCGCTGCTTCCAAAGATGCGGCCAAATCGGCAAGTCAGACTACCGATAACGGAAAAGCGACCAAATCGGACGCAGACGATAGCAATACCACCAAGCAGGCCAGCGACAGCCCGCCGGGTTCCCAGCCCGCGCAAGCCGCGCCGCCGCCCCCGCCTGCAAACAATGCAACGCCGCGGCCGCAGGATGGCAGCACGATCCAGCAAGCCGCGCCGGCGCCTTCTTCCATCGCAAGTTCAGCCACTGGCGCCCCGGTCACGACCCAGCATGTGCATGTCGCGCCACAGGATATGTCGACGCCAAATGTGAATGCGCTGGCGGTGCAGATCGCCGCCAGGTCGCAGAGCGGCGCCAAGCAGTTTGATATCCGCCTGGATCCACCCGAACTGGGGCGCGTGGACGTGCGCCTGTCGATCGACGCCAGCGGCAAGACAGAAGCGCATCTTTCCGCAGACCAGCCGCACACGCTCGACATGCTGCAGAAGGATGCCCCCGTCCTGACCCGCGCACTGCGCGATGCCGGCCTGAATGTCTCGCAGAACGGCCTCAACTTTTCCCTGCGCGGCCAGAGCGGCAACAATGCCAATACCGGTTCGGGCGGTGGCCAGGGCGGGCGCCGCGCAACCATTACCTCTCTTCAGGCGATCAAAAGCATCGACGCCACGCCGGCAAGTGCCGCCTGGCGCGATCTCGCCCATGGCCGTCTCGACATCCGCGTGTAAGGAACCATCATGACCGTAACTCCCACATCGAACACCACCACACCGCCCGCTTCGACATCGTCGAGCGGCGGCGCAATGCAGCAACTTTCCAGCAACTTCAGTACCTTTCTGACTCTGCTCACGACGCAGCTGCAGAATCAGGACCCGACCTCGCCGATGGATTCCAGTCAGTTCACCCAGCAGTTGGTGGAATACAGCCAGGTGGAACAGCAGATCGATACCAACTCCAATCTCCAGACTCTCATTACGCAAGGCCAGAGCCAGGGTTCGGCCGTGGCAACGACCTATCTGGGCAAGCAAGTCACCGTCACCAATGGCGAGGCGCCCCTGTCCGGCGGCACGGCGACATGGAATTACACATTGGGGACCGACGCATCCGCGACCGCGCTCACCGTCACCAATTCCGCTGGCCAGGCTGTCTATAGCGGCACCGGCGAGACCGGGTCGGGCGCGCATGCTTTCACCTGGGACGGCAAGGACCAGAACGGCAACCAACTTTCCGACGGGGTCTACACCCTGAACGTCACCGCCAAAGCGTTGGACAGCTCGGCCGTTACGAGCACCGTGTCCTCGACCGGCGTGGTGGGCGAGATCGACATGAGCAGCGGCACGCCACAGCTCGTGATCGGCCCTATGAGTGTCGGGCTTTCGCAAGTCGCGAACGTCGAAAACTGATTTTCCGGCGCGCCGAGAAGCGGCGCCGAAGCGAAGCGGTGACGGGCGAAGCCTCAAAACCGCAAAAAAGGAACTGCAAAATGAGTCTTTATGGAGCTTTGACCCTCGGCGTCGCGGGTCTTGCCGCCGACAGCGCGGCACTATCCGCCACCTCCTCCAACATCGCGAACGTCAACACCGTTGGCTATAAGGAGCAGATCGCCAATTTTTCGACCTTCCTGGATTCCGCCACGCCCGGCGTCGGTGGTTCGGCTGGGGTCAAGGCGGTGATTAGCCAGGACGTCACCACCCAGGGGCTTCCGACCACCACCTCCTCGCCGACCGACATGTCGATCGCCGGCGAAGGGTTCTTCGTGGTGTCGCCGACCCCCACCTCCACCGCGCAGGAATATACCCGCGCCGGCAGCTTCACGCCCGATTCCGACGGCAATCTCGTCAATTCCGCTGGGCTTTATCTGCTGGGCTGGAAGCTGGATCAGGCGGGCAATGTGCCCACCAACGAAGGCGATTTCAGCCCCATCAACATCTCAAGCCTTTCGGGCAAGGCGGAAGCCACCCAGACCTTAGGGATTCAAGCCAATCTCCAGTCGAGTGAAACCGCGGACGCCAGCTATACACCGGGGGACATGGCTTCGGGGGCCGTGGCGCCGGATTTCCAGCGCACCATCAATGTCTATGACAGCCAGGGCGGCAGCCAGCCGCTTACGTTCTCCTTTATCAAGACGGGCGCCAATGCCTGGGGCTATGAGGTGTCATACGCCGGCGATTCGGCCAATGTCGGCGGCACCTCGCCGCTAATGTCCGGAACCATGCAGTTCAATTCGGACGGTTCGCTCGCGACCGCGGACACCTCCGCCAGCTCGCCCACAGGCGATATTTCCCTGACCATTCCCTGGGATCCGAGTACAGGCCTGGAGCCACAAACCCTGTCGATCAATATGGGTACCGTCGGCGCCAGCACCGGAATCACGCAGTACGACACCGCCTCGACCCTGAATTCGTCCTCGGCGGACGGCTCGCCCTTCGGCACCATCACCGGGGTGACGGTCGCCAAGGACGGCACCATGACGGCGCAGTTCTCCAACGGCCTGTCGCAGGACATCTATAAAATTCCCCTAGCCACCTTCGCCGCGCCCGACCAGCTCGGGCAGGTGTCAGGCAACGCCTACGTCGCCACCAAAGACTCGGGCGCTGCCAATGTGAACGCGGCAACCACCGGTTCGTCGGGGGGTATCCAGTCGCAATCGCTGGAAGCCTCCACCGTCGATCTCGCCACTGAGTTCACCAATCTGATTACAACTCAGCGGGCCTATTCCGCCTCGGCACGCATCATCACCACTGCCGACCAGATGCTGCAGGAACTGGAGCAGTTGCCGACCAACTGATGAGTGATGCGGCTTGAATGACGTAGCGCCCCCCGCCCGGATGGGGGGACGGATGAGCGATGCGTAGAAGGCGCGGGAACACCAATGAAATTGGCATTTTTCGAAAGATTGGAAACAAGTTGAGCAACGCTTTTATCGCCTCGTTTACCACGGCTCTTGGCCCTTTCTTAAAGGCGCGAGGGTTAAGTTGAGCGCGGGAAGTGAGTTGGGAGTTGAGAGGATGGCCGATGAGCGCAAGGGGCGCGTCAGCTATGTCATCGGGCCTGATGGCAGCCCGTTGACGCTCGCCGATCTGCCGCCGCCATCGACGCGGCGCTGGGTCATCCGGCGCAAGGCCGAAGTCGTCGCCGCGGTGCGTGGCGGCCTGCTCAGCCTGGATGAAGCGTGCAAGCGCTACACCCTGACGGTGGAGGAATTCCTCGCCTGGCAGCACGCGATCGACAGATTCGGGTTGGCCGGGCTTCGCGCCACAAGGGTGCAGCAGTATCGCAATTGAGGCGCGGTGGATGCCCGCAGTGGTGCGAAGCAATTAAACAGGCACCTGCGGGCGACGAGGGTGCAACAATATCGCAATTAGGTATTGGTATTGCCCGAAGGCGGCCCGCAGAACAAACAAAGCCTTCGAGCCACAAGTGCGCAGCAATATCGCAGCCGACTGCAACGCAGGCACACCCTTTTTCATGCCGCAGGCTCAGCCGCGATATGAGGCAAGGGGCGCCGGCCTGACAGCAGGGTTTCGTAAACAAGCGGTAAAGGCAAAACACTCGATTTGACGCAGTTTTCCGCGAGGCCGCTTAAATCCAATTTAACTACGCAAGCGGCAATGTTTGCCTAGCAGCACGCGGGCGGATCTCTCCGGCGCGGTTCGCGGAGGACAGACTTGCCGGATTTCTTCAAAGCGGTTACCGCAGCACGGTTCGGCGCGATGGCTGGCGTCGCGGCGGTATTGACTGCCTTCTTCCTCTATCTTGCGGGCGCCATCACCGAGCCGCCCAAGACCATCCTGTTTTCCGGACTCGAAACGCGCGACGCCGCGGCGGTGACGAGCAAGCTCGATTCCATGGCGGTCAAGTATGATGTCAAGGACGGTGGCACCATCCTGGTCCCCGCCGACCAAGTCACCAAGCTACGCATGGCGCTCGCCCAGGACAATTTGCCCGCGGCCGGTGTCGGCTATGAGATCTTCGACAAATCGGATGCATTCGGCACCACGGCTTTCGTACAGAACATCAACCGCGGCCGGGCCTTGGAAGGCGAATTGGCGCGCTCCATCCAGACAATCGAGGGGATCGAAAGCGCGCGCGTCCATCTGGTGATTCCCGAGCGTCAGATATTTTCCCGCGACGATCAAAGTCCCTCCGCCTCGGTGGTGCTGAAGACCCGCGCGCGTCTCGACCGCGGCGAGGTCGGCGCCATCCAGCATCTGGTGGCGGCCGCCGTCGCCGGCCTTGCCCCAGCGCGCGTCGCCATTGTCGATGATCGCGGCAATCTTCTGGCCGGCGGCGACGACAAATCGGGCCCCGACGCAATGGCGCAGGACCAGGACAAGGATACCAGCGACTATGAGGATAGTTTGCGCCAACGCATCGAATCCATTGTCGCCAGCGTGGTCGGGGGTGGGCATGTGCAGGTGCAGGTGACCGCCGACATCAACTACAACCACACCCAGACCACTTCGGAAAGCTACGATCCCGACAGCAAGGTGATCCGATCGACCCAGACGGTGGAACAGAATTCCAGCGATACCAGCGGCAACGGCAACGCCGTCTCGGTGGCCAATGCCCTGCCCGGCCAAGCCGCGCCGGGGAATGGCGACAACACCAAAGCCAATTCGGGCCGGACCGAAGAAACCACCAATTACGAAATCTCCAAGACGGTGAAGACTTCCACGGTGGACGGCGGCGATGTGAAACGCCTGTCGGTCGCGGTGGTGGTGGACGGCACCGGCGATACGGCCGCGGCTTACAAGCCGCGGCCCCCCGCCGATATGGCGAAGATCGCCAGCCTGGTGAAGTCGGCGATGGGCTATGACCAAGTGCGCGGCGACCAGGTGCAGGTCACCAACATGGCCTTCGCCCATATCGTCGATCCCACCGCCGGCACACCGGCGCCGGCGCCGCTGCTGGGGCTGGACCCTGGTTATTGGTTCAAGATCATCGAGGCTGCGATCATGTGCGTGACAGCGCTGTTGATCGGGCTGTTCGTCCTTCGCCCCATGATCAAGCGCATGTTCACGCCGGTGATGCCGGCACCTGCCGGCGCGCCGGTCAGCGCCTCGCCGGTCGCCGGCGCACTGCCGGCCCCGGCGCAACCCCCTGGAGTGCCTGCGGGCGTGACCGCGATGACCGCCGACGGTACCCCGGTGGCAATATCCGCGCCGCGCGAGAACATGATCGACGTATCGCGCATAGAAGGACAAGTGCGCGAAAGCTCCATCAAGAAGGTCGGTGAAGTCGTGCAAGCGCATCCCGAGGAAGCGCTGGCGATCATCCGCACCTGGCTGCATCAACCGGTGTAGCGCATGGCAAAAACCGCCAAACCTCCTGTCAAAGAAGATATGCGCGCCATTTCCGGAGCGGAAAAGGCGGCGATCATCATGCTGTCTTTGGGTGAGGAGAACTCCGCCAAAATCTGGACCATGATGGACGAGGAGGAGGTCAAGGAAATCTCCCAGGTGATGTCCAATCTCGGCTCGGTCTCCGCCTCGCTAGTGGAGAAGCTGCTGGTGGATTTCGTTTCCCAGATGTCGGGAACCGGCTCTCTGATGGGCTCCTATGAATCGACCGAACGTCTGATCTCGCGCTTCATGCCGCAAGACAAGGTCTCCCAGATCATGGAGGAGATTCGCGGCCCTGCCGGCCGCACCATGTGGGACAAGCTCGCCAACGTGAACGAGACGGTACTCGCCAATTATCTCAAGAACGAATACCCGCAGACCGTCTCGGTGGTGCTCAGCAAGATCAAACCGGAACATGCCGCCCGGGTGCTGGGGGCGCTGCCGGAGGAATTCGCGCTGGAGGTGGTGCAACGGATGCTGCGCATGGAAAGCGTGCAAAAAGACATTCTCGACAAAGTCGAACAAACCTTGCGCATCGAATTCATGTCCAACCTCGCCCGTACCGCCAAGCGTGACGCTCATGAGCAGATGGCGGAGATTTTCAACAATTTCGACCGCCAGACCGAAGGCCGGTTCATCACAGCGCTGGAGGAGCGCAGCCGCGATTCCGCCGAGCGCATTAAGGCGCTGATGTTCACCTTCGAAGACCTTGCCAAGCTCGATCCCGGCTCGATCCAGACCCTCCTGCGCAATGTTGAGAAGGACAAGCTGGGCCTGGCGCTAAAGGGTGCCACCGATGGGCTGCGCGACGTGTTTTTCTCCAACATGAGCGAGCGGGCGGGCAAGATCCTGCGCGAAGACATGGAAGCGATGGGTCCGGTGCGCCTGAAGGATGTCGACGAAGCTCAAATGCGCATGGTCAATGTCGCCAAGGACCTTGCCAACAAGGGCGAGATCATGATCGCCGGCGGCAGCGCCGAAGACGAGCTGGTGTATTGATGGGCGCGGCGAAATTCACTTTTGACACCGAATTCCGCGGCGGGGCGGACATTGCCTCCAATGCCGCGCGCGCACGGCAGAAAAAGACTTTTACCACCGAAGAAATCGAGACGATGTGCGCCCGCGCGCGCACCGAAGGAACTCAAGTCGGCCAAGTGCGGACGAGCGAGAATATCGACCGCAATATTGCCGCGCTGACCATCGCGCTCCGGGCGGCGCTCGATTGCGGTCATGCCGAGATCGAAACCTTGCGCGAGGAAGCCGCCCGGTTCGCCATCGCTGTCGCGGCGAAGCTGGCCCCCGCCGCGCTCGCGGCCCTGCCCGCCGCCGATGTCGAATCCGTATTGCGTAAGCTCTTGCACCAGGCGATCGGCGAGCCGCGCGTCATCCTGACGGCTGCGCCGGACGTGATCGCGGCGGTCGAGCCAAAAATCAAGGATATCGCTCATGAAGAAGGTTACGAGGGCCGCGTGATCCTCAATGCCGATCAGACGCTGACCGGGGCAGACTGTCGCATCGATTGGCGCGGCGGCGGCGCCGAACGCAGCGAGGCAGCGATCGTACAGACGATCGATGCCCTGATCGTTCATCGTTTTTCCAAATCCGAGCCCGTGAAAGGATAAGACATGGCAGGAACCGACAATGTCGATCTGCCCGATCTGAGCAGCAGCGACGCAGGCGCCTCCGGCGCGCTGCTCAACAGCGGGGGAACCCAAGAGCCGACCCTCAAGCACACTGCCCAGGATTTGGAAGCGGTGTTCGATGTACCGGTCACCGTGTCGGCGGTGCTGGGCAAGGCGGCGATGGAAGTGAGCCAGCTTTTGAAGCTGGGCAAGGGAGCGATCTTGGAACTGGACCGCAAAGTCGGCGAGGCAATCGACATCTATGTCAACGACCGGCTGGTGGCGCGCGGTGAAGTGGTGCTGGTGGAAGACCGGCTGGGCGTGACCATGACGGAAATCATCAAGTCCGGCCAAAATTGACCGGCAATAAGGGAATCGTATCATGCGGCTACTCATCGTCGGCGGACTGCAGGGCCAGATCGGCGCGGCCACCAAGATCGCAATGGATCGCGGCGCCAAGGTCACCCATGCGGGTGATATCGAACAGGGGCTGGCAAGTTTGCGCAGCGGGGCGGGCGCGGACCTCGTGTTCTGCGACGTGCTGCTGGATATCGGTGCCTTGGTGCGCGGCCTTGCCGCCGAGCGCATCTGCACCCCTGTCGTTGCCTGCGGCATCGGTACCGATACGCGTCGCGCGGTGGATGCGATTCGCGCCGGGGCCAAGGAATATCTGCCGCTCCCCGCCGATCCCGAGCTGATTGCCGCCGTTCTGGCGGCGGTGGCGGACGAATCCCACCAGCTCATCTATGAGGACGAAGCCATGGGCGCCGTGCTGGCTCTGGCCGACCAGATCGCGGGCAGCGAGGCGTCGATCCTTGTCACCGGCGAAAGCGGCACCGGCAAGGAAGTGCTGGCACGCTATGTCCATCGCAAATCCCAGCGTGCCGATAAGGCCTTTATCTCGGTGAATTGCGCCGCGATCCCGGAAAATCTGCTGGAATCGGAATTGTTCGGCCATGAGAAAGGCGCCTTTACGGGCGCTATCGCCCGGCGCATCGGCAAGTTCGAGGAGGCCAATGGCGGCACTTTGCTGCTGGACGAGATCAGTGAGATGGATGCGCGGCTGCAAGCCAAATTGCTGCGCGCCATCCAGGAGCGCGAGATCGACCGGGTCGGCGGTACCCGGCCGGTCAAGGTCGATATCCGCATCGTCGCCACGTCCAACCGCGACCTCGCCGAAGCCGTCAAGCACGGCACCTTCCGCGAAGACCTGCTCTATCGCCTGAATGTCGTCAATCTACGCTTGCCCGCGTTGCGGGACCGGCCCAAGGACGTCGGGGCCCTGGCGCATCATTTCGCGCGCAAATATGCGGAAGCCAATGGCGTTGCCTATCGGCCACTGGCAGGTGCGACCGAGCGGCTGCTGCTGTCTCATCCCTGGCGCGGCAATGTGCGCGAATTGGAGAACACGATTCACCGCGCGGTGTTGCTGGCGCAAGGACCTGAGATCTCGCCGGAAGCCATCCGCCTGCCCGACGGTACGCAGGTTAGCCCCCAGATCGGTGCAGCACTCGCACCCCAGGTGCAGAGCGCGGTGGCAAGCGCCGCCGCCGTGACCCGCGGCCTGGTCGGCCGCACCGTGGCCGATGTCGAACGCGACTTGATTCTCGACACGCTGGATCATTGCCTGGGCAACCGGACCCATGCCGCGAACATTCTCGGCATCTCGATCCGCACCCTGCGCAACAAGCTGCGCGAATATGCCGATGCCGGCATGCCGGTGCCCGGACATGGCGAACAGCGGGCGGCTGGTTAAGCACCGATGACCGACGTCACCGCCGCGGCGCCGACCGGGGGCTTCTCGCCCGCCAAGCTGCTCACCCTCATCCGCAAAAGCGATCTGGGCCTCGCCATCGCCATCATGGCGATCCTGGTGGTGCTCATCCTGCCGCTGCCAACCTGGCTTCTGGATGTCTGCCTCGCCTTCTCGCTCAGCTTGGCGATCCTGATCCTGATGACGGCGGTGTTCATTCGCAAGCCGCTCGAATTTTCCTCCTTTCCGGCGATCCTGCTGATCACCACCATGCTGAGGCTGGCGCTCAACCTCGCCTCGACGCGGCTGATCCTCGGCCATGGCAATGAGGGCACAGCCGCCTCCGGCTATGTGATCCAGGCTTTCGGCAAGCTGATCATGCAGGGCAATTTCGTCATCGGCCTGATCGTGTTCGCGATTCTGATCATTGTGAATTTCGTGGTCATCACCAAAGGTTCGGGCCGCATCGCGGAAGTCGCGGCGCGCTTCAGCCTGGACGCGATGCCCGGCAAGCAGATGGCGATCGATGCAGACCTCTCGGCCGGCCTGATCGACGAGAAGGAAGCCAAGCAACGGCGCAAGAATATCGAAGCCGAATCCAACTTCTTCGGCGCCATGGACGGCGCCAGCAAATTCGTGCGCGGCGATGCCATTGCCGGCCTTTTGATCGTCGCCATCAACGTGATCGGCGGCATCATCATCGCCGTAGTGCAAAAAGGCATGAGTTTCAGCGACGCCACCCAGACATTCACCCTGCTGACGGTCGGTGACGGTCTGGTTTCACAGATGCCGGCGCTGATCGTCTCCACCGCCGCAGGTCTTATGGTCTCCAAGGCGGGCGTCGAGGGCGCCACCGACAAGGCGCTGATGGAACAGCTCTCTTTCTATCCCCAGGCGCTGGGTATGGCGGCGGCGGTGATGGGCGTTGTGGCCGTGTTGCCCGGCATGCCGACCCTGGTGTTCGGGGCGCTGTCCGCCTCGTTCGGCGCGCTCGCCTATTACGCCTTCAAGCGCAAGAACGCCCGCATCGCCAGCGAGAAGGCGGAAGGCGCCAAGACGGAAAGCCAGCCCAAGGAGGAGCCCATCGCCAATGCACTGGCGCTCGACCTGCTGCGCGTGGAGTTGGGCTATGGCCTGTTACCATTGATCAACGATGTCCAAGGCCACCGCATCACCGACCAGATCAAGGCATTGCGCCGCCAGCTTGCCCAGGAAATGGGCTTTGTCATGCCGGCGGTGCGTATCCTGGACAATATGCAATTGGGTTCCAACGAGTACCGCATCCGGGTCAAGGAGGTGGACGCCGGCAAGGGCGAATTGTTCCCCGGCAGCTTCCTGATCATGGATCCCAAGGGCCTGCCGATCGACCTGCCCGGCACCCACACGACCGAGCCCGCCTTCGGCTTGCCCGCCACTTGGGTGTCGTCGGCGCTGCGCGAGGAGGCGAGCTTCCGTGGCTTCACCGTGGTCGACCCCGGCACGGTACTGACCACGCATCTGACCGAGGTGCTCAAGAGCCACATGGCCGAGCTTCTCTCCTATGCCGAAACCAAAAAGCTGCTGGACGATCTGCCGCCCGAGCACAAGAAGCTGGTGGAGGAACTGATCCCCTCTCAGATTTCCGTCACCGGGGTGCAGCGGGTGCTGCAAACCCTGCTGAACGAGCGGGTCTCCATCCGCGATCTGCCCGCGATCCTGGAAGGGATCGCCGAAGCGGTCAGCCACACCAAAAATGCGCTTTACATCACCGAGCATGTGCGCGCCCGTCTGGCGCGGCAATTGTGCCATGCCAATCTTTCGCCTAACGGTTATCTGCCGCTGGTCGCACTTTCCCCCAACTGGGAACAGGCCTTCGCCCAATCCATTGTCGGTCAGGGAGAGGAACGCCAGCTCGCGATGGCGCCGTCGCAACTCCAGCAATTCATCCAGGCGGTGCGCGAAGCATTCGATGAGGCCGGCAAGAAGAACGAAGTGGCCGTGCTCTTGACGAGCCCGCAGGTGCGCCCCTTTGTGCGTTCCATCATCGAACGCTTCCGGCCTCAGACGGTGGTGATGAGCCAGAATGAGATTCACGCGTCGGTGCGGTTGCGCACCTTGGGCCAGGTTTGACCATGACGAGGCGGAGCGCGACAATGCTGACTTTCCCGAATGACGCGCGGGCGCCCCGCGGCGTACTGGCGACGGCCTTAAGACGCCATCGTCTGCCCGATCTTCTGATCGAGGATTTGCTCAAGCGGACCGAGGCGTGGCCGGGCTATCTGCCCAACGAAGCGTTGGCTTGCGCCCTCGCCGGCCGTATGAAGATCGAAGCGATCGATTTCGAGCGCGTCAGCGGCATCCTGCTGCTGGGGCCATCCGGCGCGGGCAAAAGTGCCGTCGCCGCCAAGATCGAACATACCGCCAAGTCGGCGGGCCGCACCGTCGCCCGCCTTGGCGCTGTGGAAGGCCTCGCGCTGTTTCGCGAGCGGCGGCCGGAGGCACTGACCGTAATGGAAGCGGAAGGGTTTAATCCCCTCAATGCCCGCGCCGCCACCGCTTTTTCGTCACTCGGCAGCATCGCCGACGTGGACGCGATTGGAGTTGTGTCGGCGCTAGCCGACGCCGAGGATGTCGGCGATCTGGTCGCGGCTCTACGGCTTAAGCGCGTGATCGTTACGGGAATGGACCGCACTCGCAGGCTGGGCGCGGCGGTCGCGGCGGTCACCTCCGGCGCGCGGCTGGCCCATGTCACCTATGGGCCGCACCCCGATGATCCGCTGGAAACCTTGGAGCCCGGAGCGCTGGCGCAGATGCTGCTGGAGTCTGAGCCGGCGGATTGAGCTATTTCTTTTTCGCCGTCGTGCCGCCCGGCTTGCCATCGATCGAGAAGGCCCAGGCCGATCAGCACCAGCACATAGCCGAAAGCCAGCGAGATCACACCCAGGAACACGAGAACAAGCCCCACCAACATAATCAGAAGCGGCAATGGCACATGCCGCGCAAGCATCTGTCCGGCCAGGGCATGCCAGTCGTACGCGGCATTGAATGCGGCGGTCAGATAGAACCAGGCAAGCGCCCAGCGTCCGATAAGCGGCGAAATGGTTTCGAAAAAACGACACCCTGGCCCCCCGGCACGCGGCGACGCCTCGACAAGGTAGCAGATTTTCCAGGCCCGCTCAGATGGGATTCGTTTCGATATCGGGCGGTCGCAACGGACGGATCATGCTTGGCGGGCGGACCGGAATTGGCCCCGCCTTATCCAGGATTTGCTCATACAGCGCCCGGCCGTCGGCTGGCACCCGGATGACCACCAGCGCGCCGCCGCGCCTGACGCCTTCCAAATACGGCCTGGCATCATTTTCGCCGATGCCCACCTCGACCAGCGCGCCGACCACGCCGCCTGTACCGCCGCTCGCCAACGCGCCGGTGATTGCCATCACCATCCATCCCGCGGTGACCACAGGACCGACACCCGGCAGCGCCAACAGCCCCAGGCCCGCAAGCAGACCGGCTATTCCGCCGATCGTCGCGCCAACGCCGGCGCCCTTTTCCGCGGCTTCTATACGGTCGTCCGGGTCGATGCGATCATTGGCGTTTGCAAGGCTGGCGCCGGGCATCTTGCGGCGATGAGTTGAAGCGATGAGACCGACATCGTCTTGCGGCAGATCGGCTGCGCGCAACTCCGCGATCACCTGTTCCGCACAAGTCTCATCGAGATAAAGACGGGCAAGGACGATCATCATGGCGCAGCCGCCTATTCCAACACGGGCGGGGAAACCTCGTTCCGCTCCGGAACTTTTTTTTGCGGTGTCTGTTCTTTGAGGGGCGGCTGTCTGCAAAGGCAACTCATATCACGCTGGATTCGCCGACGATTTCAGAAAGGAGAAAAGTATGGCGCGCCGATATTCAAAAAAAGCATCCAAGAAAGTCAAAGGGGCGATGCATAAGCGCAAGAAGGGAACTCTGAAAAAAGGAAAAGGCGGCAAAGGCGGTAAAGTGAAGAGCCGCAAACAGGCGATCGCCATCGGGCTGTCGGAAGCACGCAAATCCGGGGCGAAAGTGCCGAAGAAGAAAAGCCGGAAATCCACGAAATCCCGCAAGGGCGGCAGGAAGAAAAAGAGCTAGGCGTTTCCCAACATTTCCGTGGCCAGGGTGCAGAGCAATTCCAGATTGAATGGCTTGTGCAAGATTCTGATCTTGTGCGCCTGGAGCATCGGGGTCGGCGCGTCATGCGCATAGCCGGTCATCAATAACACCTTGAGGTCAGGCCGCAAGCCAAGCCCGGCCTCAACCAGGGCATAGCCGTCCATCCGAGGCATCTTGATATCCGAAACCAGAAGAGCAATAGCGGGATGGGTGTGAAGAAGCGCCAACGCCTCCACGCCGTCCCCGGCCTCAAAGACCTGGAATCCGGAATCCTCCAGCATCTCGACCGCCAGGACGCGCAGCATGGCTTCGTCCTCGGCGAGCAAAATCTGCGTCTTTTCGGACATCATGCAGTTCCTTCCTGATAACGCGGCATGTACAAACTGATGGTGGTCCCCGCACCAGGTCTGCTCTCGATGGTCAAATAGCCGTTCGATTGGCGTACGAAGCCAAACGTCATGGAAAGACCCAGGCCGGTGCCCTTGCCGAGTGGCTTCGTGGTGAAGAAGGGGTCGACCGCGCGCCGGCGAACGGCCTCGGACATGCCTTCGCCGGTATCGCGCACCTTGAGGGCCACATAGGCGCCCGGGATGAAATCGCTGACCGGGTCTTCCATTTCGGGAGGCGCTTCTTTCACAATGATATCCTGGGTCTCGATTACTAAGCGGCCACCTTCCGGCATCGCGTCGCGCGCATTGATAGCGAGATTGAGGACCACATTCTCCATCTGATTGATGTCGCAGCGCGTCCACCATATCGCGGGCAACCTGGTCTCGATCTCGACTTTTTCTCCGACCGAATGGCGTATCAGCTCCCCCATGCCTTCCACCAATTCGCTGAGGCGGACGGGCATGGGCGACAAGGGCTGGCGACGCGAGAAGGCGAGGATGCGCTGGGTCAGAGCAGCGGCGCGATCCAGCGCCTCGTCGGCCGAGACGATATAATTGGCGCTCTGGGCGGCGTTGGGTCCCAGCCGCTTGCGCAGCAGGCGCAGATTCCCTTTTGCAATCATGATCAGGTTGTTGAAGTCATGGGCAATGCCGCCTGAGAGCTGGCCGACCGCCTCCATCTTGCTCGACTGGCGCAGCGCCTCCTCGGTTTTGCGGCGCTCTTCCATTTCCCGGTGCAGTTGAAGATTGACCGCCGACAATTGCCGAGCCCGCCCCGTCAACGCGGCCTGAGACAAAGACAGCACCAGAATCACCAGTGCGCCCATGGTTACCAGAAGTATGACCCCGGCATAGCGCGCCAGACGACGCTGCTCCGGTTCGGTGGAGGCGCGCAGGAACACTGTGCCCACCCGTGCGCCCTGTTCGATCGCCGGCACCACGATATCGACATGGTCACCGGCATAGGCCGCCCCTTCGGGGAGGGGACCACGCGGCAGGACAGCATTGCCCTGCACGAAGGACGCCATCAGCCGGCCAGCCTTGTCATAGACGCCGCCCGCCTGCAATTCGGGATTGACCTTCAAAGCGCCGAGATGTTCGCTGACGGCCCCTGCATCGTCGAAATCGATCGCAGCAGTGACACTGGCCGCAAGAATCTGCGCCTCTTCACGCACATCCTTGAGCTGCTGGGCGCTGTAAAGCTGCTCTTCATAGAACGCCATCAGCACCCCGGCCGACAGCAGCACCGCCGCCGCGATCAAGGCCGCCACCACCGGCAGACTCCAACCCTCCTTGCGCGCCAGCGAAGCCATCATGGCGGGCTCCTGCGCCGAACGACCTGGGCGAGCTCCAGCAGCTTGGAACTGATCTTGATGCTGTCCGCCGCCGCGGCCGCATCGTCGATATCGAAACGCACATGGTTTTCCGCAATGACGAAGCTGATAATGCCGGGCGGCGTCACGCCCGAATCCGTCACCGTCACAACGGGTGCGCCAGCCGCGGCTGCCAGGGCATCTCCAGCCACAGCAGAAGAACCGACAAACAAAACCTGACAGCCATCCGCCCGATCGTAACTTGCAACATGCTTGACAGCGACGGTGCGGTCGCCGGATTTCTGTCCGGTCTGCGCTTCCAGTCTTCCTGCGAAGGGATCTTGGCCAAGGATACAGATCGTGACCGGCTGGCTGGCAGAAGCGAACACCGCATCCGGCCAGTCTATGAAAGGAATGAATTTAACGAGGTAGGCGGCCTTGACGGCATATTCCAGCGAGTCCGCAGCCGCCGCCATAGCCGGCGCGGCGATGAGGGATCCGGCCATGACGGCGAGAAAAGCGCCCCGCTGCACGGTTAGAACCGCCACTTGGTTTCGACGAAGAAATTGCGTTTCACTTCGGCGGCAGCGGCTGTGACATATTCCAGATGGCGGGCATGCAGCAGATTGAAGCCCGACAGCGACAGTTCGAGCGTATCGGATATGCGCCAACCCAGGTTTAGATTGAGTTCGACATATTCGGGCACTTTGGGATCGGGAAGTGCGCCGATGTCGCGCAGGTCCGCATCCAGCACCAGATCGTCCGACAGGTTCATGGAGGACCGCAGCGATACCTGATGGCGCGGGTCGTCACCGGCCTGGGAGACGCCGACCAGACCACTGGCACCGGGAGCGAATTTGAGATCTTCGCGCTGGAGGTTGAAGCCGGCGCTGAGCAGCCACCAGTCCGCCGCCTGATAGCTACCCCAGGCTTCGAGGCCATAGGTATTGCCCTCTATCCCGTTTCCCCAATAGAGCGGCAGGATGGTCGGGATCGTCGGTTCGATACTTTTGAGGTCGTCATAGACATTTTCAAACAAAGAAACGGAGAAGGAAACCAGGGACGAGAATTGTCCGCGATAGCCGGCTTCGTAAGCGGTCACCTGCTCGGGCAGGAAATCCGGGTTGCCGGTCAGGAAGGCGATGCCCCCAAGCTTTTCCACCACATCGGTATCGAAGGGTGTGGGCGAACGCACGGCGCGCGAGACCGCTCCCCAGATCAGATTGTTGTCGTCAACCTTCCAGGACAGCCTGCCACTGGGCATCGGCGAGATTCCCGAATAGGGGTCGTTCTCGAGTTTCAAGCCCACGGTCAGCTGCACGCTGTCGCTGAGAGGAATGTGATCCTCGGCGAAGATATTGGCGAGGTTGAGGGTGCGGGCGGGCGGGCGCCATAGCAGCGAGGCACTGCTGCTGACGGCGTCGGTGATGCGATATTGGTCGATGCGGTCGCCGACACCCCATACAATGTTGTTCCAGCTTCCCAGGTTGAAACCGTGCTGAATCTCCAGATTGTAGGTGTTGAGGGTGAAGCTGCCGCCTGCATCGGTCCAGCGCCTTGTGTAATCGTAATAAGCCAGAAGCTGGAGCGGCGCACTGCCGTCGAGCGGATGCTCCCAATGCGCCGTCAGGTTGCCGCCGGAAATGAGTTGATTGGGCACGCCCGGCTGAGCTTCGGCGCCGCCGTAAATGTCGCCCGACATCGTCAGCTTATCGGCGCCGGGCGACCAGTCGAGGCGGAACCCGCCTTGCGGCTTGCTCCAGCCGTCATGGGCGCTGGCGCCGTTCGCGACATCCAGGGCGCGACTGTAGAAATCCTTGGCATAGACGCGATAGTCGACATCCTCGTCCAGCTTACCGCCATATTGGATCGCCGCGCTGGACTCCTGATCGCCGGCTCCGAGATCGATCAGGCCGCC
>DATATP010000203.1:0-2761 GCA_036268715.1 Rhizomicrobium sp. | reverse complement strand
GGCGGATGACCTTCTCGTCCTCGATCGTCGCGTTCCGGCAATTGTCGCCGATGGTGCGTCCGTTCGCGGTCATTGCCTGCTCGTGGATCAGCCCTTGCCCGATGAGCTGCGCGACCACGGCCGGGACGCCGCCGGCGCGATAATAATCCTCGCCCAGATATTCGCCCGCGGGTTGCAGGTTGACCAGCAGCGGCACCTTGCCGCCGGAGGTCGCCCAATCCTCCAGCTCAAGCTCCACGCCCATATGCCGGGCGAGCGCGACCAGATGCATTGGCGCATTGGTCGAACCGCCGATCGCCGAATTCACGACAATGGCGTTGAGAAAGGCCTTGCGGGTGAGAATGTCGGACGGCTTGAGGTCTTCCTTGACCATGTCCACGATGCGAAGTCCGGTGCGATAGGCCGCTTCCTGTCTGTCGCGATACGGCGCGGGAATCGCCGCCGAGCCGGACAGCGACATGCCCAGCGCCTCGGCCAGGGAATTCATGGTCGTGGCCGTGCCCATGGTGTTGCAATAGCCGGTCGAGGGCGCGCTGGACGCCACCAGCTTGATGAAGCCCTGATAATCGATCTCACCCTGGGCCAGAAGCTCGCGCGCCTTCCAGACAATGGTGCCCGAACCGGTGCGCTGCCCCTTGAACCAGCCGTTCAGCATCGGGCCGACCGACAGCGAAATGGCGGGGATGTTCACCGTCGCCGCCGCCATCAGGCAGGCAGGCGTGGTCTTGTCGCAGCCCGTGGTCAGCACCACGCCGTCCAGCGGATAGCCGTAAAGAATTTCCACCAATCCCAGATAGGCCAGATTGCGATCCAGCCCCGCCGTCGGGCGCTTGCCGGTTTCCTGAATGGCATGGACCGGAAATTCCAGTACAATGCCGCCCGCCGTGCGAATGCCCTCGCGAATGCGCTCGGCCAGCACCAGATGATGCCGGTTGCAGGGGCTGAGGTCGGAGCCGGTCTGGGCGATGCCGATAATGGGCTTGCCCGATTGCAGCTCCTCCAGTGACAGGCCGAAATTGAGATAGCGCTCAAGATAAAGCGCCGTCATGTCGGCATGGGCCGGATTGTCGAACCAGGCGCGGGAGCGCAGGCGAAGATTTTGCTGAGTCATGTCCTGTGGATGTTACTGCGCCGCGACCGAAAAGCGATAGACCGATACCTGGCGATAGGTCTTACCGGGATCCAGCCGCGTACTGGGGAAATTGGCGTGATGGGGTGAATCGGGGAAATGCTGGGTCTCCAGGGCAATCCCGTCGCCCTGGCGGTAAATCTCATGATCCTTGCCTATCACCGTGCCGTCCAGGAAATTGCCGGTATAGACCTGCAGGCCCGGTTCGGTGGTCCAGATTTCCATGGTGCGGCCCGATGCCGGGTCGGACAGGCGTGCGGCAAAATGCGGCGTCCGGGTGACGCCCGCCGTCAGCACCCAATTATGGTCATAGCCATGGCCCAGCACGATCTGCGGATCGCCGCCGTCACGCAGATGATTGCCGATCCGATGCGGAGTGCGGAAATCGAAATCCGTACCCGCTACCGGCGTTATGCTCCCGGTGGGGATAAGGGTGGCGTCCACCGGCGTATAGCCGTTGGCGGCCACGGTCAGGATCTGGTTGTCCACGCTCTGGCCCGAAGCCGCGCCCGCAATGTTGAAGATGCTGTGATTGGTCAGGTTGACCACGGTCGGCTTGTCGGTCGTGGCGCTGTAGGTGAGCGTAAGCTGGTTCTTCTCGTCCAGCGCATAGGTGATGCTGGCCTTCAGGGTGCCTGGATAGCCGCCTTCGCCATCGGGACTGACGCGGCTGAGGGTGACGCTGGCGACCGGTCCGCTTTTGACGGCATCGATGGTCCAGAGCTGCTTGTCGAAGCCGTGAAAACCGCCATGCAGGCTGTTGGTGGTGTCATTCTTGTCGAGGGTGTAGCGCTTGCCGTCCAGGGTGAAGGTAGCGCCCGCGATGCGGTTGGCGTAGCGGCCCACGGTGGCGCCGAAGAATTGCGGTTTTGCCAGATAGCCCTTCATGTCGGGATAGGCCAGTTCGATATCCGCGCTCTTGCCGTCCCGGCCGGGGATTTTCAGCGATTGCAGCATCGCGCCCCAGGCGACGATGCGCGCCGAAATGCCATGGCTGTTGGTCAGCATCACCGCATCCACGGGCTTTCCATCCGGCATGGCGCCGAATTTCTCGCGGCTGGCCTGTCCGGCGACAGCCGGAAGCATGAAGCCCAATGCCAAAATCAACGCCGATGCAGCAATTTTCATGGTTTTTTCCCCTTGGCCGTCGGACCAATTGACCTGAACGGCCCCGGTTCTATACTCCGACAAAATAAGAAGCCAGATCGATCCCGGACGCAACGGGAAACGACAGGCTGGATGGGGAGAAATCATGCCTTCCATACCAGGCGCGCCGGTAACGGCCCGCGCCGCCGCCCCCGGCGGCTACACTTTCGCCCTGGCGGTGCTGGCCAGCATCTTCTTCATGTGGGGTTTCACCACCGTCCTCAACGACATTCTGGTTCCCCACCTCAAGGCCGTGTTTTCCCTTAATTACGCTCAATCACTGCTGATCCAGTTCGTCTTTTATTTCGCCTATTTCGCCATGTCCCTGCCCTGGGCCAAGCTGTTGGAGCGCATCGGCTATAAAATGTCGGTAGTAGGCGGGCTGGCGATCATGGCCGGCGGCGCGCTGTGTTTCATCCCGGCGGCGATGCTGGCGTCCTATTATGTGTTCCTGCTGGCGCTGTTCGTGCTGGCCTCGGGCATCAC
>DATATP010000202.1:0-8682 GCA_036268715.1 Rhizomicrobium sp. | reverse complement strand
AACACCAGTGTCACGAACGTAATATCGATGGACCGGTGCGCGCTCCTTATCCCCATATAAGCCAGCAAATAAGCGGCGTATCCGGCTGCCAAAGAAACTTGTATCTGCCAAGGCAAATTGAGAATGATTTGGTCCAAGGCTGCTTCTCTGGCTTGTGGTTGTCGCCGATCCGGAGTGGGTATCGGACGTTTTCATGTATCCTAACCATCGGCAAATTTGCCGAATTGTGGCCCCCCGATTCGCTGGCTCAGGCGGTTATTGCCATCTACAAAATTTTGCGAACGATCCTAGAACAAGACCGGGTATTTCTCATCCGAATCAGTCTCTTATATGGTGGGTTGCAAATAAGAACAAAGTGGGTACATTCGCCTTCATTGCGCCCCTTCCGGTGGCGTGCAAGATGGAGACGAAGCATGGCACAGGCAGCAGCGGCGTTGCGCGTAGTGGGCAAGGAAAAAGAAGAGAATTCCGAGCGGAAGCGGGCGCTTGAGGCGGCGCTGAGCCAGATCGACCGCGCCTTCGGCAAGGGCTCGGTGATGAAGCTGGGCAGCCGCGATCTGGGCCTCGACACCGACACGGTCTCGACCGGCTCGCTGGGCCTCGACATCGCGCTGGGCGTCGGTGGATTGCCGCGCGGCCGCGTCATTGAAATTTACGGGCCGGAATCCTCCGGCAAGACGACCCTGGCCCTCCATGCCGTGGCCGAGGCGCAGAAGAAGGGCGGCATCGCGGCCTATATCGACGCCGAACATGCGCTCGATCCGGGCTACGCCAAGAAGCTGGGCGTCGATATCGACGAAATGCTGATCTCCCAGCCGGACACGGGCGAACAGGCGCTGGAAATCACCGACACGCTGGTGCGTTCGGGCGGCATCGACATCATCGTCATCGATTCGGTCGCGGCGCTGACGCCCAAGGCCGAACTCGAAGGCGAGATGGGCGATTCGCTGCCCGGTTTGCAGGCCCGCCTGATGAGCCAGGCGCTGCGCAAGCTTACCGGCTCCATCTCCAAGTCCAACACCATTGTCATCTTCATCAACCAGATCCGCATGAAGATCGGCGTCATGTTCGGCAATCCCGAAACCACCACCGGCGGCAATGCGCTGAAATTCTATGCTTCGGTGCGGCTGGATATCCGTCGCATCGGCGCGATCAAGGACCGCGACGAGGTGGTGGGCAATCAGACCCGGGTCAAGGTGGTCAAGAACAAGGTTGCCCCGCCCTTCAAGCAGGTCGAATTCGACATCATGTATGGCGTCGGCGTGTCCAAGGTCGGTGAGCTGGTCGATCTCGGCGTCAAGGCCGGGATCGTGGAGAAGTCGGGCTCCTGGTATTCCTATGACGGCTCGCGCATCGGCCAGGGCCGGGAAGCCGCCAAGACCTTCCTCACCGCCAATCGCGATGTCGCCGACAAGATCGAACTTGCGATCCGGGCCAACGCCGGCCAGATCGGCCAGAATCTGGTGCTGGACACGTCTGAAAAGGCGGATGCCGAAGAGGACTGAACGGTCCTCGCGAAAAGTTCGAGTCGTTTCCCTTTCGCAGCGGGAACCGGCTCCTCGGCAGAAGGCGCTCCCTTTTGGGAGCGCCTTCTGTTTTTAGACGGGCTCCGGCTCTCGCCGGCGCCTTGGGTTTTGTGTTTGGGAGCCGCTTGCCCGTCGGATAATGCGGCTCGCCCCCAAAAGGGCGGTTTGCTTATGGATGACAAGCTTTTGGCGGGCCGTTACAAGCTGGGGCCATGAAAAGCCTTTCCGACCTCCGCACCGGGTTCCTCGATTATTTCGCCGGCCAGGGCCATAGCATTGTTGCATCCTCGCCGCTGGTGCCGCGCAACGATCCGACCTTGATGTTCACCAACGCAGGCATGGTGCAGTTCAAGAATATCTTCACCGGCCAGGAAAAACGCTCCTATTCGCGCGCCACCACGGCGCAGAAATGCGTGCGCGCCGGGGGCAAGCACAATGATCTGGACAATGTCGGCTATACTGCGCGGCATCTGACCTTTTTCGAGATGCTGGGGAATTTTTCCTTCGGCGATTATTTCAAGGAAGATGCGATCGGTTTTGCTTGGGAATTTCTCACCCGGGACCTGGGCCTTTCCAAGGACCGGCTTCTGGTCACGGTCTATGCCACCGACGATGAGGCTTTCCGGCTCTGGAAAAAGATCGCGGGATTGCCCGACGAGAAGATCATCCGCATCGGCACCAGCGCCAATTTCTGGTCGATGGGCGATACCGGCCCCTGCGGCCCCTGCTCGGAAATCTTTTACGACCATGGCCCGTCCGTCTGGGGCGGCCCGCCCGGCTCACCCGAGGAGGATGGCGACCGTTTTGTCGAAATCTGGAATCTCGTCTTCATGCAGTATGAGAGCCATGCCGATGGCTCGCGCACCGACCTGCCCAAGCCTTCGATCGACACCGGCATGGGACTGGAGCGCATCTCCACCGTGCTGCAGGGCGTGCAAAGCAATTTCGATACCGATCTCTTCCGCCACCTGATCGCCGCGTCGGAACAGATGAGCGGCACGGGCAGTCAGGGCGAGGCGATGTTCAGCCATCGGGTCATTGCGGATCATCTGCGCTCGACCTCGTTCCTGATCGCGGACGGCGTGCTGCCCTCGAATGAAGGCCGCGGTTATGTGTTGCGCCGGATCATGCGCCGCGGCATGCGTCATGCCCATCTGCTGGGCACACGCGATCCTTTGATGTACCGGCTGGTGCCGACCCTGGTCGCGGAGATGGGCACCGCCTATTCCGAACTCAAGCGCAGCGAGGCGCTTATAACCGAGACCCTGAAATTTGAGGAAATCCGTTTCCGCGAGACTCTGGCGCGCGGCCTCAAACTGCTGGAGGAAGCCACGGCCGGGATGACGTCGGGCGACCGGCTCACTGGCGATGTCGCGTTCAAACTTTACGACACCTATGGCTTTCCCCTCGACCTCACCCAGGAAAGCTTGCGCGCCCGTGGCATCGCGGTCGATCAGGACGGCTTTACCTTCGCCATGCAGAAACAGCGCGAGGAAGCGCGCAAGTCCTGGGCCGGCTCGGGCGAGGCGGCGAGCCAGACCCAATGGTTTGCCGTGCTGGACGAAGTCGGCCGCACGGAATTCCTTGGTTACGATACCGAGGAAGCCGAAGGCGCCATCGTCGCGATGTTCAAGGATGGATCGCGCGTGACGGGGGCCGTCGCGGGCGAGACGGTGGAGATCGTCGCCAATCAGACGCCTTTTTATGGCGAATCCGGCGGCCAGGCGGGCGATACCGGCACCGTCACCTCGGCCAAAGGCCGCGGCGACGTCGTCGATACGCAGAAACAGCTCGGCGCGCTTCACGTCCACACCGTCAAGATCATCGAAGGCGGCTTCGGGACCGGCGATGCGGTCGACTGGAAGGTCGATGACGAGCGGCGACGCGCCACCCGCGCGAACCACTCCGCCACCCATCTGTTGCACGCCGCGCTGAAGCGGGTGTTGGGCGGTCATGTCAGCCAGAAAGGTTCGCTGGTCACGGCCGAGCGGCTGCGCTTCGATTTTTCCCATCCCAAGCCGGTCACCCATGATGAGCTCCAGCGCATCGAAGCCCAGGTCAATGAGGTCATCCGCCAAAATTCGGATACTGCGACACGGCTGATGCCGACCGATCAGGCCGTCGCCGCCGGGGCCGAGGCGCTGTTCGGCGAAAAATATGGCGACGAAGTGCGGGTGCTCTCCATGGGCCGTGACCATGAGGAAGATCGCGCTTTTTCCGTCGAATTGTGCGGCGGCACGCATGTTCACCGTCTTGGCGATATCGGCCTCTTCACCATCCTGTCGGAAGGCGCTGTGGCGGCGGGCGTGCGCCGCATCGAGGCGCTCACCTCCGAACATGCGCGCTGCTATCTCGCGGGCCACGCAGGGATCGCGCGCGATGCGGCGGCGGCGCTGAAGGCGCCGTTGGGCGAATTGCCGGCGCGGGTGGCGCAATTGTCAGAGGAGCGTCGCCGCCTGGAACGCGAACTTGCGGAAGCCAGGAAACAGCTAGCTCTCGCAGGTTCGGTTGGCACTGCACAAGGCAGCTCCGCTGCGTCCGGCATGGGCCGGGCCGAAGTTGCCGGTGTGGGCGTGGATTTGCGTGTCGTCGACGGCGTATCGGCCAAAGACCTGAAAAGTCTTGCCGACGAAGCCAAAAAGCGCATCGGCTCCGGCGTGGTCGCTTTCGTCGCGGCCATCGACGGCAAAGCATCGGTGGTGGTCGGCGTCACCGACGATCTGATCGGCCGCGTCAGTGCGGTCGATCTGGTGCGGGCGGCGGCCGAAGCGCTGGGCGGCAAAGGCGGCGGAGGCCGCCCCGATATGGCCCAGGCCGGCGGTCCCGATGCGGGTAAGAGCGAAGCGGCCTTGACGGCGATCCGCCAAAAGCTCGGAGCATTGGCCGCCGCGTGATCTCCGGTTGCGGAGGATACAAGCGCCGATCTTCACCGCCGGTCTCAGGCAATAATGTCCGGCAGCAGGGAATTGTTGATCTCGGTGATCTCGTCTTTCAGTTGAAGCTTGCGCTTCTTCAGCCGCGCCATGGCGAACTGATCTGGATTGCCACCTTTCGCCAGCGCTTCGATCGCGGCATCGAGATCGCGATGCTCCTGCACCAGCGAGGCGAGCTTGGCACGGGCCTCCACTTCGTCGGGATCGGTGACGCGGCCAGTCACTTTCTGGGCCTCTTCGGCCTTTGCGGATCCGACGGTCCTGTAAGGCCGTCTGCCTCGTTTGGGCCAGGCGCGCGTGCGGAGGCCGGCCGGCGTTTGCCCTCGGAAATATCCTCACCCCAGCGCTTCACATTCGGCCAAGCATAGCCGAACAAATCCAGCGCCCGGCCCACCATCTGATCGACCAGATCGCCCAGGCTTTTCGGCTCGGCATAAAAGGCCGGCACCGGAGGCAGGATGATTGCGCCCATTTCCGCCAGCGACACCAACGATCTTAGATGACCCAGATGCAATGGCGTCTCCCGCACCATCAGCACCAGCCTGCGCCGCTCCTTGAGGCATACGTCCGCCGCGCGGGTCAGAAGACTTGTCGTTACCCCTGTGGCGATCTCACTCATGCTGCGCACCGAGCAAGGGGCAACGATCATGCCGCCGGTCTTGAAGCTCCCGCTGGCGATCGCGGCGCCGACATCGCCGATGGCATAATGGTAATCCGCCTTGGCTGCGACCTGTCTTGGCGTGAGGTCCGTCTCATAACCGATGGTCATTTCCGCAGGCTTGGTCATTACCAGATGCGATTCTATCCCCAACTCCTTAATGGCTTCCAGAAGTCTGATCGCATAGGCCACCCCCGACGCCCCGGAAATACCGACAACCAGCCGCTCGGCTTTGCCTTTTCCCGGTTCCGCGAAATGTTCCATCGGCAACCCTTTACAACTCCGCGGTAAGAGGGGGAAGGGGCGTGCCCCCTCCTTTTGGGGGATGACAGGCTGGGGCGATAGTGCTTTAATTTCCGGGCCTTGGAGACGTTTTCCGGAAAGGAAACGCCGCCGGGTGCGACCCAAAGCGATGAGGTGACTGCATGGCGCTACAGGGGCAAATCAAACATCTTTCCAATCAGCACAGAAAAATCGAAGAAATCATAGACGCAGAGATGGCCAATCCCGATTGGGACGAGTTGCGGATTGCGGCGCTCAAGAAACAGAAACTACGAATTAAAGACCAATTGGAACGCCTCAGAGGCGCCAGCATCCACTGACCGGTTCGTGAGCGCATAGCGTCGTTTAAGAGCTACGGCACCGTGTTTTAAGACTGCCCATTGCCGGTGTCCCTTCGATATTCTCGGCCAACCGGATCGGTCTGGCCGGAGGCTCTTTTCTCTACCAAGTAAGTTCCTTAACTATCGCTCTCGCCCAAAGCCCTCGTTTGCTGCATAATGCTGTATGCAGGAGGGTGGGGGCCCATTGGCATTACCGGATCAAAAAACGGGCGTTTCCCATTCTTCAGCGGCCATCAAGAAATGGCCGCCGGGGCGCGTCGCCTTTTTCGTGGTGGTAATTTCTGCTGCGCTCTGGCTGGCGATTATCGGGGGGCTGGTTATGGGTTCGTCCTCCACCCCAGCGAACGGCGCTTCCAACCACTTCCAACCCATCCATCGCTCGCCTGCGCCCTCGGCCGCACATCCCCTTCGGCCCTAACAGGAGCTTGAGCCACTTCGACTTGGTCGGCTATTTCAAGATCGGCGTCAGCAGCGCCCTGCCGGCGAAATGGGCATCCAGATTGTCCAGCACCAATTGACTCATGGCCCGCCTCGTCTCGACGGTAGCGCTGCCGACATGCGGCGTCAGCACGACATTGTCCATGCCGAATAAAGCTTCGGGCACATGCGGCTCCCGGGCGAACACGTCCAGTCCCGCACCGCCCAGCCTGCCGGATTTGAGCGCATCGACCAGCGCGTCCTCGTCCACCACCGCCCCGCGCGCGACATTGACCAGAATGCCCGTGGGACCCAACGCCTCTAAGACCGCGCGATTCACGATTCCTTTTGTCTCAAGCGAGGATGGCACGATCACAATCAGAAAATCGCTGTCCTGTGCAAGACCGATCAAATCGGGATAATGCCGATAGGCAACCGCCTCGACGGGACGGCGGGCGGTGTAGGCAATGGTCATGTCCATCGCGGCCGCGCGGCGAGCGATCGCCTGTCCGATACGGCCCATGCCCAGAAGCCCGAGCCGCCCGCCGCTGACGGTTGCGGCAAGCGGATAATCGCGTTTTCTTTCCCAGTTGCCGTCGCGGACCCAGCGATCCGACGCAAGCAGCCGCCGCGCCGTCATCACCATCAGCGCGATGGCGAGATCGGCGACATCTGCATTGAGTACATCGGGCGTGTTGGTAACGGGAATGCCCTTGGACCGCGCATACTCCACCGCGATGCCGTCATAGCCGACACTGGCCGAACAGATGACTTCCAACGCCGTCAGCCGGTCAAGCATCGCAGAATCCGGGCCCGAATGGCCGTTGGTCACCACGCCGCGAACGATGCCGGCAACCCTGTCCAACGCCTCCTGGCCGTGCAGACGATAACGTTCGGCCAGCTTGACCTGGATTTCGGGCCGCAGGGGGACAAGTTGCAATATGTCGATGGGCATCTGTTACTGGGCTTCAGCCATCGCCTTCATTGCGTCCAGGCCTTCACTGAACCGCTTGACCCGGGAGGCGCGGTCGGCTTGTTTTTTATCTCCCAGCGACGCCGCGTCGTAGAACAGAGTGTAGACGATCCGCGTATGCTTGCCGGCATCCGTCGGCTCGACTGCCAAGGTGCCGTGATAAAGGATCGTGGTGGCAGGCTGGGTGTAGGTGTAGGACCAGGGGGTCTTCGCCACCATCACCTCGACGATGGCGTTGCTGTCGCGCTTGAGATCGCGCACCGTCCCGACATTCTTGCCGTCACCCGACGCGATGGTGCATGGCGTTTTGAACCAGTCCTGGATGGCGCAATAGGGACCGATCTTGGCCCAGGTCTGGGCCGGCGTGCGGTTCACGTCCTTGGTCAGAACGATCGTCACATAATCCGGTCCAGCAGCGAATGCGGGCAGCGCTACCGCGATCGATGCGGCGATTGCTGCAGTTGCGAGAATGTTTTTCATGAAATCCCTGTTGGTATGCATCGAGGCGCTTTATCCCCGATCGCGCCACTTCCCGTCAAACCGACTCTCTGCCATCAACGATGCCGCAATGACATGGCTGGCCGAATTGCGCAGTCTGGCGAGCCGCGACATCATGCAAAAAGCCGGCCGCGCGCCGTCAATCGATAACCTCAAGGGAACGCCAATGGATCGCCGTACATTCTTTTCCACCACCGCCGGAGCCGCGGGTCTTGCCGCCGCTTCGGGCATCGCGCCTGCCGAGGCCGCGCCGGGTATTCCGGGCGGAGCTTGCGCCAGCGCCAAGCTGCCGCCCTTGAAGGCGCGGCTGGGCCACCAGTTCGGCGCACTCACCGATCACTCCGCAGGGTGGGTGGCGCGCTATGGCGTGGACGCCATCTGCTCCAGTCCGGCCGGGCAGGCGCCGGGCTCCCTCTATCCCACGGTCGACGATCTGAAGCAGATGCTCGATCTTGCTAACAAATGGAAGCTGAAGGTCGAACTGGTGGACAGCGTGCTGCTCAGCTCCTCGCTGATCGACCGCGAAAAGAATCCCGCCATCATGCTGGGCCAAAGTCCCCAGCGCGACCACGACATCGAAGCATTCCAGAATCATATCAAGAACTGTGCCGCGGTCGGCATACGCTGTCTCAAATACAATATGAGCATCCTGGGCGTGTTACGCCTGGAAGAAGTGCATGGCCGCGGCGATACCATGTACAATCGCTGGAACTACCAGGAAGCGGCGGCGAAAAACCCGCCTCTCACCAAGGCGGGGCCGGTCAATGCCGACGCCTTCTGGGAACGGATCGATTATTTCCTCTCTCATGTCGTGCCGGTGGCGAACCAATATAAGGTGCAGATCGCCTGTCATCCCCAGGATCCCGGCGTGCCTCCCCAGGGCTATCGCGGCGTCGATCGGGTGCTGGGTACAATTGATGGGCTCAAGAAATTTGTCGGCATGCATGAGAGCTCCTATCACGGCCTCAATTTCTGCCAGGGCACCGTCTCGGAGGATTTGGAGCATCCCAATGACGAGATTGGCGATGTGATCCGCTGGTTCGGCAGCCGCAAG
>DATATP010000201.1:0-4116 GCA_036268715.1 Rhizomicrobium sp. | reverse complement strand
TGCTGAAAGACGATCGAGCCGTCGGGATTGCGGATTTCACTGACGGCGCTGCGGAACGCGATGCCGTCGTAAGCGGAACGGCCTTCTTTTGTGAACTGGCGACGAATACGCATGGCTTGAATCCCCGGCGGTCTGGTAGTTGGTCCCCCTCTCACCGCGACATTTCGGGGACGAAAATCCCATCGCCGGGGACGCATTCAAGCGCGGAGGGCCCCGGACGCTGGTTGGATTGTGCGTCCCAGATGTTGTGCCGCAGTGAGCGGCTGGCCGTAAATCTGGACCGCTCAATCGACGCTGACAAGATAGAAAGTGGTTAATCGGAACTTAACTACTAAATCTTGTGCTGTGCACAATGCGTTTTTCCCGCAGAAAACATCATGTCAAGCGATTAACCCGGAATCGCGCAGAAATAAATTTCAGTGTCGTGACGGCAATCCCCAATCCGTCCACATCCCGGCCGCCGATTTTGGAGTGACGGAACATGCCAGAACCGCGACTCCAACACCGTGGCGCGGTTCCGCGTGCGCTTATATAGTGCGGTTTCGCGAATCCGGTGGAACCCCATGCGTCTGTTCACGATGATCTTTGCCTGGTGGCGTAACGCAACGCTCGGCACGCTTCTGACAACCTGGTGGTCGGGCGAGCCGGTGGGCACCGACAAATTCGGCAACCGCTATTACCAGAACAAAGGCGGCAAGCGCCGCTGGGTCATCTACAACGGAACGGTGGAAGCCAGTCGCATTCCGCCCGACTGGCATGGCTGGCTGCACCACACGTTCAAGAATCCGCCGACAACGGCGCCGCTGAAAAGCCAAAGCTGGCAGCGCGGCTATCAACCGAACATGACCGGCACCGACGGTGCGCATCGCCCGGAAGGCAGCCTTGCCCGCAGCGGCGAGCGGCCTGCCGCCACCGGCGACTACGAAGCGTGGACACCCAAATAAATGTCGAACAACAACACCGTCGAAACACTGATCGGCGCCATCGTCGTGGCTGTCGCGGCCACGTTCCTGTTCTTCGCCTATACCAGCACCGGAGCGGGTAGCGTCAACGGCTATGAGGTGAAGGCGAGTTTCTCCAGCGCCGATGGAGTGGCGCCGGGGACGGATGTGCGCCTGCATGGAATCAAGATCGGCACGGTGACGACGCTGTCGCTGGATCCGAAAACCTATTACGCCATCGTCCATATGAACATCGCCAACGACTATAAGGTGCCGGACGATTCATCGGTGAAGATCACCTCGTCGGGCATTCTCGGCAGCTCCTATCTGGCCATCCAGCCGGGCGGCAGCCTGACCATGCTCGCCAATGGCGGCGAACTCACCAACACACAAGGCGCGGTGGATCTGATGGGACTCATCGGCCGCGCGGTGATGGGCGGCGGGAAATGATCCGGGCCGCCGCCTTCGGTTTCGCCGGTGCGCTGCTTGCGACCGCGGCGCTGGCGCAGACGCCCGCCATTTCTCCCACTCCGGCAAAGGCCGCGCCTGCAAAATCCGCAGCCGCAAAACCTGCCGCTCCAACAATGACACCCGCCATGCAGCAGGCGCTGGCGCCCCCGCCCGTGCTGAAACAGCAAGGCCCGCTGACGCCTGAACAGAAAGAAGAACAGGCGCTGCTCGACACCGCCATACCGGGCAAGGACGGCGTGAAGCGGCTGGTCATCCTGCGCGGCCTCGACAAAATCACGGGCCGCCCTTCGAATGTTCTGGCCCCCGTTGGCGTGCCCGTGACATATGCGACGCTGACCATCACCGCGCGCTATTGCTATTCGACGCCGCCCAGCGAGCCGCCGGAGACGACGGCCTTCCTGCAGATCGAGGATCATCGTCCCGATCAGGATGCACGCGCCGTGTTTTCGGGATGGATGCTGGCGTCGAGCCCGTCGCTGAACGGGTTGCAGCATCCGCTCTACGACGTCTGGGTAATCAACTGCACCACCAACCAGCCGGGCCAGGTGTTGCCCCTCATCGCTTCCACTTCTGCGGTCAAGGAAACATCGCCGGACGCGAACGCCAAGGAAGCGATGCCCGATTTGCCGGAAGGCGCCGGGCAGTAGAAGTCGGCTTCGCGGGCGACCGCATCCTCCAGCAAATCCAGATAGTCATCGCGGGGGATTTCGACGGCGCCGAACTGCGCCAGATGGCTGGTGAGAAACTGCGAATCGAGCAGGGTGAAACCGCCCGCCTTCAGCCGCGCGACGAGATGGGCCAGCGCCACCTTGCTGGCGTCGCGCGCCCGCGAAAACATGCTCTCGCCGAAAAAGGCCGCGCCCAGTTTGACGCCATAGAGCCCGCCGGCGAGTTCGCCGTCCTGCCAGCATTCCACCGAATGGGCATGGCCCGTGCGATGAAGCGATGTGTAAAGAGACAGGATTTCGGCATTGATCCAGCTCTCTTTTCTGTCACCGGCGGGTTCGGCGCAGGCGCGCATCACCGCCTCGAAGGCAGTGTCAACTTTCACCGTGAAGCGGTCGCTTTTGATGGTGCGGGCGAGACGGCGGGGCAGGTGGAAGCCGTCCAGCGGCATGATCCCGCGCGCATCGGGCGACACCCAGAACAGGTCGAGATCGTCGCGCCGCTCGGCCATAGGAAAGACCCCGGCGCGATAGGCCAGCAAAAGCTGTTCAGGGGTCAGGCGCGGGGCGTGCATGACGCCACCATAGCCCCGCGCCAAACGATTTTAGAAATGCCTATCGACGATTGAGCGCCCAGGCGCCCGGACCGGCCGCCGCCAGATAAAGAAAGAGGAAGCAGAACAGGATCGCCTCACCGCCACCGTTGATGGCTGGCCACAACCCACCCTTGGGGACATGCACGATCCAATAGCCGATCGCCATCTCGCCCGATGCGATAAACGCGGCGATACGGCTGAACAGCCCAATCGTTATCAACGCGCCGCCGATGAGTTCGATGGTGCCCGCAACCATGAGGATCATCCCGATATTCCCCGGCGGGATCGGCATGGAAATGGGAAAATGCAGCAGCTTCACGCAACCATGTTCCAGAAACAGAAGCCCGGCGACAATGCGCAGGATGGCAAGCAATTGCGACTGGTATTTATCGAGAAATGTCATGGTGGTTCCCTCGCTTGTTATGTCCCACCCTAGCGCGAGTCGGGCATCCGCCGGCGAGACCACGGACTATTTCGCGTTGTGCCGTTCGAGAAATTGTTCCAGCCAGTGGATGTTGTAGTCGCCGTTGATGATGTCCGGCTCGCGCACCAGCGTCTGAAACAGCGGAGTGGTCGTTTCGATGCCGCCGACGACCAGCTCGTCCAGCGCGCGCTTCAGGCGCATCAGCGTCTCGTTGCGGTTGCGGCCGTGGACAATCAGTTTGCCTGCCAGTGAATCGTAATAGGGCGGAATTTTGTAGCCGTCATACATGGCGCTGTCGAAGCGCACGCCAAGCCCGCCCGGCGGATGAAACTGCGTAATCGTCCCCGGCGACGGTTTGAAAGTGAACGGGTTCTCCGCGTTGATGCGGCATTCGATGGCGTGACCGCTGAACGTCACGTCCTCCTGCGTCATCTCCATCGCGCCGCCCGCCGCAATGCGGATCTGTTCGCGCACGATGTCGATGCCGGTGATCGCTTCGGTGACCGGATGCTCCACCTGCAGGCGCGTGTTCATCTCGATGAAGTAGAACTGGCCGTCCTCGAACAGGAACTCGATCGTGCCCGCGCCCAGATAGCCCAGCTTCTTGAGCGCATTGGTGACGACAACGCCGATATCGTCGCGCTGTTTGGCGTTGAGCGCGGGCGAGCCCGCTTCTTCCCAGACTTTCTGGTGGCGGCGCTGCAGCGAGCAATCGCGCTCGCCCAGATGGATGACGTGGCCGTGAGAATCGGCCAGCACCTGCAATTCGATGTGGCGCGGCTTCTGGAGATATTTCTCCATATAGACCTGGTCGTTGGCGAACGCGCTCTTGGCTTCCGCCCGCGCGGTGGCCAGCGCCAGCGGCAGGTCGGCCGCCGATTGCGCGACCTTCATGCCGCGTCCGCCGCCGCCGGCCGCTGCCTTCACCAGCACCGGAAAGCCGATTTGCCTGGCGATCGCCATGGCATCGTCATCGGGGCCGACCGCGCCATCGGAGCCGGGAACCACGGGAATGCCGA
>DATATP010000200.1:0-3128 GCA_036268715.1 Rhizomicrobium sp. | reverse complement strand
CCGTGATCGGGCACAATGTGGTGAATTCCGGCGCCGTGAAACGCACCACATAGTCACTATCGGGATGGGGATTGCGCACGGCTTCCAGGACCGCATGCTCCGGAGACGCAGGCTGCTTCGCGTTGCGACCGAGTTGGGTCTGTTTCTTCGCCATCAGGTCTCTCGGTAGACGCAGGTCTGGCCATAGGAAGGACGGCGCAATTTCACTCGCGTCACTTCCGGCAGCGCGGCGCGGGCGCGCTCGAAAATAAAGCGGGCCAGATTCTCCAGGGTAGGCACGCCCAGGCCCTCGATCTCGTTGAGCAGTCGATGATCCAACGTATCGTGGATCGCATCCAGGGCCCGTTTCATGTCTCCGAAATCGCGCAGAAAGCCGGTCGCGGGATCGGGCTCTCCGCGCAAAGTAACCTCGGCATAGAAGGAATGGCCGTGCAGCCGGCGGTTTTCGGTCGCGCCGTCGCCCAGCCAATGGGCGGCGTCGAACCCGAATTCCTGGGTGATCTCGATCATGCAGGTCTCAAATGGCACAGGGAGGGCCGAACGAGGCGCATATCGCGTCTTGCCCCTCCCTCGTCAAGGATTAACGATAAAGGGGGTTGCACAGCCCGTCCCGACAGGCACAATTTCGCGATGTTTCCGAATTCCGCCAGTTTTGTCGTGCGCGCCTGGAACTGGATCGCCGAACCGCTGGCGGTCATGGCGTTCGTCTTCGCCTCGACCACCGCGCTGGCGCAGCCTTTTTATGTGCCCTCCGGCTCGATGGAGCCGACCTTGCAGATCGGCGACGCCTTCCTGGGCGACAAATTCGCCTATGGCTATAGCCGCTATTCCCCGCCCTTCCCGATCGGACCCCACGCCCGGCAGCGGCTGCTCGGCCGCCTGCCGAACCGCGGCGACGTGGTGGTATTCCGCCATCCGGTCAATACCAAAGAGACGCTGGTCAAACGGGTGATCGGTCTGCCGGGAGATACGGTGCAGATGATCCATGGTCACCTGGTCATCAATGGCCGGATCTTGCCGCTTGTGGCGGCTGGCACCGGTCAGGTCGAAGACGGCACCGGCAACACAGTAGCGGTCCCACGCTATATCGAGACCTTACCCGATGGCGTGAAACATCCGATCTTCAAATGGCAATGGGACGGATGGCTGGACAATACCGCGCCGGTAAAGGTTGCCCCGGGCCATCTGTTCGTCATGGGCGACAATCGGGACAATTCACTGGACAGCCGCGTGCCGCAGGACCAGGGCGGTGTCGGTCTGGTACCCACGGAAAATCTGGTGGCCCGGGCCGACCTGCTGGTGGGTTCGTACGACTTTCTGAACGCGCGCGCGGTGTGGACCTGGCTGGGACAAATCCGCCTGTCGCGTTTCTTCCGCGGCATCGGCTAAACCCGCGACTTTCTGGCAGAAACCCGATATTGCACCCTGGTAATGCCCATGCTAACTGGCTGCCGCGCGCTGGGGTGACTCGGGCGCCCGAATAATATATCAGCTAATTCAGTAGCTTATCAGCAGTTGGCGGCACCTTAAAGCGGGCCGCGAAGGATGAATGTGGCGACGGAGCACGGTCTGGCGGGGCGTTACGCCAATGCGGTTTTCGGGCTGGCCCAGGAGCAGCGCGCGATCGACACGCTGAGCGCCGATCTTACGGCCCTGCGCAGGGCCCTGCAGGAAAGCCCCGACCTGGCGCGGTTGGTCAAGTCGCCAATGTTCGACCATGAAACGCAGGGCCGCGCCATGAAAGCCGTGCTGGCGAGAATGGGGGCGGGTGCGCTTGCGACCAATCTGGTGTTGCTCCTGGCGCACAAACGCCGGCTGTTCGCCCTGGAAGAGGTGATCGCCGCCTATGAGCGACTGGTTTCCAGCTCACGCGGCGAAACCGAGGCCCAGGTCACATCTGCCCGTGCGCTATCCGCCGGCGAAGTCGCCGAGCTCAAGGCGATGCTCAAATCCAAGCTCGGCAAAGAGCCGCGGCTTCACACCAAAATCGATCCGTCGCTGCTCGGCGGCCTTGTCGTCCGCGTCGGCTCACGCATGATCGATTCGTCACTCCGCACCAAGCTGAACGGCCTGGCAGCGGCCATGAAAGGACATTGAAGATGGATATCCAGCCCGCCGAAATCTCGGCCATCCTCAAGCGCGAGATCGCCAATTTCGGCGCCGAGGCACAGGTTTCGGAAGTCGGCGAGGTTCTCTCCGTTGGAGACGGCATCGCCCGCGTCTATGGCCTGGACAAGGTGCAGGCGGGCGAGATGGTTGAGTTTCCCGGCGGCATCAAGGGCATGGCGCTCAACCTCGAGACCGACAATGTCGGGGTGGTGATTTTCGGCTCCGACGCCACCATCAAGGAAGGCGATACCGTCAAGCGCACCGGCGCCATCGTGGAGGTACCGGTGGGAAAAGCGTTGCTGGGGCGGGTGGTCGATCCGCTGGGCAATCCGATCGACGGCAAGGGCGATTTGACGGGCGTGGCCGAACGCCGCCGGGTGGACGTGAAGGCGCCCGGCATCATTCCCCGCAAGTCGGTCCATGAGCCAGTGCAGACCGGCCTGAAGGCGATCGACACCCTGATCCCGATCGGCCGCGGCCAGCGCGAGCTGATCATCGGCGACCGCCAGACCGGAAAGACCGCGGTGGCGATCGACGCCATCATCAATCAGAAGGCGATCAACGCCACCGGCGATGAAAGCCAGAAACTTTATTGCATCTATGTCGCGATCGGGCAGAAGCGCTCGACCGTCGCACAGATCGTCCGGACGTTGGCCGATGCCGGCGCGCTCGACTACACGATCGTTGTCGCCGCCACCGCATCCGAACCCGCGCCGCTGCAATTCCTCGCGCCCTTTTCCGGCTGCGCCATGGGCGAATGGTTCCGCGACAATGGCATGCATGCGCTGATCATCTATGACGATCTGTCCAAGCAGGCGGTCGCCTATCGCCAGATGTCGCTGCTGCTGCGCCGGCCGCCGGGGCGCGAAGCCTATCCGGGCGACGTCTTCTATCTGCACAGTCGGTTGCTGGAACGCGCCGCCAAGCTGAACGAGGACAATGGCGCGGGCTCACTGACCGCCCTTCCCGTCATCGAGACCCAGGCCAACGACGTTTCGGCCTATATTCCGACCAATGTG
>DATATP010000199.1:0-1682 GCA_036268715.1 Rhizomicrobium sp. | reverse complement strand
ATGCGGGTGACCATCTCGGTGACGCGGCCGGCCACCTTGATCAGGCACAGCCGGATCGTGTCGAACTGGGCGTCGCGCCAGAACGATGTCCGGGGCGCCAGACTGCGCAGCCTCAACAGTAGCCAGTAGGCGGCGGTGTGGATCAAGAGGCGGAACTGGTTGGCGGTCGCCTTGGTGCAAGAGGTGCGGTCGGAGGCAAGGTGCAGCTTGTGCGCCTTGATCAGATTTTCGGCCTGTCCTCTGGCGCAATAGACCTTCTCATAGAGCGCCTTGGGCAGGCCCGCCAGATTGGTGACGATGAAGCGGCTGTCGGCCCCCTGAGGACCGGCCTCGACGCGAGCGATGACGCGGCGCTCGATCTTCCAACTGGTGGCGGCGTAGCGCAGTTCGCCGTAGCGGCGGACCTTCTCGGCGTCACCATCGATGCGGCCCATCGCAGCATCCTCGGCGAGATCGCCGACCCGACGCAGCAGCACCGAATTGCCGGCCAGCCCGAAGATGTAGCCGATACGCTTGCGTTCGCACCATGCCATCGCCTCGGGCCGGGCGTAATGGCTGTCGCCGCGTACCACGATGTCGACTGCCGGCCAGCGGGCGCGGATGCGGCTGATGACATGGCGCAGCACCAGCGTCACCTCGGCCCCGTCCGGCGTCTTGCCGGGACGCAGAATGATCGCTACCGGCTTAGCCGTGGTCGCTTCGTAGATATGGATCGGCTGGAAACAGCGGCTGTCGTAATAAGCGTTGAACAGCGCCAGTTGCTGGCCGCCGTGCACCCGGTCTTCAGTGTCGTCGATGTCGAGCACGATGCGCCGGGGGACCTGTTCGAAGCTGTCACAGAACAACTCGACCATCGCCACCATCATGCGTTTGAGCGCGCTCGGACCGGGCAGATTCTCCAGCCGACTAATCGTCGGTTGCGAGCACAAGTCGGCGCCGCTCTCGGGCAGTCGCCCGACCGCCATCTTGAAGGCGGGATCGGATTTCAGCGCGTCACAGTCGTTGCCATCAGGATAGCCGGCGGCGATCAGCAAGGCGCGGTAGCGGATCATCTCGGCAAGCGTATGCCGCACCCGTTCCGGCGCGCGCCGATCCTCGATGCAACCGGCCAATCGCTCAGCGATCCCAAGCCGCTGCTCAATCGCCGCGAGTAGCAGTATTCCGCTGTCCGATGTCATCTGGCCGCCGTCGAAAGCGACATGCACCGGCTTGCCCGCAACCGGTGACAAACCCGGCAGAATCCCTGTACCTTCGTCCATGGCGGGCGCGAACTCCGTTGGCTTCGGCTGATCTGGTCTGAGCAACCAAATTATACACGAATCCAACAGCTTATGTCGCTCCCGCCGCCCTCAACACGATGTCCGGTGAATTATTGCGGCTAGCGCAAAAGACGCATAAAACGTCATTCTGTAAAATCGTCGCTACGCGCCTTTGAGCGCGCGCCAAATCTCCGCCAGTATCGGATACGATAGAGCATCGAAGGAAAGCGCGCTGCTTTCTGGCAACTGGCTGTGCGCCCATCTCCGAAGCGCGGGCAGTTTGTTGCCACGGAAGTCGTTGCGAACCCGCGTACCCACCCCGTGATGAAGTCGGATAAGTTGTTCTTGTTCGAGACCCACAATGAATCGGCGATCTTCAGCAGTCCGTGAAGCGATAATTTCGGCCAGCTCCCGGCTCGCAGC